>NZ_JBHNPP010000004.1:0-321180 GCF_042436695.1 Flavobacterium sp. HJSW_4
ATCGCGATCTATTATGATCAAAATAATAATAAACTCTATTTAGGAAGTGGCACAAATGGCTTGTGCGTTATTTCTTTTCCAACCTTTAAATCCATAACAAAGAAAACAGGAAAAGCCGAAGTGTACTACGCTGCACAAGCTTTTAGCGATAGCACAATTATAACTTCTGAAGGTCTGATTTTAAACAATCAAAGAGTTGTTGACAGCATTCATTTCCCCAAAAGTATTTATTTGGATGAAAGGATAAGCATTGCACTCGACAATGAAAAAAATATATGGATCAGTCGAGGACTGAAAGTGCTTTGTTTTCTGAAAGAATCGGGATATAAAAAACATCTTTCTTATCAATTTGATCAAAATCCGAAAACTTTTTTTAAAGATAATAGCAATACAATTTGGGTTAGTATGGGCGAAGATGTATTTCATAAGCCAAAATTGTATTCTATAAAAAACGGAACTGCAAAACTGGAGGGCATTTTTAAAAACAACATTAATTATATTGCCCAACTAAACAACATACTTTATTTGGCAAGCAGTAATGGCTTGTACGAGTATAATTTAAAGACAAAAAAATTACATTTTGTAAAAAGTACAGATAAAATAAGCATCAGAAGCATTTTTATTGATAGCAAACAGAAAATCTGGCTTACTACTTATGAGAAAGGCTTTTTTCTTTATTCTGACCATGTTTTGCATTCTTTCCCGAAAGACGAAGAACGTTATCTTAATTCTGCGCACTGTATAATTGAAGATAAAAACAATTTTTTCTGGATATCTACAAACAAAGGACTTTTTCAGGTTTCTAGAGAAGCATTAATAGAATATTGCAAGAATAAAAATACGGTTATCTATTACCATCAATACACTAAATCAGACGGATTTCTGATTAACGAATTCAATGGCGGGTGTCAGCCATGCGGAAATATTCTCAAAAATGGCGATATCATTTTTCCTTCAATGAATGGACTTGTGTTTTTTAATCCAAACAAAGTTTCTACTCTACTTCCTGGCAAAAATCTTTTTATTGACCGAGTGATTTTAGACCAAAAAACAATTACTCCAAAAGATACTATCGTCTTAAACAATAATTTTCAAAGGGTTAGTTTTTTAGTTTCTTATCCATATTATGGCAATCCAAAAAATTTGAATATTGAAGCTAAAATGGATAAAATGGGCAATGACCATTGGGAAAGACTGAAAGCTGATAAATCAATTTCTTTTACGACGCTACCGCCTGGAACTTATACCCTAACCTTTAGAAGTTTATCTGGTTTTGATACCAATTATGCTTATAAAAAAGTAATTCTTGTTGTTCCTGCAAAATTTCATCAAACCATCTGGTTTACAATTCTCTGCTGTATTCTTTTCGTTGGTTTTGTTATTTCACTGTGGTACATCAGATTATATTATCAGAAAATAAAAAGCTTGCAGCTTCAAATCGTAATTGCGAAAAAGACAAAAAAATTGGCGGCTACAGTCAAAAAACTTGAAATCACGGAAAACAACTTAAAACAAGAAATTAAACAGCACGAAATGTTGGTAAAAAGCATGAGCCACGACATCAAAAGTCCGTTGAAATTCTTGTCTTCTTCTATAAAACATCTTTCTGAAAACGACACTATACAAGAAGATCCAAAACTTAAACAGCAATTAGGAACTTTACAGACATCAACATCCCAATTGTATGAATATGTTGAAAATCTTATCAAATACTCTTCTATTTTTATTGAAGGAAAAAAACTGGAAGATGAATGTTATTCTTTATATGAATTAATTGAAGAAAGCATTCAGATTTTTAAAAAGATTGCCGAAGCTGAAAACAATATCATCATCAATAATGTTCCGAAAGCTTTATTTGTGAAAACAAACAAAAAAGCACTTTCAATCATCATTCATAATTTGATTGATAATGCGATAAAAAACACCAAAAACGGAAGAATTTCACTGTTATGCACCACTCAAAATAACATCTTAAATTTTAAAATTGTAGATAACGGTAAAGGAATGAGCAAAGAACTTATCGATTATTACCACAATTTTTACAAAACTCCGATTTTAAAAAATTATCATCTCGGACTTCATATGATTATCGAACTTCTTATTCTTATTGAAGGAAACATCAACATTGTAAGCGATATTGACAAAGGAACTACAATTGAAATAATGGTAGAATATAATTAACTCTGAAAAGTTTTATATAAGTTAATGAGCTCTACCAGATTATTAACTTTTAGTTTTTCAAAAACTCTTGCTTTGTAAGTGCTCACAGTAGACATGTGAATATTGAGAATGTTTGATATTTCTAAATTTCCATTTCCTTGAACTAGCAAATCGGTTATCTGAAGTTCTCTTTTTGATAATCCTTCAAACGGATTCAGTTTTCTTTTATTAGATTGATTATCTACTAATTTACTAACCAATTCAGGCGAAATATACGTTCCTGTTTCAAAAATTGAAGTAATGGCAAACATAATTTTTTCTTCGCTGCAGAGTTTGTCTACATAACCATTTGCTCCAGAAGAAAGATATTTTAACGCATATTGTTCTTCTTCGTGAGCCGAAAAAACCAATATTTTAACGTCTGGCTGAATGGCTCTGATATCGGTAATCATATCGGTATTTTTTCCGCCGAGAATATTGATATCCAAAATAACCAAGTCAAAAGGAAGGTTTTTTAAAAGTGTAATCGCTTCAAAGAAATTTTCAGCATTCGAAATTGCAACGTCCTCAAATTGTCTTTCAAGAATCATTGCCACTCCATTTCGCACTACCAAATGGTCATCGACTATTAAAATTTTCTTTGTCATATTTCACTATTTCTTAGTAAATCCCTTTCTCGTCATTTCGCCCCAGCCTTTAGTTCCCATAATTTTTTCTTTGTAACCCACCAAAGCCGCATAAACGGTAAGCGGATGAAAATAAAATGGTTCTATAAAAGCGGCCATCAAAAGCTTAAAAAAGTCAGCTTGTTTTGGATACTTATGATACGTTTTTTCTTCGCTATATAAAGCAATAACCGAAAAGAAAACCGCAAACGAATATACGAAAAGCAGCAATAAGAAGAAAAAATGCCAGTTTAATAATCCTAATACAATGAATACAACGGTTATTACGAGTCCGATAAACTCGATTGCAGGCGCTAAAAATTCAAACAATGTCCAATAAGGCACACTTAACATTCCTAATAATCTGTATTTCGGATTTAGGAACATTTTTTTGTGAATGCTTAAAGTTTCTATGGTTCCTCGCATCCATCGCGAACGTTGTTTTTTAAATATGCTGAATTCTTCTGGCGCCTCTGTCCAACAAAGCGGATCTGGAATGTAACTTACTGAATACGGCAATTTATTATCCAACATATAACGGCGCATTCTCACAATTAGTTCCATGTCTTCTCCAACCGTTTTGGTGCTGTAACCTCCAGAAAGTATGGCAATTTCTTTATCAAAAGCGCCAAAAGCACCGCTAATAAGCAATAATCCGTCTAGTTTTCCCCAAGCCATTCTTCCTAAAAGAAATGCTCTTAAATATTCTAAAACCTGAATTCTTGGCAACATGACATCCGGAATATTCACTTCTACCAAACGTCCATTTTTTATCACGCACTGATTGGCAATTCGAACTACTCCACCAGTTGCAATGATGCGTTTTCCGTATGCTTCCAAAAATGGTTTTGCAAGTTTAAGAAGCGAATCTTTATCCAAAATACAATCGACATCAATACAAACCACGTACGGATTTTGAGCAATATTAAGTCCAACGTTTAATGCATCGGCTTTACCACCATTTTCTTTATCAACGACAATTAGTTTTTTGAAAGCGGCATTTTTAGAAGTATAAACTCCTTTAATTTTTTTAGTTTCAATTTTTGGATGAAAATCTAAATCCGTCAAAACCAAATCGTAGGTTTTCGTCAGTATTTCCATCGAATTGTCTTTACTTCCATCGTTTACCACAATAACCTGATAATTATTGTAATTCATTGAAAGCAGTGACTTTACATTTTCTTCGATAGTTAAACCTTCGTTATAAGCAGGCGCAATAAGCGAAAGTTTTGGTGCAAACTCACTGGTTAACAAAACATCATAATCTACAAAACTGTTTCTTTTAAGATATCTTCTAAGCTCTTTTGTAGAAATATAGGCTAACGCTAAATAAGACGACATGATTAGTATGGCGTAACCCAATATTAGGAGTATATATACATCCAAAAACCATGTTATTTCAGGATTAAAAAAAGTCATTTCTGTACTATTATGCTGTTAATGTCTGCAAAATACTCTGCGCTTCGTATTTTATAATCGCATTTGTTGTCTGAGTTGCCAATTGTGCTACATGAGGAACTTTCTGCGATAATTTAAGTTCTTTTATAAGCTTTAAACCAAGCGTAATTACTGTTGTATTATGCGATTGAAGCAATTGCTCTATTCCTTCAGTATCGCCAACATCGTGCTTTTTGAAAGCGCCAATAATATTCAGTTGCATCCAATCGTCAATCGGATCAGAATGCTCGACTAAATATCTTACACTTCGAGTCCCTTCAAGTTTAATAGCGGCATTTAGAGCAACAATTTTCAATGTTTTATTTCTTGCTTTAGAACAAGCTATAATTGGAACAAACGCTTCTTTAATATTAAATTCTGCTAGTTCAGTGATTCCTTTACATTTTACTTCCCATTTCAAACTTTTAAGTTTTCTAAAGGAAATTTTTATCAAATGAGAATCTTTATAAAACTGCTCCAATTTCTCTGCGTAAACGCCTTCGTAATTTTTATGGAGATTGATAAGAGATTCTGTCAAAACTTCTCTAAAAAAAGGCGTATCAAAAAGCACTAGAAAATTCTTGTCTTCTTTAATTTTTGAATAAGGAACATTGTCAAAAATAACATCCGACAGTATTTTGTCTATCGTAACGCTGTATTCTTTTGTAAGGCGTTCTTTTTTGATTTTACTGTTTCTGCTTGCTACAATTATAAGATACAGAATGAAAGATGCAGCCACGAACAAATAAACGCAGAAAGTGAGAAAAGGCACTTCCCAACGACCTTCTTTATATAAATCCCAGATTTCTGTCATTTTAAAAACGTTTCGTTACAATTAATTGTACATTAAACCTATTTCTGTATTCTCCAGGTATATATTCTTCATATTCGTAAAGAAAAATGGGACGCACGAAAAACGAATCGCCAAAACGGTGCTGATACTGAACTCCAACTCTATAAGCTTTTAAAGGCTGTGTAAAATTATTGTAGAGATACAAATATGGCACGTTTCCATATTGCAATTCCAGTCTTACAAGACGTTCTTTTTCTTCGTTTACACGCTGAACACTTAAAACGTGAGAAAACAATTCGTTAGAAAGATCGTAATAAGGTCTGTAAGCAAAAGTGTAAATTCCAGCATTGTAAGCTACTTGACCTGTAAGCAATGTAATATCGTCTGACTCAAAATGCATAAATCTTGCGCCAAGCGAAAAATCAAATTTTTTCTGAGGAGCAAAATAGTATTCTAAACCTCCTTTGGCTACAGGAAATATAGTTTCTCCTGTAGAAACTCCAGCATTTGCATACAAATAGCTTTTGTTTGAAAAGGTCTGATAAAAATCGGTTTCAAATAACATTTGCGTGTCACCACTTATGTTTCCGATGTTGGCTCTTCCAACAATTGCCGATTTGCTGAATTTATGCGAATACTCAACATATCCGTAATGAAATGGAGATTGTCCAGGATCTGAAGTTGAAATATTCAAATAAGAAGCCGAAACTGCATTTTTAGCTTTTCTCCCAATAAGCGTACGAATTCCTCTAAAAGCCTGAGTACTATTATCAATATAAGCCGATTTTTCGATCAAATCTAGTGCTTCTTGATCTCGATTTAGTTTTTCCAGACAAGTTGCTTTAATCCTCAATACATCAACAGATTTTGGATCAATTGCTAGATATTTATCGCAATATGAAATACATTTTTCATAATCTTCTTGCCAGAAATAAATATTCACAATCGCCTGCAAAGCTTCTGGATTCGGATTGTTTCTGTCTGCCATTGGAGACAAAATTTTTACTGCTGTTTTATAGTCTTTTTTCCAGCTGTAAATACGTCCTGCATAAGTTTGTATATCCTCATTTTCTGGATATTTGGCGCGCAAAGGTTCGATAAGCGATAAAGCTTTGTCGTAATTTTCTTTTTCGACTTCGCGTTTCACATTTGCCAAAGTCTCGTCTATATTGATTTCTTGTGCAAATGCAACAGAAGAAATAAAAAGCAGAAAAATAGAATAATAGATAAACTTCATTAGATTCGGGTTTTTAGTAATTTATTAATCCTCACTAAAAGTACAGCTGGACTTACTGGTTTGGCAATAAATTCGTTTGCTCCAATGTCGAAAGAATCGAGCTCAGTTTGCTCAACTCCCGAAGAAGTTAGTATAATGACAGGAACGTCAGATTTAAGGTTTTCTCTAACGTGTTGCGTGATTTCCATCCCGCTGACACCTGGCATATTAATGTCGGTTAATATTAAATCATAGTTTTCTTTTTCGATTGCTTCCAGAGCATCTTTTCCATCAGAAAACTGGTCAACATTAAATCCTTTCGACTCTAAGAAAAAAGATAACGATTTGCGTAGGATATCATTATCTTCGGCTACAATAATTCTCATTTTTTAATTTTTTTAATCTGGGGGATAACTTAATTTATAACGTCTTATACTGTAAAGCTATTGCATATTTCCTTTATATCATAGCTCTTTTAAAATTTTAACGACTTCTTCAATTCCACAGCTGAAAATATTTATTTTATCTAAAGTTTCAGCCGTAAACTCGCCTTTTGAAGCTTCTTCTTCAATTATCGAAAGACAATTGCTTAAATCCTGAAGCATAAAAATATCCATACTTGACTTCATATTATGCGCCAGTTTCTTCACATTTTCATGATCGGTATTCTTAAATGCTTCTTCTAATTGTTCTGTCTGATCTGGAATTTTATCAACAAAAAGATCTATCATATCTTTTTTAAACTCAAGATCACCGCAAGCCATTTCATCCAAAAAAGACATATCTATAATTCTCCTGTTCATTGCATCGCTTCCTGGTGTCATTACCGTTTTTATAGCTTTCAAAAGAACGGCTTGTTTAAAAGGTTTTGGCACATAAGCATTCATTCCGACTTTGTAACAAAGCTCCTGCTCTCCTACTAAAGAATGTGCTGTCATAGCAATAATCGGAATAGCAGATCTCATCTCATTTCGAATATATTCTGTCGTTTGGTAACCGTCTTTAACAGGCATTTGCAAGTCCATTAAAACCAGATCATATTTATTTTGAGATAAAAGCTCTATACCTTCTTCGCCGTTGTGCGCAATATCCAAATCAAAACCAAAATTATTAATTACGCTTTTTGCAAGCTTTTGGTTTAAAAGGTTGTCTTCGCAAAGCAAAATTTTAAGATTCCCTAAATCGTTTTTAGAAACTATTTTTACTGAAGATTCTTCAGAATTTGTCTTTTTATACGAAAGAATAAAGTAAAATTCAGAACCGCGGTTTAAAATACTTTTTACATGAACTTCTCCTTTTTGCAATTCAACTAATTGTTTTACAATATTCAGTCCAAGTCCAGTACCGCCAAAGGTTCTCGTTGTACTTTCTTCACCTTGCGTAAATCTTTCAAAAATAGTTTCAAGTTTATCTTTTGGAATTCCGATTCCTGTATCTTTTACCGAAAATTTAAGTGTATAATTTTCCTGCGTTTCTTCTATTTTCTTTACAGAAACTGTTACTTCTCCTTCGCTTGTAAATTTTAACGAATTCCCAACAAGGTTTACCAAGATCTGATTAAGTCTTCCCTGGTCACCAATAACCATATCTGGCATTTCAGCATCCAAAAAAAGATCAAATTCTACATCTTTATGAACTTTTACTTTCAATAAATTATAGACATGCTTAAGCGTTTTCTTTAAATTGAATGGTTCAGATTCAATTACTAAATTCCCTGATTCAATTTTAGAAATATCAAGTACATCATTTACAATCAGAAGTAAATTTTCTCCCGCAATTTGCACGCTTTCTATGTAATCTCGCTGAACAGAGTCTAATTCAGTTTGCGCAAGAAGATCGGTAAAACCAATAATAGAGTTTAATGGCGTTCTTATTTCATGGCTCATGTTGGCCAAAAAAGTATCTCTTGCCAGTACAGCACGTTCAGCAATTTTTCTTTGGGTATACAATTGCTTGTTTTTTGTACTTAATTCTAATTGTGCAATAACGTGTTTGGCAACAATAGAAAGTGCATTACGCTGATTTTCATTCAGTTCTTTTACAACATGATCCACTGCACACAAAGTTCCGATGTTATAGCCGTCTGGCGTTGTAAGCGGCACACCTGCATAAAAACGCACATTAAATCCGCCTGTTACATTGGGATCATCTTTGAATGTTTCGTTAACATGAGTATCACTGATTTCTAGAATCTTTGTATCTAAAATGGTGTAGTTGCAAAAAGTGATTTCGCGAGGAACTTCAGAAACTCCTATTCCAATTTCAGATTTAAACCATTGCCTATCTTCATCAATAAAAGAAATATGGGCAATTGGTACACCACAGATATAAGCAACAAGCTTTGTGGCATCGTCAAAAGCATCATCTGGAAGCGTGTCAAGTATATTATAACGTTTTAGGGCTGCTAAACGCTGTAATTCGTTATCTGGAATTGGATAATTTCTATTCATTTTATTAAAGTGGTAAAGGTATAAAGATAAAATATTTTACACTAAAACCCTTGCATTATCGTGACTTTATTGAAAAAACTGTCCCTTGTCTGATATTTTTTACATCTTAAATTCTACTATTTTTTATTTCATTACAAATTTTTTCTAGGTCATTACAAAATTGAATTGCTGCTATTGGGTAACTGCTCATTTTGTTATAAAATTGCCCCGATTTTATGAACTAATCTCTTCAAAAAAGACATTTTTCTATCTTTTCTACAAGAAAATAATAGGTTTTGAAGAGTAAAAAATTAAAGTAAATGAAAAACTTAAGAAACAGTATTTTTTACGTTGGAGTTATCGGAGGATTTTCCCTTTTAATGTATTGGATTATTTTATTAGGAGTAAAACTAGAAACTGGCCGAAATCTAAAAATTCCAACCTCAGATAAAAGCGAATGGAGCGAATTTCTTGATTCTCTTATCAAAAACCTTCATCATCCATTAGCCCTTTTATTGGCACAAATTGTTACGATTATCTTTGTTGCCCGCATTTTCGGATGGATTTGCATTAAAATAAAACAGCCTGCCGTTATTGGAGAAATGATTGCCGGAATTGTGATGGGACCTTCCTTAATCGGAATGTACCTTCCTGAATTTTCTGCTGCTTTATTTCCTGCTGAATCACTTGGAAACTTACAATTCTTAAGCCAGATCGGTTTGATTCTTTTCATGTATATCGTGGGAATGGAAATCGATATGAAGATTCTAAGAAACAAAGCTCACGACGCTGTAGTTATAAGCCACGCGAGTATTATCATTCCGTTTGTTTTAGGAATGGGTCTTGCGTATTTTATATATGACGAATTTGCCCCCGCAGATGTACAATTTACATCGTTTGGCTTGTTTGCCGGAATTGCAATGAGTATCACCGCATTTCCGGTACTTGCCAGAATTGTGCAAGAACGCGGCATTCACAAAACAAGATTAGGAACAATCGTAATTACTTGTGCTGCAGCCGATGATATTACAGCATGGTGTATTCTAGCAGTTGTAATTGCTATTGTAAAAGCGGGTTCTTTCGGAAGTGCTTTGTACACCGTTGTTTTAGCTTTAGGATATGTTTTCTTAATGATAAAAGTGGTTCGCCCGTTCCTTAAAAGAATTGGAGATTTATACGCAACAAGCGATAAATTAAGCAAACCAATTGTTGCTATTTTCTTTTTAACGCTTGTAGTTTCTTCTTATTTAACAGAAATTATCGGAATCCATGCTTTATTTGGTGCTTTCATTGCAGGAGCTATTATGCCTGAAAACATTAGATTTAGAAATCTATTTATTGAAAAAGTAGAAGACGTTGCGCTTGTACTTTTATTGCCATTATTCTTCGTATTTACAGGTTTAAGAACACAAATCGGTTTGTTAAATGAGCCTTATTTATGGAAAATTGCAGGATTAATTTTTGCAGTAGCCGTTATTGGTAAATTTGTCAGCAGTGCTCTTGCCGCGAAATTTGTGGGACAAAGCTGGAAAGACAGTTTATCTATCGGAGCTTTGATGAATACTAGAGGTTTAACCGAATTGGTTGCCTTAAATATTGGTTACGATCTTGGAGTTTTGAGTCCAGAATTGTTCTCTATGTTTGTAATTATGGCACTTGCTACTACATTTATGACAGGGCCAACATTAGATTTTATCAACTGGCTTTTTAGATCTAGCAAAGATGAAACAGAAGAAGATGTTGCGTTAAAAAACAAATACAGAATTCTTTTGTCTTTTGACCGACCTGAATCTGGAAGAGCATTGCTTAAAGTGGCTGATGGATTAACAAATAAAAGAGCTGAAAGTTCTGAAATTACAGCCATGCACTTTCTTCCTTCTGAAGAATTACATCATTATAATACAGATGTTTACGAAAACGAAAAGTTTAAAGATGTTGTAGAAGAATCTGTTGCTTTAAACCGTAATATTACCACAATGTTTAAGGCTTCTGCCGATATTGACAACGAAATTGTAAATGTTGCCAACAAAAGCAAACATGATTTATTATTGGTTGGAATTGGACAATCTATCTACCAAGGAAGTTTATTAGGTAGAGTTCTTGGATTTACAACTCGAATTATCAATCCTGAAAAAATATTAAATACTGTAACTGGAAAAGAAAACATTTTAGAATCTGCTTCTTTTGATGACGGAACAAGACAAATTATTGCAAAATCGCATATTCCTGTTGGAGTTTTGATTGACAAGGATTTAACTGACATCAATACGATATTTATTCCGCTTTTTAATTTAAAAGATTGGGATTTTATTCAGAACTATGTTCAGAAATTTATTCAGAATATCAACGCTAGAATTGAAATTCTAGATGTTGAAGGCAAAATTATGGCCGATCTGGACACGAAAGAAAAAATCAGGTTAATGGAACAAGCAGCTCCAAACCAATTGACGCTGAGAAAAGAACAATCTATTGAAAAAGATTTTCTAGAGCAACAAGATCTTATGCTGATTTCTATTGATGGATGGAAACATTTAGTAGAGAATAAAAGCCCTTGGCTGGCTAATATACCATCTACTTTAATTCTTTCTGAGGATAAAAAATAGCTTTTTTTAAATTATGAGTTATGAGTTATAAATTATAAGTTGCAAATGGGTTGGTAACTCCATAACTCATAACTCATAACTCATAATTCATAACTTATAATTCATAACTTATAATTCATAACTTATAATTCATAACTTATAATTCATAACTTATAATTCAAGAATTCTTTTAAGCTCCAATGTCGTATTTCCTGACGGAAGCGCTTTTGGAGCTTTTATTAATTTTTCGGCTAAAAATGCTGTTGTGATTGGTTTTAGATTTTTGAAAAGTCCGATCGCGTTGAAGAATTTAATCATTTTTATTGAAATTTTTTCTCCAAAACGATCTGTATTTTCGCGAATAAGCGGTCCCGGTCTGAAAATGATATATTGTGGAAAATTCAGTTCCTGAAGATGTTCTTCTAACTTTCCTTTCATCATCGAATAAAATACATTGCTTTTCGCGGAAGCGCCATAAGAAGAAACCAAAACCAAAGAATTTACCTTGTTTTCTTTCGCAGCAGCGGCAAAATCGGCTGGAATATCATAATCGATTTTCCATTGTTTTTCTTTTGAGCCTGCATCTTTTAAAGTTGTTCCCAAACATGAAAAAAGAACATCTCCAGTTATTAATTCTTTAAACGAATTTACATCCGAAAAATCAACAACATGTTCTGTTAATTTAGAATGTGATTTTCCTGTTGATCGTCGCACAAAGATTGAAACTTCCGAATAATCAGCGCTTTCTAAAAGCAGATTTACCAATTCTTTTCCTGTTGCGCCTGTCGCTCCAATTACTAATGCTTTCATAATAAAAGATTTTAAAAGTAAATATAACTCTTTGTTTAAAATAATTCCCAATAGAGGCGCATGATAGCTTTAATCTCCAAAATCTGTTAAATCTGCGAGAGTAATTTTTTCTCCCGCAGATTTAGCAGATTTAGCGGATTATTCTTTTTGATCTAATAAATATTGGAAAAAGCAAAACCTCTTTACAACTAAGCAAAGAGGTTTTTATTTAAATGTTTAAAATAAAATATGTCGCTTCGACTTCGCTCAGCCTGACAGCTCAATAAATCTTATTTTTTGATGAATTTCTGAGTGTAATTCGCTTTATCAGTTACAATATTGATAATGTAAAAACCTTTAGCAAAATTACTTACATCAATTTGATTGTTATTTAATCTAGTATTGATTGTTCTTCCTGTGACATCATAAACAACAACATCTACAATTTCATCTTCTGTGCTGATATTTAGATAATCTGCAACTGGATTTGGATAAATAGACAATTGCACTTTCGTGAATTCATCTCTTCCTAAAGTCGATGTGTCAACCAAAATTGACTTCTCAACCACTTTTCCATTAGAATTAAAACTAATTACAACGGTTGCTGTTCCGCCAATTTTTGGGGTTAAAATTAATTCTTCATTAGCATTAATTTCTGCCGAAACAATGTTTTCATCACTATTTGATTTGATCGTTTTTACAATTACTGCCGAAATATTATCTTCATCTGAAACGACAGTTTTCAAATCAATAATTGTTGGACTTCCTGTTGAAACTTGCGATGGCAAAATCGAGTTTACAGTTGGTGCCGCATTATCTGGAAATACTGCCATGGCAGGAAACCAGTAATAATCGTTCAATACTTTTGTATCAATCAGTTTCCCTGTATTGTCGTAAGTATGAATCCAGTTTTTTTGGTAATGCGCTCCGAATCCGCTTTCTGTTGTGTTTACAATTAAATTGTCTGAAACTGGATCAATACGCAATCCTGCGCCATATATAATCTGTTTATATGTTCCTGTTTGTCCAGGCAGCGTAGCGAAATTTTCATTAAACGTTTTTGTAGCAATGTCAAACTTTACAATTTGAATTCCGCCAACAAAACTGCTCACATTATTGTTCCAATACAAAGCATTTTCTTTATTACTGTACGTAAAACTTCCTGCATTCCAAGCTCCCCAAGAACCTAAATATTTAGTTGTCGGAATCGCATATTCTGTTGTTGCAAAAGTCAACGCATCAATGTTTATCAATTTCTGATTCTGAATTCCCCAAACGCTTCCGTCTTTCGCTTGTGTAACCGAATGGAATGCTCCAGCAATAGTTTTAACCACTGTATTTGTTTTAGGATCAATTACCAAAATTCCCGCACTTTGTTTTACAGCAAAAACATATTGCGAAGTACGAATCATATTTCCTATTTGTCCCACGTACTGGCTTCCTCCGCCCGTTCCTGCAATCAAACTTCCAACTTGCATATTGGCAATATCAAAAAGAAAAATACCATTTGAAGCGCCTATATAACCAGTTTTTTCATCAACACCAACAAAAGAACGGCCATCTCCTCCTCCAATATTATCAAATGCTGCAATTTTTTTCATGGTTAAAGCATCGGCAACAACCAATCTTCCGCCTGGCGTGTATTGCGTGTCTCCACCATCTTTTGCCTGTTTTGAAACAAAATAGAACTTATCTCCATAAATAGTTCCGTATTGCGTAGTCGCTCCGAAACTATTGTTATTGTTAGCTTCACTGTAAACGCGATAATTAATATTTCCGTTACTTTCTACAAAATTTACAGATCCGTTAACGTGTCCAAACCAATCTTCGTTTACCATAAAATAACCTTTGGTATAATCTATAGTTTTAGAATAAGGAGCAACCGGATTAAAAGTTGTTGCAATATCAAACATTTCCATATTTGGATTAAAATTCCAAACATCCCAAGAGCCATTTTGCAATTCACGAGTAGAAGCTCCAACTCCAGAATAATTATAATCGCTATCTGTCGGATCTTTAACCCAATACGACCAATATCCAGTATACCAAGCCGATGACCAGTGATCATTGGTATCAATGCCTGTATACGAATCAAAATCATATGCTGAAGTATTCACGATACCATCAAAAGGATAATATGGATAGGTAGTATTTCCATCTTTATAAAGTCCGTTTGTGCCAGTTCCGTTCAAATCGAAACCAAATCCGCCAATCGCAGATCCGAATTGCGTTCCTTGATAAAGCAGCGTGAAGAAACGCGGATCAGCTTTTGCAATGGCTTTAATCATATCTTCTCCTGTTGCAGTTCCATCCCATTTAAACCCCCAAACCAAAGCGTCAGAAGTTTTACCATCATTCCATTGCACGACAAATGCAGCCTGATTTGAACCTGTCCCTACCCAAAATTGAATATCTGCAAAAGTGGTTGTACTGGCACTTTTTGCCGTTACTTGTTTTTGCGTTGCTGTTTTTAATTTAACATCATTTCTAGGAACGCCTTGAATAGTTATTTGCGCATTGGTTAAAAATGCGAAAAATAACATGATTACTATAAAGTAATTTTTCCTCATAATTTATTGGTTTTAAATGTTGTGTTAATCTGTTGTTTTTATATTCAACACATAGAAACATAGATTTCCTTTTTTAGCTATGTGTTTTGAAACAAAGTGAAACGCCTTTTCACGCTTCTAAAATCTATGTTTCTATGTGTTTTAAAAAAATTAATTAAGATGCAAATCGTAAGCGCCTGAAACTTCCGTAGAAACTTCTCCAAGCCAGCCCGCTTCCTGATTAATTGCTGTGTAAACTTTTACGAAGTCAACTCCTGGTAGTTTGACGTATTTTCCGTTTTTATCTACTGCCCAAGAAATATCAATATTCGAAGCTTCGTCGTTATTTGGAGCGTTATCGGCATAACCAAATTCAAACGATTTGCCTACCCAATACGAACCTTCGCCGCTTTGATCGTAGAAATTATCGGCAACTCTAGTTCCTTTCAAAGTATAAGAAGCATCAGCAATCCAAAGCGGATAATAATTTTGGTCATGAAATACATTTTGAACTTTATAACCCGATTGTCCCGCATTATCCTGCCATTTGATATATTCGGTATTAACTTGCCAAAATTCGGCTCCAACTACTGGCGTTTTGCTCGCATCTGGTTTAAAATAAGTTATCTCGTAGTTCTTTATTGTAGAGCTTTTAAAGTATTCGCTTCCAGCAATTTCATACCATTCGTCATCATCTGGTTTTCCATTTTTGTTTTTATCGTAAGCCACCATAATAATTCCGGGTTCGCAAGATCCTGAACGCGCTTCGTTGGCTTCACTTCCCCAAAAAGCATTTCCTAAAATCTTAAAATCTCGACCGTCCATATTCGGAATTGTATGATCAAAACCAAGAACCACGTAACCGCCAAAACCGCCAAGCGAAATCATTGAAGTATTTGACCCCACAATTGCTTTTTTTGCTGCTGCAATAATGTTAGCTTCCGTATTTCCTGTTACATATTGCGGAATTTCATTGGTAAACTGACCAACTGCTGGACGAAAATCAAGTACATTAGAAATATATTTACTGTACGCTTTTGTCTCTTTTAGTACATTTATTGAGGAAGAATAAACTTTTATCTCTCCATTCAATTCCACTTTTAAAGTCAGAGGATAATTTTTCTGAAATGGGCTAATGAAATCCAAATCTGCATTCTCTGAAATAATTGAATCTTTCACGCTCCAAGTCAGTTTTGCTGTGCTTGGAAGTTCTGTTGTAATATTCAGTACTTTAAAACGATCAATGGTATATGAATCTTTCAGAACTTCTGTCGGAAGCAGTTCTTTTTCTTCTTCATTGTCTTTTTCACAAGCAATGAATCCCAAAAAGAGAATCGAAAATAAAGTGATTTTCAAAAGGTTTTTATTCATCATTTTTAAGGTTTATTTTTTAGTTATAAAAGCAATATGAGCAGGAATATTCCCAGCGGTTGTTTTCCATTTTAATTTTCCTTCGGGCGTAAAACAGTATATATAACCCGTTACAACGTAGTTTTGAGCGTCGGTAATGTAGATTTCTTTGGTTTCGGGATTAACTTTAAGTCCGTACGGAATCATGATTTGTTTATCAGTTCCATCCGTAATGATTTGGTCTGAAATTACTTTTTTAGTTTTGGTGTCTAAAATTCCGTAACTCACTTTATTGCTTCCCGTTAAATAACTCCAAGAAACGCTGTAGTAATACAATAAATCGTTAACCAGACAAGTGCCAGAAACCGGAATATCGAGTTGCATTTTCTTTTCATCAGTCTGCGTATCAATAACAAAAAGATTGGAAGGCGTGTTGTAGTAATCGCCTCGTGAACTCACATAAATATCCCCACGGCTGTCAATCTGCATGCTGTACAAATTAATTCCGACATCAATTTTTTTAATTTCTGTAAATGTTTCCAAATCAATTACAGAAACTGTTCTGTCATAATTCGGAACTCTGTAACCGCCAGAATTAGCTACATATAATTTTCCGTTATGAATCACCATTTGTTCGGGCTGATAGCCAACGGTTACTTTTCTTTTTATTTCTAAAGAAGTCGTATCAATTTCAGCAACAAAACCAATTTCAGCATTCGGATTTATCGCAACAGGACCAGAATACGAACTCACATAAGCTTTGTCTTTGTAAAATGTCACATAACGGCAGTTTGGAATGTCTATTTTTTTGATGCGTTTTGCAGTCCATTTTTCTAAAACTTCCACTTTATTGGAAACATTTATTACTGCATAAACCTTATTTCCATAAATCTGGATATCGTTTCCAACATCTCCCAATTCTTTTACAACCGAAGGATTTCTTTCTGAATAAACATCAGTAGTATAATTTCCTGTTCTGTAATTAAAGACATCCAAACTCGCTCGGTTCATTCCCATATTACCTTCATTCAAAAGATAAAAACCTTCAATATTACCATCGCTTCTTGGCGCCGCAACACTTACATCCGAAGAAAGAAAAATCGTTTCGTCTTCACGGCAAGAAACCAAAGAAACGGCAATGCTTAAACTGAATACTATTTTTAAAAAGCTCTTTTTCATAACTCAAAACCGATTATAAATTTGAATGTTCTTCCTGGCATCGGATAATTGTAAATCACTTCATATTGCTGATTAAAAGCATTATTGACTTCAACCGCTCCGTTCAATTTGTAATTTTTGAATGCGAAAGATTTCTGAACTGAAAAATCGTGCGTGTACCAAGGCTGAACTTCATTCACTTTAATATTATTGACATTTCCGTTATAGCGTTTTCCGACATAAATGAAGCTGTAGTTGAAGTTCCAAGATTCATAACCAGCGTTCAAAATTCCAGATCCGCTATGCCAAGGCGTGTACGGAATCTGATCTCCGTAAGACGACATTTCTAAACCTGAAAACTTGGTAAAATCTTGGCTTTGAGAATAGGTATAAGTCAAGTTTGCGGTAAAATTGACTTTATCAATATGAGAAGCCATATTCAGAACCGTTTCGATTCCTTTTCCTTTTACTTGCCCAATATTGGTCATCATCCAACGGAATAAATTTCCTGTCGGCGCGGCAATAATTTTATCTTTTGTATTGGTGTAATAAGCATCTGCTTGAAAAGAAAGTCGATCTAGAAAACTGTTTTTCATTGAAAAATTATACGTAAAACCAACATCGTACTGATTCATATATTCTGGCCTCAAAGTGCTCGAGCCAACCATTGTATAATACAAGTCGTTGAAAGTTGGCATTCTGAAAATTCGTTTAGCGAAAGCTCTTAAATTGAAATCGTATTGCTTAAATGGCGTATAACCCAAAAATATAGCGGGAGTAAATTCGGTTTTGTTGGGCGCTTTGGCATTGTACTTTACTTCTTCGATAACGCGGGTTGCGAGTACATTTCCTAAAACTTTAAATCCTTCATATCGGTAAGAAGTGGCAAGAGAAACCAATGCGGTATAACGCTGTGGGAAAGAAAATTGCGTCTGGATTCCTCTTCTAGTCGCATTTAATTTATTGTATTGAAAATCGGTTGACAGCGAAACATCCCAAGTGGGTAAAATGCTGTACATATTGACTGCCGAAAAATAGGCTTCTTGCTGATAATAACTATCGTCAGATTGTGCGCCTTCAGTTACGGTTTCGCCTAAAACATTAGTCGTATCTCGAGCAATATAATGTGTATAATCGTAAGCGTATTTTCCTTTTAATTGAAATTTATACTTTTCGGAAACGTCTTTTACTAAAGAAGCCTGAGAGAAAAAATTCTTGTCGAATTGACGGAAACCATCTCGAAACTTATTTTCTACAATTGCTCCTGGAGCGCCTCTTTCAGAATCGTAATAATAGACTTTGGCATCCCAAGTCCCTTTATTTACTTTTCCGAAAACACCCGATTCAAATCGAAAAGCTTCAATATCGCTGTTCCATCGTGTGGCTGTGGTGTCGTAAGCAATGCTTCCGTCTTGATTTTTTCTTTTATATCGAAATTTATATTGTCCGTTCGATTTGATGTATTCTGAACTTACACTCATACTGACTTTGTCGCTCAGTTTTTGTTCCCATCTAAAAGAAGGATCATGATAATCGATAGACATTGTTTTGTAGCGAACCAGAAGATTTGTTTTCTTATTGCCTGAAAAAACAGGACGTTTGGTTCGTAGATAAATCGTAGAAGCAGAAGCAAAATCTTTAGCAGATTGAAAAATTTCACTTTTCTGACCGTTGTACATCGTCAAAGATTCCATGTCGTCAAGCGAATACTTTCCTAAATCGGTTACGCCGTTTTGCGCATTTCCAAGCTGAATTCCGTCGTAGAAAACACCAACATGATGCGTTCCCATGTTACGCACATCAACGGTTTTAAGTCCGCCCACTCCGCCATAATCTTTAATTTGAGTTCCAGCAAAATAACGAAGTGCATCCGCAACATTATGAGCTGATAAATTGTCGAGCAAAACGCCCGAAAGACTTTGCACAGGAATCACTTCCTGATACGGTTTTCCTTTTAAAATAACTTCTTTTAAAACCCGCGAACTATCAGTCACCGCTTGAGAATGAAGCAAAAAAGGAACGAGCGCTAAAAAAACAGAAAATAAAGTTTTCTTCAAATTATACATCACGATTTTATTAAATAAACTTTGCGTGATGCCGTAATTGCAAAAACATAGAAAGGCCAACTATCCTAAATAGTAGGTCATTATCTTGTCATCAACTTCATACCACGAAAGTTTTAAACTATGTGATCGTGGCAGGTCTCCTGACTTATTCCATCTTTAAACGGCCTTCTCATCCGAAACAACGAACAATGGCATTAGTAATGTTTAAAGACTTATATAGAACTTACAGTAGCGGGTCTGTTCAGGATTTACACCTGATTCCCTTTTAACTATTTTCTCTGAATTGAAAAAACAGACCAAAATCAGGCACAAATATATGACGCAGGTATGGCGTCTGCAAATTAGAGGTCGCTTTTTTAATTTTCAATCATGATTTACCATTTGGCGAAAGAGCATTAATTCGCCTTTATCATTTCTTTTCCAGATGTTTATACTTTTTCCTTTCACGTTTCCGTGGTTGGTTCCGTCTCGCCAATCGACATTATAAAAACCAAATTCTATAATCGCTTTTTTAGCCACAATAACGCCCGAAGTCTGAATTGAAATCTGTTCAATCTTCAACGTTCCAGGTTTTTCATGTTCCGTAAAATAAGCAGTAATGTCTTTTTCTCCCGAAAGAATTGGCGTGTAATACGTTAAATACATTGCATCGGACATAAACATTTTGGCATGCTCTGCTCCTAATCTATTCTGAACCAAATTTTTAATAGAACCATTTCTTTCGATTACTTCAGAAATTAATTTGTCTGAAGAAGTAGATTCTTTTGTTGGAGGAACTTCGGAATCATCGATTTCAGGAATAAATCGATCATCAAAATAACTACTAGCGCCCCAAATTTCTGCTGCAATTGTCATTTTGTTTTTCGAAACTTTTTTCCATAAAACCATATATTTTCCAGCATAAGTATAAGGTTTTAAGTCTTTTAGATGCAGGTTTTCCGTAAAATTTCCGATTTCTAAAATATAATCTCCAAAGTCCTGCAAATCAACAATGCTCTTCTGAAAAGAATTGACTTTTGCCTGGCTTAACCATTGCTCATAAAATGCTGCAATTGGCTTCTTTCCTACTCTTTGTTTGCTATGTTCAGGCATCAGCACAGATTGTTCTGTATAAGATTTCAAAACTGTATTCTTATTATTTTCAACCAAAGCAACTGCAAAATCAGTGTTGTAATCTTCAATTTGCTTTCGAATGCTTGAGTCTATTTTATTTTCTTGCGCAAAAACTCCAATTGTCAAAAAAAGAAAGATTAAATTCAATTTGATCATAGCCTTATTATTTTGATTGAGAAACAAATATACAATATTGATTTTCAGTATTTTAAAAACAAATAAATAGATTCAAAAACAACTTCATCAAAAACTTATTTTTATCCTAAAAGATCAAAAAAGAAAGTTAATTTTTAGAAAAATAACGTCTTTTAAGACAATAATTACTTTGATAAAATGTTTATATATAAAAGATTATGATGCATCTAATCTTTGACATCAACCTTCAAGATTAATATTTATAAAAAAATGAAAAAAATATTTTTAATAATTGCCTTTGTTTCTTTTTCACTGCAGAGTTTTGCTCAGGAACTTGATAAAAAATTCAAACCTATTCCGGCAAAAAATGCTGCAAAAAAAGAAGTTGTTCCGCCAAAAGAAGAAGCGCCTAAAGAAAATCCACCTGCGCCTATCGAGAAACCTGCACCGCTACAGGTTAATCCAGACGAATTATTTAAAGACACAAACCTTTATAAACCAGAAGCTAATGTTGAAGGCATATTTTATAGAAGAAACCAGTTTTTAGGAAACATCAACACTACTTCAGTAACTTCTACTATTATGTATCGTGATGCCGCTTTTGTTGATGGCGATAAAGTAAAAGTATATTTAAACGATAAAGTAATTGAACCTGAAGTTTTATTAAATGGTGACTTTAAAAGTGTGAAAATAAACTTGGTAAAAGGAATCAATAAAATTGATATTGAAGCATTAAACGAAGGTTTTGCGTCTCCAAATACAGCCGAATTTAAAGTTTATGACGATAAAGGTCAGGTTATTTCGTCAAGCGAATGGAATGTTGGAACGGGCTACAAAGCTGTTATTGTATTAGTTAAAGAATAAAATTTTCTAACAGAAATCGTTTGAAATCATAAAAAACACTTAAAACTGCTGGTCTCGGCAGTTTTTTTGTTGGATATATGTAGTTAACTACGTAGTTTTGTACCTATATTTAATTTACCATATAAATGAACATTCAGCCTATACAAAATAAGTACGAAAATGAAATCGTAGATTTGATTTTAAACATCCAGCAAAAAGAATTTAATGTTCCTGTTACTTTGGAAGATCAACCTGATTTACTGGACATTGAAAACTTTTATTACAAACCAGGCGGAATTTTTCTTGGTGCTTTTATTGATGACAAATTAGTTGGTACAATTGCTTTAGTTAAATTCAATTCTGAAGCTGGAGCGATTAGAAAAATGTTCGTAAAGAAAGAATATCGAGGAAAAGAATTTCAAATCGCACAGCAATTATTAGAGCAATTAATTGCCTACAGCAAAGAAAAAGGAATTAAAGACTTATATTTAGGAACGGTTACTTTGTTGCAGGCGGCTTTGCGTTTTTATGAAAAGAATGATTTTATAACTATTCCAAAAGAAACGCTTCCAATAGATTTTCCGTTAATGAGACCTGATAACGTTTTTTGTCATTTAAAACTAAATCCATAAAAAATGAATATAATTGACGAAATTGGAATTTTAGCAATATCAACGCGACTGCAGCGTCTGAGCGAGCAATTGCGCAAAGACGGCGCTTTAGTCTATAAATCTTTCGACATTGATTTTGAACCGAAATGGTTTCCTGTAATCTATACGCTTCATATCAAAGAAATGC
This sequence comes from Flavobacterium sp. HJSW_4, assembly GCF_042436695.1. Taxonomy (NCBI): domain Bacteria; kingdom Pseudomonadati; phylum Bacteroidota; class Flavobacteriia; order Flavobacteriales; family Flavobacteriaceae; genus Flavobacterium; species Flavobacterium sp. HJSW_4. The sequence goes on from NZ_JBHNPP010000004.1 coordinate 22,084, forward strand.
TGAGTGTGGTAGAAATTGCGAGTGAAATTGGCTATAGCCATCCGTCAACTATAAGTTTATTGAAGGAATTGGAAAAACTGAAAATCATCAGTTCTAAAAAAGATAAATTAGACGAACGCAAGAGATTGATTGTCCTTACTACAAAAGGAAAAGAGCTTGTTGTAAAAATGCAACCGGTTTGGGCGGTAATGAAAAATGCTTTAAAAGAAATCACAGATAATCAAAACAATCTTCTGAAAGCGATTGAAGAAACGGAACAAAATTTAATTCGTAAAGGATTCCTACAAAGAGCTTTAGAACTGAAAACCGAGACTGAGACTGAAAACTAATTCCTATTCTTTACCTGTAATCTTTTTTCTGTGATTGTGTCCCCACTTCGCCAAAGAATCAATTACTTCTTTTAGCGTGTGTCCGTATTCTGTTAATTGATATTCTACAGTTATCGGTTGCGTGTTCAAAACAGTTCTGGTAACTAGCTGATTTTCTTCTAGGTTTTTCAATTCCCTACTTAACATTTTCCCAGAAATGCCTTCGACTTCACGTAATAAATCGGTAAATCTTAAGGTATTAAAACAAAGCGATGCGATAATAGAAATTTTCCATCTTCCGTTTAAAATATACATTGCGTCATGCACTGCCATAATATGTTGAGTGCATTTTTTAGGATCGTGTTCTACTTCTTTAAGCATGTTGTATTGTTAAGTTACCTCGATGTTACAGTTACTTTTGGTAATCGGATGACAAAAATACACTTAAAAGTGTTTACATTTGAATACAATTTTTAATTAATAAAGAAAAAATGGCCTTAATAGATGCACTAAAGTGGCGTTATGCTACAAAAAAAATGAACGGACAAGCGGTTCCACAAGAAAAAGTAGATTATATTCTTGAAGCTGCAAAATTGGCTCCATCTTCTTCCGGATTACAGCCTTACAAGATTTTTGTTATCACAAACAAAGATTTAAAAGACAAAATTAGAGCAGTAAGTTTTGATCAAAGTCAAGTTACAGATGCTTCTCACGTTTTGGTTTGGGCTGCTTGGGACGGTTATAGCTTAGAGAAAATCTCTGCTGTATTTGACAGAACAATTGCAGAAAGAGGAATTCCTGCTGACGCAATGGATGACTACAAACAAAGACTTTGGGGAATGTACGAACCTCTTGGACAAGAATGGCACGCACAGCACGCTGCAAAACAAGCTTACATTTCGTTTGGTGTAGCAATCGCTGCTGCTGCTGAACAACAAGTAGATGCAACTCCAATGGAAGGTTTTATTCCTGCTGAAGTAGACAAACTTTTAGGTTTAAACGAACTTGGACTAAAAAGCGTTTTAGTATTACCTCTAGGATATAGAGATGATGCAAACGATTGGTTGGTAAACATGAAAAAAGTAAGAACTCCACAAGAAGATTTTATAACAGAAATCAAGTAAAAAATTAATTTTTACTTAATGAAAATGCTTTTGAAATGGCGCAAACAGTGCTTTTTCAGAAGCATTTTTCGTTTAAATATTTCATTTTCAATTCGAAACAAAATTCATTTTAAAAACAAAAAAAATGTTTTTTTAGTTCTTATGTTATTTTTTATTATTTGCAAAAAATAGGTACGAATTACGGATAATTAAATGATATTGTATAGCTAATTTTGCCTCATCTAAAACAATTTATTCTAATTAAATTATAAAAACTTATGTCTGATTTCTTAACGCAATTTGGGGAAGACCTAAAAAAGAACGTCCCAGGTTTCATCGCAGTATCTGTGGCTGAAATCGCAAGCGGCATGTCATATTATTCACATTCTGCACTTGCAGATTTTGATCCAGAATTGGCATCTGCATACAACCTAGAAGTAGTTAAAGCAAAAATGAATGCTATTAAAGCGTTGAATCTAAATGGTCAGGTAATTGACAATGTAATGATTACATTAAGTTCTCAAATTCACATTATCGACGTTTCTGACAGTCAGGATTACTTTATTTATCTTGCTGTAGATTCTACAAAAGCTAACTTAGGTATGACAAAATCTATCCTTAATAAGTACAAAAAAGAAATCGCAGGTAAACTATAAACCACCATTTTGCCCCCAAATAAAAAGGAATATTCGAGAACGGATATTCCTTTTTATTTTTTATATCAGTTTGTTCTTCATTTCTTCAAAATATTCTATATTTCAAAACTTAAATGAGGAATTGTATAAATGGAATTACGCGCTTATTTTGAAAAATATTCTGATGAAGCAACTTGTATTGAAGAACTTAAAAACAAACGTTTAGAAAATGGACTTATATGCCGAAAATGTGGGCATGACCAGCATTCTTTTCGTCAGAATGATTTAAAATTTCAATGTAGAAAGTGCGGCAGCAGAATCAGTCTTAGATCTGGAACTGTAATGGAAAATTCCAATCTACCCATCCGTTATTGGATGATTTGCATCGAATTAATGACACTTTCGCACCGAAAAATATCAATCCTTAAAATTCAATATTTGCTTGGCCATAAAAGATATGAACCCATTTGGCTGATGGTGCAAAAAATTCGACTTGTAATGAAAATTAGAGACGAAAAATACCGATTGAGAGCCTACTCAGAATTTGATCCCGAATTTCTTCAAAAAATTGACAAACTCGCTATGCAGAAAAAAGTAAAAAGTGAGGAAATTTGAGAGATGATGAAGATGAAATAAGCTAGAGGGAAGATTTTATTTTAAAACTTTCGAATAAAAAAGCCACAGCTTACAGGATTTTAAAATCATTATAATCCTGTAAGCTATGGCTTTTAAAATTTTATCGATATAGAAGAACTTCGCGCGAGGCTTCCCCAAAAGCCTCACAACGCTCGGCCCGACAAAATGAATTATCAATTATTAATGTTAGTTACAATGTAATTTACGTTAACAATTAACAACTCACTGTCAGAAAATTATTTCTTCTTATTCTTTTTTGCTTTAGATCTTTTTGCTTTGTTTTTAGCAATCTTTTTAGCTTTTGCTTTATCCTTTGCTTTTTTCGCTTTAGCTTTCTTTTTTGCTTGAGCTTTTAGTTTTGCTTTTTTCGCTTTAGCTTTTTTGTCTTTTGCTTTTTCTTTTTTCTTAGCTACTTTTTTCTTTTTCTCTTTCTCTTTTTCTTTCATCTTTTTATTCTTTTTAGATTTCGATTTCTCTTGGTTTTCATCAGATGTTTCTTCTGCAGCTTCAGATACAATTTCTTCTCCTGCTTCAGTTTCTGGAGATGTTGCTACAGTTTCTTCTGCGATTACAACCTCTTTTTCTGCTACTTTTTTAGGAGCTCTTTTTGGTTTTGGCTTAGATTCTTGAGTATCAGCAGCCGATTCTGTTTCTGAAACTGAAGCATCTTTCTGTTCGCTTTCTTCGTTTGAGATAACTGGAGCAGCTTCTACTTCCTGATCGATTTCATTAGTAAGCACTTCTTTTGTCATTATTTTGTTAAATTTAAGAAATTAATTAAATTTATTTTTGATTAAACTAATTTTCAATGTTATTAAATCATTAAATTAACATCAAAAAATAATAAACAAAGATAGATTGAAAAACCTATTCGCCAATGTTAAGTTTTTCATTGGGAAGAAAAAACCTTCGTATTTATTTAAAAATCAACATTTTACCCAATGTTAAGTTTTTCCTCATCATTTTTTTGAAATTAGAAACCTCAATACAGCCTTTTTAAAGCTGTTCTGTTTTTTGAAAAATGATTAACAAATTGTATAATTTCGCTTTAAATTTGACGAAATGATTAACGATTTAGAATACAAATCCATTAAACCCAACAAAAAACTCTCAGATTTTGTGGATAGTTTTTGGTGCATGGAAAATAAATCGGATCAAACTCTAGAAACCATCGGCCTTCCTGACGGACGAATAGATTTGTCTTTAATAAAAACTGCCGAAACTCCTTTTCAAATTCGGATTTTGGGTTTAGGAACTCAGCAATATGAAAAAGGAAAAATTCCTGCGAAGAGTCTAACCTTTGTAATCAGCTTTAAACTTCCTGCTGTTGAATATGTTTTTCACGAAAGCATTGCTGCAATTTTGAATTCAGGAAAATTACTCGAAAACCACTTTTGGGATTTTAATGAAAAAGATTTAGATGATTTTGAATTGTTTTACGAAAAAGCAGCTGTAAAAATTGAGTCCTTATTATTAAAGGAAATCGATCAGCGCAAACAAAAACTATTCAGACTTATTTATGAAAACAACGGAGATCTGACGGTAAAAGAATTATCAGAACAATCTAACTGGAGCAGCCGTCAAATTAATCGTTATTTCAATCAGTATTTTGGTCTTTCATTAAAAGCATATTGCTCTATTCTTCGTTTTCGCGCTTCATTGGAGCATATTGCAAAAGGAAAACTTTTTCCAGAGGAGAATTTTTCAGACCAAACGCACTTCATTAAAGAAATCAAGAAAATTTCGGGTTCGTTGCCAAAGGAACTTTTTCAAAATAAAAACGACCGATTTATACTATTATCGGCTCTTTCGTCTAAATAATTTTGCGACATAGATTTTAAATACAAAACTATGTTACTAGAAAATAAACAAGTTGCCATTGTTGGCGGCGGAATGGGCGGTTTGATTTTAGCTCGCCTTTTGCAACTTCAGAATATTAATGTAAAAGTTTACGAAAGAGACCTCAACGCAGAAGTTCGCGTTCAGGGTTCACCATTAGATTTGCATGAAGATTCAGGTTTAATAGCCATGGAAAAAGCGAATTTATTAAATGAATTCTACAAAAATATTCGCCCAAATGCCAGCAAAGCCCGAATTGTAAATCAGAATTTTGAATTGAAATTTGATGAACATACGATTACTAAAAATTCTTCTAAAGAAATTTCAAACCATAATCAAGATTCTCTTCAAGATATTTCGAAACCCCGTCCAGAAATAGATCGCTCAGAACTTCGAGCTGTTTTATTGCACTCGCTTTTGCCAGAAACTATGGTTTGGGACAGTCAATTTCTTTCTATGGAAAAAGAAAATAATGGCTGGCGATTGTTCTTTAACAACGGAAAAAGTGCTTATGCCGATTTGGTAATTGGTGCAGATGGAGCAAATTCTAAAATTCGTCCTTATATAAGCACACAAAAACCTATTTATTCTGGCATTACGATGATTGAAGGCACAATTTATAATGCCAAAGAAAACGCTCCAAATCTTTTTGAATTTTCTAAAGGCGGGAAAGTCTTGGCTTTAGGAAACGAACAAACCATTATGTATGGAACAAAAGGAGACGGTTCTTTGATGTTTTTACTCAGCAGTAAAATTCCAGAAAGTTGGATTGCAGAAAATGATCTCGATTTTAAAGACAATCAAAAAATTTTTGATTGGTTTAAAGACGTTTATAGCGATTGGAGTTCTGAATGGCATGAGTTTTTCACAAGTGAAGAATTGCATTTTATACTTCGTCCGCAATATCATTTTCCTCAAAATCAGTCTTGGGAAACTCAGGAAAGTGTAACCATTATTGGAGATGCCGCGCATCGAATGCCTCCTTTTGCTGGAAAAGGCGCTAATTTGGCCATGTTCGATGCTTTTGAACTTTCTGAATGTTTAACAAACAATCAATTTTCAGATTTAAAAACTGCTATTTCTTATTTTGAAAAACGAATGTTGAAAAGGGCTGCTGAGGCTTTAGAAAATACTTTAAAAAACGGCGAACAGCTTCATGCTGAAAATGCTTTAGAAAAACTGCTTTCCATATTTAGCAAAACCTTTTAGAGGCAACTATTTTTATTTCAATTACTTACAATTTTTATTTAAATTTACAAGTATCTGAAAAACGTTGTCGAAGTATTTATAAACTTCATATAAGTTTCACTAAACAAATTTATATCATGAGGCATTTTCTATTCCTACTTTTCTTCGCTGGTTTTGTTTATTCTTCTTTCGGACAAAAAACAACTGATTCTGTTCCGAAAAAAACAAAAGAAAAGAGAATTGAGCTGAGAGTGATGCCCTATATAAGTTATAATAGAAATCTAGAGTTTATGTTTGGTGCCATTCCGATGATGATGTATCGAGTTAATCAAGCCGATACTATTTCGCCAAAATCATTATCTGGAATGTCGGCCATTTATACTACAAACAAATCGTATGCTTTGGCATTTTTCAATAAATGGTATTTGAATGAAGACAAATGGCGTTTGAAACTTTTCTTTTTTACTGGAAATCAGAATTCACAGTTTTATGTTGATGATATTGACCAGCCTGATTTTTATGATTACGGAACCAAAACAACTGTTTTGAGTGTTGGCGGACAACGTAAAATTATTGGAAAGTTTTACGGCGGTCTTTCTTATACTTTTGCTCATTATAATACGGTTTATGAAGATAACATTTCTCCCTCTTCTATTTCTCATTCTAATGCAGTGGTTTTTAATTTGCTTTATGACACTAGAGATGCCGTTTATTATCCTACTCAAGGTTATAAAATTAAAATGGATTGGTCTACTTATCCTAAATTTCTAGATAACGAACTAGCGTCTAATCGTATTTCATTTCAAGCCAATAAATATTTTCAAAATCGCGAAGGCAAAGATGTAATTGCGGCTCGTTTTTATGGCAAATTCGGTCTTGGAAATGTGGCATTTGAACAGCAAAGCACAATTGGCGGAACTGATATTCGTGGTTATTCGGAAGGAAAATACCGAGGTTCCGGATTGATGGATGTTCAAGGCGAATACCGTTACAACTTTGCCAAGAAAATGGGGTTGGTTGGATTCTTTGGTATTGCAACAATTTATGGCTCTGACACTCCAAGTTTCGATTGGAAAATGTATCCTGGAGGCGGTGTTGGTTATCGCTACAATCCTTTCAAAAAATCAAAATTTAATGTCGGTTTAGACGGCGCAGTTGGTAAAGGCGACTGGGGGATTTATTTTAGAATCGGCGAGGCTTTTTAATTTTAGAAAAACATTTAAGGAAGCTCTAAATCTTTGGTTTAGAGCTTTTTTTTATTGTTTCATCATCAGTTTTCTGGTTTCATTTTATAATATGCAACATCAAAAAAAATATTTCATAGTTATCTTTCTTTAAATTTGAGTACCCCTTCAGATTTTTTTAACCTCAATACCAAATTAATGCTTAAAACAATTTATTAATGTAAGGTGGTTATCTATTTCTTGTGCTGCCTTTTATCCCAATTGCTTATGGCACAGTTTTACTTTTCTTGGAGATTTTACACTTTATCTAAAAAACTATTTTTCGCAGCAATTTTAATTTTTCTAGCTACTTTTCAAACCAATGCGCAAAACTGTAGTGTAAATGCTGGAGTACTGAACGTAACTATTTGTGAAACTGATGCATTAGTATTAACTGGAAATAATCCTACTCCAATTATCGGAACTGTAAAATGGACACAAATTTCTGGACCTGCAGTAACCATAAATTCTCCAACAAGTTCAACCACAACAATCTCGGGTTATACTGGAGACAATACTTATATTTTTAGATACAGCGCAACTTGTTCTGACGGAATAGTATCTTACCAAGATAAAGTAGTTAATGTAAAACCCATAACTCGAGCCAATGCGGGGGCAAATATTGCAAGCTGTCCTAATAATAATGGTACGTTGGCAATCATTGCAAATGCACCACAAAATACTGGAGAAACTGGATTTTGGGAAATCGTAGGAACAAATAATGCAGGAGTTGTCATTAATTTTCCAAATTTAGCTACCTCAACCATTACTTTACCAGCAACAAGTTGTGGAGTTACAACTCTTCAATGGGTTATTGAAGGCCCAGAATTTGCACCAGGACAGCGCTGCAGAACTACATCGCAGATTACTGTAACCAATTATGGCGGTGTAAAACCTGTCTCTGCTGGTCCAGATCAAACTTTAAGCAATTGTTATACAACCACACAATCAACTAACTTAAGCGGCACATACGGCGGCTGCGGACTTAATGGTCAAAACGGTCAATGGACATTTGTTTCGGGACCAAATACTCCAACAATCGGCAGTCCAAATTCTAATAACACAAGCGTATCCAATTTAGTTCAAGGAACTTATACTTTCAGATGGACTGTAACAGGCCCATGCGCTTCAGGAAATGACACAGTAGTAATTAATGTACCAGCTGCAACACAGGATGTTACCAAACTTCCTGGAGGAGATGAAAATATTTTCTTTTGTGATAATACCGTAAATCAGGTCACTCTTGTTGCTCAAACACCTTTATACACAGGCGAAACTGTAGCATGGACACAAATTTCTGGAGGAGCTGGCGCCGTAATTGTTTCACCAACAAATCCGACAACATTAGTAACGAATATCTCATCTGCAGGTGCTCCTTATACATTTCGATATACCTTAACGAACAATAATACGGGATGTATTTTCACCAAAGATTATATCGTACAATATAATGGCCCAACCAGAACAATTGTTGCCAATAATGGAAATGATATCGTCGGAAGCTGTAATGCAACCGTATTTACAATTCCGCTAGCTGTAACTGGAACAGGCTCCAATCAATATCGAATTGTGAGTGGCCCTGCGCTCTCGCCTTTAGCTCCTTTTCCAACGGCTTTGCAAGATGTTGGAAATTCACTTACCTTAACCCTTACTGCGCCTGGAGACTATACGGTTGAATTTATCAGAAAACAGACTGGGGCTTTAACGGTGCAATGTGATTATGGTTTTGACACCTTAAATATTTTAGTTTCGGGCGATCCTACTCCATCCAATGCTGGAACCGATGTCAGTTTGCCCTGCGGTGACACTACTACTGTTCTTTCTGGAGTAAGCACAGATGACGGATTGCATTTTTGGAGCCAACTCAGTGGTCCGAATACCGCAGTAATTGCAGATAATTTTGCCATTGATACGCCTGTAAGCAATCTTATTTCGGGTACATATGTTTTTCAATATATTACAAAAGGCGGTGGTGCTACTTGTGGATTTTCTGTAGCAACGGTTACAGTTTATGTTTCAGACACTACAATAGATAATGTAGACGCAGGAACCGATCAAGTGGTTTGTGCCAATTCTCTTGTACCGCTTAGCGCAGCTCCGCCTGGGCCAGGTGAAATGGGGACTTGGAGTCAGCTTTCGGGACCTAATACTATTACATTCTCTGATATAAATAATCCGAATGCCATTGCAAGTGGTTTTTTGACAGCAAGTTCATCCTATGAATTGCAATGGACAGTTTCTTACTCCCACCCTGGCCCTTCTTGTGGCAGTTCTGTTACTGATACAGTAATTATTCTCACAGACAATACTGTCGCTCCAACTACATCTAACGCTGGACCAAATGCTTGTTATACGTCAGGAACCACAACTTTTAACCTTAGCGGGAACACTCCAGCATTGGGCGAATTTGGTATTTGGACTGTAACACCTTCAACAGGAGTTGTTTTTGCCGATGAAAATGATCCTAATACAATGGTCACCGTTCCTGGAAATGGAACTTATACCTTCACATGGTCAATTACTACAAGATTGAGAGCTTGTCTTCCTAGTCAAAGTAGCGTATCTATTACTGTTGCAGAAACTCCACCTGCCGCTAATGCAGGTCCTGATCAAGAAATTTGTGGTAATACGCTAACGATGGCTGCAACACAAAGTGGCGGATCAATTGGTACATGGAGCAGAATTTCTGGGGTTGGAAATTACACCATCAGTGACATTCATGATCCAAATGCAGTTTTCACTTTTACTTTTAGCGGTTACTACATTTTTAGATGGACCGTTGATGCGGATATTTGCGGTCAGGCATTTGATGATATTAATCTAACTATAGGAATTCCTCCTCATCCAGCCGCCGCAGGCCCTGATCAAAATGTCTGTAATAATACTAGTGTGACAATGGCCGGAAGCACTTACGACAGTTTCTTCGAATTAGGACAATGGTCTGTACTTACTGGTGCTCCTAATCAGCCATTGATAGTTGATCCTTCTAATCCAAATTCTGTAATTACTGGTTTAGTTGCTGGAACATACACTTTTAGATGGACAATAACTGCAAAAAGCATCTTTTTATGCCCTGGCAGTTTTGATGATATGATAGTTGTGGTTGATCCAGCAGCAAATGCCGGTCCTGATCAAACGCATTGTGATGTTACTAGTGTACAACTTATTGCCAATGAAAACTCAACGGGAACATGGACACTGACAAGCACAACTGGAAACACTACCGATGTTGTAATTACTCAATCGCCATCAACCAGTTATATTGCTAATGCAACTGTAATTCCTGGAAATAGTTATGTTTTCACTTACACCACTACTTCAAATACATTTCCTAATGGCGATACTTGTGTCGGAACTTCAGATTCTGTAAATGTAACCATCTACAATGGCGCTAGTATAGATCCGAATGCAGGGCCAGATCAGACTTTATGTATCAATGATGTTAACGGTGTTGCTATAATGAGCGGAAATGTCCCTCCTTCAGATGTTAGCGTATTTGAATGGCGATTTGTTTATCAGCCTGCAGGAAGTGTTGCGGTTATTGATACTCCTTCAGCGCCTTTAACAACCGTCTCAAATTTAACTGTTCCAGGGCTTTATATTTTAGAATGGGTATTTGAAAGTAATAATTGCCGATCTCTTTCTGATATTGTTCGAATAGAAATGAATGCACCTCCAAGTGCCGCAAATGCAGGACCAGATGATACTGTAGCTTGTCAGACCACATATAAAACTGCTGCTGTTCCTCCTGCAGTTGGTATCGGAACATGGACATTTGCTTCACAGCCTCCCGGAGGAAATGCGGTAATTGACAATCCTAATAGTCCTGTTACCACTTTATCGAATATCAATGTTTTAGGCACTTATACTTTAACATGGACTGTTACAAATGGTCCGTTTACTGGTTCGTCTTTATGCGCACCAACTTCAGACCAAGTTTCTATTACTTTTAATGATGTACCACCATCTGTTGCTAATGCAGGTCCCGATCAGGAAATTTGTAATGTAAGCACCGCTACGATGAATGCCGTACCAGTAACCTCAGGCGTTGGAGAATGGACACAGGTTTCTGGCCCAAACACAGCCAATATTGCCTCTCCAAATCTTGAAAACTCTTTAATGCTTGGACTAATACCTGGCGTTTATGAATTTAAATGGACTGTCACTACAACTGCTTCAACTAGCTGTATTTCTGAGGATACTGTTCTTGTCACGATATACGCAGAACCTTCAACTGCCAATGCAGGACCAGATCAAATCGTACCTCAGTTTTCTTCTATCAATATGAATGCCGTGGCTCCAACAATCGGTACGGGAAGCTGGACACAAATTTCTGGCCCAAGTACAATTGGTTTTACTGATCCCTCTAGTCCAACAACATCTGTTACTGGAACTGTTTCTGGCATTTATACACTACAATGGAGTGTAACCAATGGAAATTGTACTGTTTCATCAGATAACATGATACTTACTATACTTGCTATCGCAGATTTAGAATTAACTAAAACAGTAACTCCCACAACAGGAAGCGTTGGTGATGTAGTTACTTTCAATATAAATGTTTTTAATAACAATGCTCTAGGCGGATCTGTTACCGCTACCAATGTTTCAATACGCGATTATATTCCGCTAGGTTATGCTATTGTTCCTGGATCAGTTACTTATTCAGGAATCTATAATGTTGGCGACAATACTATTACATGGAGTGGTTTAACAATTCCGAGTGGTAATATTATCCCTTTACAGTTTAAAGCTACTATTCTATCAACGCCTTCTTATACTAATACTGCAGAAGTTATTCATTCTGATCAATTCGATCCAGACAGCACACCAGACAATAAAAATCCTGCTGAAGATGACCAAAGCAGTGCTACAATAGTTCTCGATATAGCCGATTTATCACTTCATAAATCGGTTTCGCCTGCTACTGTAAGCATCAATGATAATGTTATTTTTACTATTTCTGTAACCAACAGCGGTCCAAATAATGCTACCGGTATTACTGTTTCTGAGCATTTGCCATCTGGCTATACTTATGTAAGTGATAATGGCGGCGGAAAATACGACAGAACCACAGGAATTTGGAATGTTGGAAATTTAAATAATGGAAATACAATTACTCTTCAAATTACAGCAAAAGTAAATGTAGCGACATCTGCCAATTATATAAATGTAGCCGAAATACAGACAGCGAAACAGTTTGATCCAGACAGTACCCCTGGAAATGGATTGCCAGAAGATGATATGAGCAGTGCAACCGTTACTTTGAAACAAGCCGACTTGGAATTGACGAAAACAGTTTCTCCAAATTCTGCTGCAGCTGGAGATCAAGTATTATTTACACTCCATCTTCTCAATAATGGTCCCGGAAATGCTACTGGAATTGCTGTAAAAGACGTTATCCCTGAAGGTTTTACAATAATTCCGGGTTCTGTATCCAATAATGGTTTTTATAATGTTGCAAACGGTGATCTCACATGGCAGAATATAACTCTCGCAACTAATTCATCATTTGACTTAACATTTAGAGCAACTGTTAATCCATCAGGTCCATATTTAAACATTGCTCAAGTAACAGCCAGTGATCTTCCTGATCCAGATTCAACTCCTAATAATGACGATGGTGACCAAAGTGAAGATGATGAAGCCAATGCTCCTTTTACCTTTATACCTCCAACAGCAGATCTTGAATTGACCAAAGAAATAGTTGGCGGAAACACAAGCCCTGTAATAGGAACTCAAGTTTCATTTCAACTTATTATCACAAACAAAGGACCAAATGACACTAATGGGGTTTTAGTAAAAGATCTTCTCCCAAGCGGTTATGAATTTGTAAATTACAGCGTTAGCGACGGACTCTATGATTATACTACAGGTATCTGGAACGTAGCCACTATAAATGCTGGAGCTTCAGAATCTCTTATTATTGATGCGAAAGTTCTTCCGACAGGAAATTATTTGAATGTTACAGAAGTTACGGCAAGCAGTTTGCCTGATCCTGACAGTACGCCCAATAATGACGACGGAGATCAAAGCGAAGATGACGAAGACAATGCTATCATTACTCCTATCCAGCCTTCTGCAGATTTATCATTAACAAAAACCGTCAATAATCCGACACCATTAGTAGGCTCATTAGTTACTTTTCAAATTATAACTACCAATAGCGGTCCCCAAAATGCTTCACAAGTTACCGTAAAAGACCTCTTGCCATCTGGTTATACTTTTTTGAATTTCAATTCGACAAGTGGAACTTATGACCCAATAACAGGTATATGGTCTTTAGATATTTTAGAAAACAGTGAATCTGAAACATTACAGATAAACGCAACTGTAAATCCTTCTGGAGATTACACCAATATTGCCGAAGTAACCAGCAGCAGTGTTCCTGATCCAGATTCAACGCCAAATAATGGTGTTCCTACAGAAGATGATTATGGAACAGCAACTACAACTCCCATACCGCGATCTTCAGATTTAGCGATGACCAAAACGGTAAGCAATGCAACACCAGTAGTAGGTTCTCTTGTAACTTTTGAAATCATTATTACAAATAATGGCCCTCAAGATAACACAGGAATTCGAGTTACAGATTTATTACCTTCTGGTTATACATACGCTGGAGCCACAGTTACCACAGGAACTTACAATCCAACGACTGGATTATGGGTAATAGGAAGTTTGCTAAATGGGAACTCTGAAACGTTGCAGATTGTAGCAACAGTTAATGATACTGGCAATTATCTAAATGTTGCAGAAGTAATATCCGCAGATCTTCCCGACCCTAATTCTACTCCGAATAATGGAGTTCCAACAGAAAATGACTATGCTTCGGCAGGAACAACTCCGATTGTGCAATCTTCTGATTTATCGATAACCAAAACAGTAAACAATCCCACACCAATTGTAGGGTCTCAGGTTATTTTTGAAATTATATTGTCCAACAATGGTCCAAACGATAATACCGGAATTGAAATAACCGATTTACTTCCGTCTGGATATACCTTCGTAGGATTTACCAATTCAAAAGGTACTTACAATCCTTTGACTGGACTCTGGAATGTAGGGAATTTAATAAGCGGAAACTTAGAAACTCTTGAAATTGTTGCCACGGTTAATGCAACAGGAAATTATCTAAATGTAGCAGAAGTAACTGCCGCAGATCTTCCTGACCCCGACTCAACACCAAACAATGGAGTAACAACTGAGAACGATTATGCTTCTGTTTCAACAATTCCAAATCCACAATATTCGGATCTTTCATTAACTAAAACAGTAAATAAATCCAATCCTTTAATTGGTACGCCAGTAACTTTTGAAATCATTATTACTAACAATGGTCCTCAAAATGTGACTGGAGTTCAAGTTACTGATTTGCTTCCTTCAGGTTACACTTATAGCAGTTTTACAGCAACAAAAGGAACTTACAGCAGTGTAAATGGTAGATGGACAATTGGTTCACTGGTAAATGGAGATTCTCAAACACTGCAACTTACGGCTATTGTAAATACTTCTGGAAATTACACAAACGTTGCCGAGGTTACCGCCAGCAGTTTGCCAGATCCCAATTCAACTCCAAATAACGGAGTAACGACCGAAGACGATTATGCAACCGCCACAACTATTCCAGTTTCTGCTATTGCAGATTTATCTTTATCTAAAACCGTTGTTGGAAGTAATTTAAGTCCTGTATTTGGTGCAACCATAACATTCTTAATTAAAGTCGATAATTCTGGACCACAAACTGCTACAGGCGTTGAAGTAAAAGATTTGCTTCCTAGCGGTTACAATTTCACAGTTTACAGCTCAACCGCAGGTATTTATGATGAATTAACAGGAATCTGGACAGTAGGAACTATTGCAAGCGGAGATTCTGAATCGCTGCTAATTGGAGCTACAGTAAGGAATAATGGCGTTTACAACAATATAGCTGAAGTCTATCATTCAAACGAATTTGACCCAGATTCAACTCCTAATAATGGTGTAGTTGGCGAAGATGATATGAGCTCTGTAGCTGTAACTCCTATCAATACCGTTGCCGATTTATCTTTAGAAAAAAGAGTAGTTAATGACAATACAACACCTGCAATCGGATCTGAAATAACGTTTGCTGTGACAGTCCGAAATGCTGGCCCAAATATTGCCAGCGGCGTTATGGTAAAAGACCTTCTTCCTTCTGGTTTTAATTATATTTTCTATAATGCCTCATCAGGAAGTTATAATCCTAATACGGGAGAATGGCTTCCAGGGATTATTCTACCAGGAAACAGCCATACCCTACTTATAAATGTTTTGGTAAAAGCACCTACAGGAAATGCCAATGAATATCTAAATATTGCAGAAGTCATGACCGCAGATCAATCAGATCCTGATAGTACTCCTGGAAACTCGATTACAACAGAAGATGATTATGACAGCATCGAAGTAATGCCAGTTGTATCGCAAGCCGATTTATCTCTAAAGAAAGAAACGCTGTCTGGCAATCTTAATCATAATATTGGCGCTACGGTCATATTCGAAATTACGGTTACCAATGATGGCCCTGGAAACACTTCAGGAGTTCTTGTAAGAGATACTCTTCCTACCGGATTCGCCTATTCTACTTATACAGCAACTAACGGAATTTATAATAATCTTACCGGAATTTGGAATGTTGGCGCAGTAAATAGCGGAGCTACACAAACACTTCAAATATATGCAGTAGTGAAAAAACCATCTGGACAGTCAGGAGAATATACTAATAGCGCCGAAATAATTGCTAGCAATCTTCCCGATCCTGATTCAACTCCAAACAATAATGATCCGACCGAAGACGATCAGGACAGCATTACCATAAGCTTGAATATTGCCGATTTAAGTCTTGAAAAAACAGTGAGCAATAAGAATCCGAATGTAAATGAAATAGTGACTTTTACCCTTCAAATTGGAAATGAAGGCCCTGCCCAAGCTACTGGTGTTGCTGTAGAAGATATTATTCCACTCGGATACAAAAACATCTCAAACATTACCAACGGAGGTATTTTTAGTCTTAATGCCATCAAATGGATCGATTTGACTGTTCCTATTGGAGGTCTTACCCTAACTTATAATGCCACAGTAGCCAATCCGCTTGGACTCGAAGAGGTTGATTACGTTAATATTGCACAGGTCACGGCAAGCGATCAGTTTGATCCTGACAGTACGCCTAACAATGATAACGGAGATCAAAGCGAAGACGACGAAGATTCCGAATCTATCGCTATTCCTACTACCGATATTGCCATTCGTAAAGAAGTAGATAAAACCGAAGTTCCGATGTATTCTCAAGTTACTTTTACGGTTACAGCAGAAAATCTTGGCAATCTAACCGCTACGAATGTCGAAATTCAGGATTTGCTTCCAAAAGGATATTCATTTGTGAGTTATACAGCATCTTCTGGAACTTACAACGATGGAACAGGAATTTGGGTAGTTCCATCGATTGCAAAAGGCGCCATACAAACACTTGCTATTATTGTTAAAGTAGTTGATTTTAAAGATTATCTAAATACGGCACATTTGTCGAAACTGGATCAAATCGATACAAACACTAGCAACAATCAAGCTAGCGCGACAGTTGCGCCAAATTGTTTGAAGATTTATAATGAATTCTCACCAAATGATGACGGACAAAACGATTACTTCTACATAGACTGCATCGACCAATATCCTGACAACCAGCTCGAAATATTCAATCGCTGGGGTAATTTGGTTTATTTCAAAAAAGGTTACAACAATACGTGGGACGGTAAAGAAGAGAATTCTTCCAAAACGCTCCCTGAAGGCACCTATTTCTATATTCTTGATTTGGGAGATGGATCTAAAAAAACCTCTGGATGGCTTTATCTAAAATAAAACCATAAACGAGTTTCGAAAAGAATAGGATTAACCAAAATATATTGGCTATGATTAAAAATATAAAAAAGGTTTTCACAATAATAAGCATACTTTCTGTAT
Organism: Flavobacterium sp. HJSW_4; assembly: GCF_042436695.1. Lineage (NCBI taxonomy): Bacteria > Pseudomonadati > Bacteroidota > Flavobacteriia > Flavobacteriales > Flavobacteriaceae > Flavobacterium > Flavobacterium sp. HJSW_4. The sequence continues at coordinate 38,991 of NZ_JBHNPP010000004.1, forward strand.
ACGCCGCCACTGCACAGCAAGATCCGCAGTATACTCAATATATGTACAATACAATGACCGTCAATTCAGCTTACGCAGGATCTTTAGGACATTTGGCCATAACCGGAATATATCGTACGCAATGGGTTGGTCTTGAAGGCGCGCCAGATACACAAAGCTTTTCATTAGACACTCCGATTGCCAAAAATCTAGGTTTAGGAATCTCTATCATCAATGACGAAATCGGGCCTTCAGAAGAACAATATTTAGATGCCAATTTCTCATATACCATTCAATCTGGCCAGACACACAAACTTTCTTTCGGAATAAAAGGAGGCGGACGCGTTATCAACATTGACTGGTCTAAAGGAAGTTATAGAGATCCCGATGTTCAATTTCGTGACAACATCAATAATAAATTTCTTCCCGTTGTTGGAGCTGGTCTTTACTGGCATGGAGAAAGAGATTATGTTGGTATTGCCGTGCCAAATTTTATGACAAAAGAACGCTACACTTATGACGACATTAGCGAAAACCTTGTCAATCAAAGAATTCACTTATATCTTATCGGAGGAATCGTTTTTGATCTTTCGGCTCATACCAAATTTAAACCCGCCGTTTTAGTCAAATATGTCGCTGGAGCACCAATAATTGGAGATATATCAGCCAATTTCATGTTCAATAATGCGCTAACGCTTGGTGTATCGTATCGTACATCTGATTCTGTGAGTGCCCTTGCAGGAATACAAATTTCACCAATGTTAATGGTAGGTTATGCTTACGATTATACTACAACCGAACTGCAGAACTATAATAGCGGTACACATGAAATCATGCTTCGTTTTGAACTCGTTTCCCGCAAAAAAGGACTTAAATCACCTAGATTCTTTTAATACAATAGTCTATGAAAAGAACAATTACTATACTCGTTATATTGGTTATACAAACGATTTATTCGCAAACCAAGAACAAAGCAGCCGATGCGCTTTTCGACAAAATGTATTATGTAGAAGCAGCAAAATCGTATGAGGTTTCTATAAAAAACGGTGATCCATCCAGAGAAATGCTGCAGCGTCTTGGCGATTCTTATTACTTCAATACCCAAATGGAAAATGCCAGCAAATGGTACAAAAAGCTTGTAGCTGATTACCCTACCGAAATTTCGCCAGAATATTTCTTCCGCTACGCACAATCTTTACAGGGAATACAGAATTATGAATTGGCTAAAAAATGGATGAAAACCTTTGCTTCAAAACAAAAGACAACCGATGTAAGAGCTCAGAATTTTTCGCTTAAAAACACCACTTTAGAAGATATTGAAAACATAAAACCTTCTTTTACACTAGAAAATTTAGAAATTAATACGGCTTATTCCGATTTCGGTCCGATGTTTTACAAAGGCGATTTGGTGTTTTCTACCACTTCTGATTCTTCCTATTTTAAAACAGACAAATACGGTTGGAACGATCAGCCTTATTTAAGTATGCAATTGGGAAAAATAAACCAAACACAATCCAATGTTTCTTCTAAACAGCGATTCGGAAAAGAAATTTCAACGAATTTTCATGAAGCTTGTGTGGCTTTTTCGCCTGACGAAAGAACTATTTATTTTACCCGAAACAATTATAACGGAAAACTGAAACGAGACAGCAAAGGCATTAATAATCTAAAAATTTACACTGCAACAGCTGTAGAAACTGCAAATGAAACCGTACAATGGAAGGATGTTAAAGAAGTTCCGTTTAACAGCGACAGCTACTCAGTTGGACATCCTTCAATCAGTAAAGACGGTAAAAAGCTCTATTTTGTCTCGGATATGCCAGGAACAATTGGTTCTAGCGACATTTTTGTTGTGGATATTTTAGGCGAAAACCAATATTCAAATCCAAAAAATTTAGGCGAAAAGATAAATACAACGGGACGCGAGATGTTTCCGTTTATAACCGATCAAGCACTTTATTTTGCTTCTGACGGATTTTTAGGTTTAGGTGGACTCGATGTTTTTGAAAGTCGAATAAATGATGGCGCTTTTAGCGAACCTGCCAATCTTGGCGCACCTTTAAACAGCAATATGGATGATTTTGCCTATATCGTAAACGAAGAAACTAACAAAGGTTTTGTCTCCTCAAACAGAAAAACAGGAAAAGGCGATGATGATATTTATTCGTTTGAACGCTTCTGCAATCAGTCGATAAATGGATCTGTTTTTGATGCTATTTCGAACAATAAAATTGCGGGCGCTATAGTAATTTTAAAAAATCAGAATGGCGAAAAAATAGCAGAAACCGTTTCTCAAATTGATGGAAAATATGAATTTGGCAAAGCTTTAAATTGCAATACTTCTTATAGCATTGAAGCTTCTAAAGACAGCTTCAACAGTAATACTAAGACAGTCAAAACTCCAAATAATTCTGGAAAAACAGAAGTTCCAGTTGGTCTAGATCCGGCATTGATTGTTCGTGAAAATGGCGTTTTAAAAATAAAAATCGGCATCATATTCTTTGATTTAGATAAGTCCGACATTCGCTATGATGCTGCAATAGAATTAAATAAAGTAGTTCTCTTAATGCATCAGTACAATACAGTCGTAATTAAAATCGAATCGCATACCGACTCAAGAGCAGATGATCAGTACAACTTAGAACTATCCGATCGAAGAGCAAAAGCCACTAGAGATTATCTCATTTCTCAAGGTATTGCACCCGAAAGAATTGAAAGTGCAATTGGTTATGGCGAAACCCAATTAATCAATAATTGCTCCAACAGAGTTCCCTGCACAGAAGCCCAACATCAAATCAATCGCCGAAGCGAATTCATTATCACTAAAATGTAAAAAAGCGTCCTAGATATCTAGGACGCTTTTCTTTTATAATTCTAGCACGAGTCTTTCCTCTTGCTTCTTTTCTCTTAAATAAAGTCTTTTTCTTCTTATTGCAACTTCACACACATCCACTCGCCTTTCATAATCAACTTATCTTCATCAAAAGCTTCACCAGATTGTTTTATAATTTTTTCGCTTGTGCGAATGTTTTTTACCACAAATTTAACCAGTTTATTAAACTCTACACCTCCAAAAAACTCCACATTATCCATACTAACTAATCCAAAAACGCCATCTGCGATCCCTAAAAGCTTTATTCCTGCGCCTCCACATTGTGCCATTGCTTCGATTAAAATAGTTCCTGGAACGAAATTAAAATCGGGAAAACTTCCCTGAAGCCAAGCATCTTTGTCTGTAAATGTCTTTAAACCAATGATTGTCTCTGTTGTGTAAGAGATAATTTCGTCAACAAAAAGAAACGGAGCCCTGTGCGGAATTAAGTCTTCTATTTTTTTAGTCATGTTATTGTAATTTTTACCAATGTACGAATCTGATATGAAATAAGCAATGTTTTAAATTATATCTCTGTTAATCCTTTTGTATGTTTCACATTCATACAACAAAAAAAAAGAGATGCCTAAACATCTCTTTTCCCGTTATCAACCCTAAAATCAATATGTTTTATTCTTTTAGCAAGACAAAACTTTTAGCATTTGCTTTGATTTTATTTCCTTCAAAATCAATATCAATAATCCCAGCTTTTCGCGGTGAATCAGTGCTATTGTCGTAGTGTGTATGTAAAACATATTTCATTTTTCCTTTCTTGTCATAAAAAACATCGCCATGGCCAATTCCATTTATTCCAACATCTTTTCGGCTGATTATCGGACTTTCAGCAGCTTTTTCCCAAGGCCCAAACGGACTTTTTGCTGTTGCATAACCCACTGCATAATCAGGATTTCTAAAATCGTTTGCAGAATAAATCATGTAATACAAACCATTGTGTTTTAAAACCGTTGGGCCTTCTGTAACTGGCCAAGGCACATTTTGGGTATTTTCCCATGGAAGAACGCCAGAAATGCATTCTGTAAGCGTTTCTTCTTTAATTCCTGACAAGTCATCTTTCAACTCTGCAACAAAAATTCTGTTCCCGTTAGTCAAACGCACGTGATAAAGGTATTTTTTGCCGTCCTGATCAACGAAAACGAACGGATCGATCTGTTTACCCAAATTAAACATTGGAGCCTTAGAATCGCTTTTAAATGGCCCTAACGGATTATCACTTGTTGCAATGGCAATATTCTCATCGGCAGTGTAAATAATTTGATACTTTCCGTTAAATTTAAAAATCTGCGGAGCCCAAAAACCTTTCGTTCCAAAAGCATCTCCTTTTTTTAAAGCCAAACCATTTTGAGCACCAACTGGACCTTTCCATTTTTTCAAATCGGTCGAAGTATAAACCATAAATCCTTCTCCGTTTAAAGACGTTTTTCCTGTTGTTGTTCCGTACAAATAATAAACTCCATTTTCGGAAAAAATTGTCGGATCAGCAAGCAAAATTGGCTGGTCTTTTGAGGTCGTTTTTTTAGCTGTTTTTTGAGGCTGAGCACAGCAGAATGCAACAAAAAATAAACTCAAAAGACTAAAATATTTCTTAATTTTCATAATTAAACTTTTTATTTAGCTAAATATTATTTATTCACTAAAAATCAATCATTTAAAAACACATTATAGATAAACTCTATAGCTAAAATTTAGATTTTTTTAAGTTAAAAAAATAAATTTCACCCTTCAAAAAGTGTCTTTCAATTCCAAATTTTAAAGCTCTTTTTTATCGCCAAATTTCATCTTGTTTTGCATCATTTTGAGATCGAAAATTTGTACAAAGAAACCGTATGATACTTCTCTCCTGCTTTTAATGTGATTTGAGGGAATTTTGGCTGATTTGGAGCATCTGGAAAGTGCTGTGTTTCTAATGCAAAAGCGGTCCTAAAATCATCCTTAGCGCCTGATTTAAAGGTATTTTTGCTCTGCATAAAATTTCCGCTATAAAACTGTAGCCCAGGTTCTTCTGTATAAATATTTAAAGTAACACCTGAAATATCGCCTATAATTGTTGCCGCATGAACAAAACCCTCTTTTTTATCAGCATTCAGCACATAATTGTGATCGTAACCTCTCCCAAATTTCAGCTGTTCGTCTTTCGTTTCGATTCTTTCGCCAATTGTGTGTTTTGAAGTGAAATCGAAAGGTGTATTTTTAACCGATTTTAATTCTCCAGTTGGAATCAAACCTTCATTAACTGGCGTAAATTTGTCTCCAAAAATCTGCAATTCATGGTTCAAAATCGTTCCGCTTCCCTCTCCATTCAAATTGAAAAAAGCATGATTCGTTAGATTTACAATTGTGGTTTTATCGGTTGTAGCTTCGTATTCCATTTTCACAGTTTGATCGTCTGTAAGCGTATAAGTCACTTTTACATTCAGATTTCCAGGAAAACCTTGCTCGCCATCTGGAGAAACATAAGTAAAAACCAAAGTCTTAGAATCTGTTTTTTCAGCATTCCAAATTACGTCTTGAAAACCTTTTACACCACCATGCAAAGCATTTTTTCCATTGTTCAACGGAATCGTATATTGCTGTCCCTCAAGCACAAACTTACCTAATGCAACTCTGTTGCCAACTCTTCCGATTGTAGCTCCAAAATAGGGTTCTGTTGAGTTTTTAAAGCCTTTTACACTGTTCATTCCAACCACAACATCGGTCTGTTTTCCGTTTTTATCCGCTACCCATAAACCTACTAACCGCCCGCCATAATTGGTGAAAGCAGCTTTTATGCCTTTGTTTTCGATCCAATACAAACTGACTTTTTTACCATCGATTATAGTATCAAAGTTTTTAGCTTCTAAATTCGTTTTCAGCGAATCTGATTGAATTTCAGTACTATCTTTTGAAACTGCATCGTCTTTTTTACCGTCTTTACAATTGAATTGAAAAAGCGAAAGCAACAAAACTGCAGTAATTTGAATATTTTTCATTTTCTTGAATATTAAAAGTTTACCTAGTTAGGTCAATTGAATAAAATTTAATTTAAACACATAGAAACATAGGTTTTTATTTCTTCTGTATGAGATTACAGAAAAAGCAAGCTTTAACACATAGCTATGTGTTTTATTCTTAGTGAAACGCCTTTAATACACCCCAAAACTATGTTTCTATGTGTTAAAAATAATTTCTCCCAACTTCTTAAAAGTTATTTTGAAGGAATTGCCAATTTGGTTCCTTCGCTTACTGGCTCACCTAAAACTGGAAATCCATTAGCATCCCAATTAATTTTCTGCATTCTTGGAGATCTTTTATTGCCACAACCCTCACCCGGATTTGAATTGGCGTGATATAAAATCCAATCTTCTTTTCCGTCAGGAGATTTAAAAAACGAATTATGACCTGGAGCGTACACTTTATTTTTCTCCGATTGCTTGAAAATTGGCTCTGGAGCTTTCTCCCAAGCAGAAGCGTCTAGCAGATTATCTCCGCCTTTAAACTTCAATAATCCTAAAGCGTAGAAATCAGTCCAACAACCGCTGGCAGAAAAAACAATAAAGATTTTACCATTTCTTTCCAAAAATTGAGGTCCTTCGTTCACATTTACTTGTGGCGGATTCACCTCATCATGCAATGCTCCGTGTGTTTCCCAAGCGTGTGTTGGCGCAGAAATCATAACACGATCTCCATCAATTTCAAGAGGATTTTTCATTTTAGCTATGTAAATGTTCTGCTGTCCGTTGGTATCTCCTTCCCAACCAGCCCAAATCATGTACAATTGCTTGTTGTATTCGAAAATATTTCCATCAATGGCCCATTTATCTGTTTTAGCCGCGATCTTGCCTTTAAACTCAAAATTTCCCTTAAACGGATCTGACGATTTATTTTCTAAAACATACATGCGGTGATTATTGTTATCGCCATTGTCTGCCGCGAAATAGCAATACCATTTTCCGTTGATGATATGAAACTCAGGCGCCCAGATTTCAGCGGAATAGTTAGTATTCTTTGGCGGAGTCCAAATGACTTTGCTTTCTGCGTTTTTAATATCGGATAGGTCTTTCGTTTTCCATAAAATCAATTTATTTCCAAGCGTATTGGTGTAGTAATAATAGCCTTTGTAGTACGTGCTGTACGGATCTGCTCCCGATGGCAAAATCGGATTGGTGAAGGTTTTCTGTTGTGCAAAACTTATGGTCGTGAGCAGTAGAAGGATTAGGTGTTTTTTCATTTTATTGTTTTTTCAAGCTTTTAATTTACCTCCCGCAGATTTAGCAAATCATGCAGATTTTTTTGATCAGCTAAATCTGCCAGATCTGCGAGAGAAAAAACATTATTTCTGATTTAAAGCATTAATAACCCCAGTGTTTACTTGGTTTACAGCTTTAAAATCCATTTTATCCACTTTTCTGTCGTAAGTCATAAAACCGTTTACTTCGCCTTCGACATCTGTTGTTTGAGTGTAGACCGCAGCGGAGAATCCCGTTTTAACGTATTTTCGAAGCATTTCCGCGTACTTTTTGTATTCGGCGGTAACTTCTGCCTCATTTTTAAATTTGATGTAACCCCAGTTGTCATTTGCTTTCCACGAATGTCCTTCCAACGGAAGACCGATTCCACCATATTCTCCCAAAACGGTTACTCGTCTCGCATCATACAAATACATTTCTGGTCCTGGATAATTATGTAAATCTAAAATATCTCCTGTTTGAAAGTGATTTCCACCGCTTGCAGAATTCGTTAAACGACTTGGATCATGGTTTTTCGTCCATTCAGTGATTTCTACGGTTTTGAATTGTCCCCAAGCTTCGTTGAACGGAACCCAAACCACAATACTTGGGTATGAATACAAATGATCCATAATTTCCTTCCATTCTTTTCTGTAGATCTCTTCTGATTTTGGCGAACGCTGTAATTCTGTTCCATCAAAATACTTTCTATTTTGCCAAATCGGCTGATCGTCTCCGCTTGGCATATCTTGCCAAACTAGAATTCCCATTTGATTGTAATACGTGTACCAGCGCTCTGGTTCTACTTTTACGTGTTTACGAATCATATTAAAACCTAATTCTTTCGTTTTAACGATATCATATTTCAAAGCTTCATCTGTTGGCGCTGTGTACAATCCGTCTGGCCACCAGCCTTGATCTAAAGGCCCAAATTGGAAATAATCTTTGTTATTCAATTGCATTCTTATAATGCCGTTTTCATCTCTTTTGGATGAAATTTTACGCATAGCGAAATAACTCTTCACCTCATCAACGACTTTATTTTTGCTGATTAAACGAATTTTCGTCTGATACAAAAATGGATTTTCAGGCGACCATAATTTTGGTGCATTCAAGACAATATCATTGCTTTCGCCCACAACTGCTTTTTGTTTTGCAATTTCTTTTCCATTATCTAAAACTGAAATTTCTACTAAATCTCCTGTTTCTGCTCCATTCACTTCTGCTTTTACACTGATCGTATTATGATCGATGTCTGGCGTTGTGTGCAATGAAGCAATATTTTTAGCATTTACAGGCTCAATCCAAACCGTTTGCCAGATTCCTGTAACGGGAGTATACCAAATTCCTTCTGGATTTTTGACTTGTTTCCCTCTTGGTTGAGGCCCATCGTTTGAAGGATCCCAAACTTTTACAACCAATTTCTGATTTCCGCCTTTTTTGACAAATGGTGTAATATCAAACGAAAAAGGCGTATATCCGCCAGTATGCGATCCTACTTTTACATCATTAATAAAAACTTCTGTTTTCCAATCGACAGCGCCAAAATGCAACAGAATATTTTTTCCATTCCAACCCGATTCGATTGAAAAATTGGTTTCGTACCAAAGTTCATTTTTAGAACCTACTTCTTTCATTACTCCAGACAAACTAGATTCTGCAGCAAACGGAACCAAAATTTGCCCATCGTATTTTGAAGGCGTTGCTTTTCCGAATTCTTGAATACTGTAATTCCACAAACCATTCAGGTTTTTCCATTGTCCACGTTCCATAATCGGACGAGGATATTCAGGCAGCGGTTTCTTAGAATCAACCTGCTCTGCCCATTTTGTTTTGATTTTATCGCCTTGCGGTTTCCATTGTGCATTTGCTGCAAAGACTGAAAACAAGGCTAAAAAAAGGATGCTTTTTCTTTTCATGCTATATATTTTGAGATTTTACACTCCTATTTTTTTTAATCATATAAGTCATCGAAGTTCATTTTAGCTTGATCAACTTCTTTTAGACATTTTCAAGAGCATATAAGTTTTAATTTTTAAGCTAAAACAAATTTTAATATGAACTTACATGACTTATATGGTTTGAATATTTACCGTGATGTTTCTTCTAAATCAAAATGAATTACCGAGCTCATCTCCACATAAGCCCGATAATTACTGAACTAAACTAACTTAACTAACCATTTTTTTGAGTTATGAATTATGAGTTATAAATTTTAAATTAATTGCTGATTGCTATTTATTCCTCAATAAAACGATTACAACAAAACACTCATAACTCATAATTCATAACTTATAATTTCTTCATAAGGCCAAATTTCTTAACCAAACTGTCGTATTCTTTTTTAGAGATTGTAATCATACAGCCGTGGCGTACTTTTTCTGGCAGACTATATTTGTCCCAATCAGAGAAGAAAGTGTAGCCTGAGGCTTGAAACCAAGGTCCGTTTAGGTTATCTGCGATTGATAATCCGTATGAAACGCCTGGATATTGTTCGTAATACATGTACCATATTTTGTCATCTGGAGAAGGAATCAGCATTGGAGCTTCTCTGAAGTTTGGACTGATAGATTGCTGGGGCAAAGAATAAGGTCCTAAAAGCGACTTTGATTTGGCAATTCGAATGGTTTTTCCTGTTGTCCAATACAAAGTTGGGTACGTTTCGTCTTTTATTACGGCGTAGTAGGAATCGCCAACTTTACGAATGAAAACATCAATGGTTCCCATATCCCAATCGAATAAACGTTTTGGCGTTCCTTCGAAAGTTTTTAAATCTTTAGACAAAACATACAACGTTCGCTGACTAGCCCAATAACGTTCGCCATCTTCTTTTGTTCCTTCCAAATGTGGCGTGTGCCAAGTCATGATGAATTTTTGAGAAGGTTCGTCATAATACAATTTTGGAGCTCCTATTCGCTGTAAAGCGTTTGAATAGTCTGGCGTGCTTTTTAAATCTGGCGTGTAATCGGAATGTTTTTTCCAAGTTATCAAATCATCTGAAACCCAAATATTAATGCTTTTAGCATCGTCTCCTGTGTTTCCTGCGATGTAATATTTTCCATCTGGACCTTTGCAGATATCTGGGTGTCCTTTATATTCTTCAAAAACTCTTTTTCCGTCATTCAGGTTTTCCCAATGAAGTCCGTCTAAACTAACAGAATAATACAATCTGCCGTAATCGTTGTGCGTCATGTGCGCAAAAAGATAAGCTTCGTTTTTAGGTTTTTCGTTTCCTTTTACTTGTCCAGGAGGATCTGGTTGTTGTGCTTTGGCAGAAAATCCGACTGCGATTGCTGTTATTAAAAGGAGTTTTTTTATTGTGTTTTTTTTCATGTTGCTAAAAGGTTTAAAAGTTTTTTCGCCACGAATTCCACTAATTTTCACTAATTATTTTATTTGCCACAGATTAAAAGGATTAAAAAGGATTTTTTTCTGTAGCTACATAAAACATAGCCCAAGGTTTCAACCTTGGGTACGCAATGAATTTCCGCACGCCGTGTTCCCAAGGTTGAAACCTTGGGCTATGTTTGAAAAAAAATCATTTTAATCTGTGAAATCTGTGGCAAAAACAATTATCTAATTATCAAATTGACACATTATTTAATTAGCTTTTATTCGCCTCAGAAGTCATCTTTTTAATAAAATCTGTTTCAGCTTTAATGTAAGGAGTTCCATCTGTGTGTAAAACATCATGAAACCATAGTTTTGGTTCTGCTGTGTACGTTTTAGTCCAACTGTCCCAAGCATATTTCGTTTGAGTTTTTCCATCAACAAATCCCCAGTTGATCATACCTACATTATATTTTCTGGCAATTGGAAGAAATCCTTCGAAAGTGCTTCCGTTTGGTCTTGCCATATATTCTGTACAGATTAATGGTTTTCCGTAACGCTGTAATTGTTTGATTACTTTCTCGAAATCCTGTGGTGTGTTGTAATTGTGGAAAGAAACGATATCCGATTGTTCGATTTGCATTTTGTGCATTGGTTTCATTTTAGCTTCATCGCTCCAATCGCCAACCCAAACTCCAGAAGTCAATGGCTGTGACGGATTGCTTTCTCTTGCCCAAGCGAAAACATCTTTTAAAAGCGGTAAAATCAAATCTACTTTGTTTTTGATTTCTACTTTTTCGTAAGATGGTCCAGTCATATTATCTGGTTCATTCCAAAGATCCCAACCCAAAATACGTTTATCATCTTTGAATTTTGCTACCGTTTCTTTTACGTATTTCTCCAAACGAGGATATTGCGTTTTATCCTGCAATGCCTTTTGTCCCGGACTTTGAACCCATCCCGAATTATGCGTATGAGGTTTTGGAGCACGCTGTTTTCCTAAAGCAGGAAACGGATCCCAACAAGAATCAAACAAAACAAAAAGCGTTTTTATGTGGTGTTTATCGGCAATTCCTAAAAAAGTGTCCATTCTTTTGTAAAGACCTTCTGGATCTTGTTCATGCAATAAATCATGCAAATACACACGCATAACATTCATGCCTAAATCTTCTGCCCAACCCAATTCTTGGTCAATTCTTTTTGGATCAAAAGTATCTTCCTGCCACATCTCTAACTGATTTATAGCTGTGCTAGGAGAATAATTTGCTCCAACTAACCAAGGTTGTTCTGCGTACCATTTATTAGCCTGATCTTTTGTCCAAATTTCTCTTTTTTCTATAGAAGCGGTTTCGCTTTTATTTTCTTCAGGATTACTTTTTTTATTGTTGCAACTAAGCAATACGAGTCCTGCTAACATAAATGTCAGACACAATTTTACTTTCTTCATTTGAATTTTATTTTTTGAACGATTGTTCTTTAATAATAAGGGAACCAGACTTTTACCTCTGATCCCCTCAAAAAATCAGTTTTAATATCCAGAGTTCTGCTCTAGATTTGGGTTATTATCTACATCACTTTGCGGAATTGGCATTCTATGATTTTTACCAACTGTGAAGTTTTTAAAATCAGGATCACGAAGCGCAATCTTGTCAACAGAAGCCTGAGAGTTTAAGTCTCCCCAACGTTTCAAATCTTCCCAACGAACACTTTCGCCACATAATTCTAAAACTCTTTCCATTTTCAAACGCTCTAAGAATTTGTCATGATCGTTTCCAATTTCAGGATGCGCAACGGCTAATGCGTTCATGTTGGCACGAGTTCTAACCATATCTACATATTGATACGCTTCTGCCGTACTTCCCAATTCGTTTAGAACTTCCGCGTAGCGCAATAAAATATCAGCATAACGAACCAATCTGTAGTTTACCTGATTGTAGTAATCTTCATTATTTCTGTAATAATCACGGCTTCCTTTTCTAAACCAAGCTTCATCATTATTCCATTCCCAGTTTCTGCCGTAGGTTTTATCTCCAAAATCAGCTAACAATTGAGGATAGAATAAAGTCCATCTTAATCTTTCGTCTAGTTTTCCGTCTTTATTGTTTTCTTGTTTAAATGCATCTACTAACCAGATACGAGCTTGTCCATCAGACCAGCCGATTCCTCTTGGTGCAAAAAATTGAGAACGGTTACTAGAAACTGCAGCATTTTGCAACTCATCTGTCCCTCCTTTTCTTTGATCTCCAAACTGAATTTCAAAAACAGATTCACTATTATTTTCGTTTGTATCCGTAAAATTGTCTCTGTAATTAGAAACAAGACTATACTTCGCTCCTGCTCCAGAAATTAAAAACTCTAATGCCGTTTTTGCTTCTGGCCATTTGTGCTGTTGCATGTAGACTTTTGCAAGAAAAGCTTTTGCAGCGCCTTTGTCTGGTCTTCCTAACTGATCAGCGGCCCAATCTCTTGGTAAATCTTCGTAAGCTTCATTCAAATCTTTTTCAACTTGAGCCCAGATTTCAGCTACTTTTTTCTGTTGTGGCAAATCTGTTGGTGTAGACGGATCTAAAACCAACGGAACATCTTCCCAAATTACAGCTGCATAATAATAATGTAATGCTCTGAAAAATTTAGCTTGAGCTATAATTTGCTTTTTAGCATCTTCATTTTGAAAAGCAATATTCGGAACATTAGCCAAAACCTGATTACATCTAAAAATAGCTTTGTATGTATCTCTCCACGTTACGGCATTTCCTTCCCAAAAATTATAATTGATGTAGTTGAATCTTGTCCAATCGGCCAATTCTGTCCACGGACTTACGCTATAACCTTCGTCAGAAGTTAAGTCTAAACGAAAATACATCCATCTTGCCCATAATCCGTCTTTGTAAAACATGGCATAAATCGAGTTTACACCAGCTTGTGCATCACTCTCCGTTTTCCAGTATTGGTCTACTGTTATATCATTTGGGCTGTTTAGATCCAATTCGTTTTCACAAGCTGTAAAAACAAGACCTAGAAAAGCTGCTGTTATAATTATTATTTTTTTCATTACGCTGTTTTTTTAATTAAAAGCTAAATTCTACACCAAAAGAATATGTCTTAAGATTCGGGAAAGAACCGTTATCTACACCTCTTTCAAAAATTCTGTTATCGCCAGTATTGCTAAACTCAGGATCTAAACCTTTGTATTTAGTAATCGTAAGAATGTTTTGTGCTGATAAGGTTAATCTTGCTCTTGTAATTCCTGATTTCTCTAAAACACTGCTTGGCAGATTATATCCAAAACCAATGTATTTTAGTCTAATGAAATTGCCGCTTTCTAAGAAACGATCGCTATCTCCTCTTGAATTTAAAGTCGAACCTTTTGTAACTCTAGGAAAATCAGTATTTGGATTTTCTGGTGTCCAAGGCTGAATACCAGTTCTGTAGTTACTATTGTCATCAAAACGATCAACAACACTTCTAAATCCATTGTAAACTGTAGCACCGTTTGAAGCGATCCAGTTCATAGAAAAATCAAAGTTTTTATATTCAGCTCCAGCATTTAAACCCATTTCAAATTCTGGCCACGGACTTCCAACAATTGCTTTGTCTTCGTTTGTAATTTGTCCGTCTCCGTTATTATCTTTAAAACGAATATCTCCAGGAACCGCATTTGGCATAATTACTTTTCCATCAGCATTTTTGTAGTTGTCGATTTCTTGCTGATTTTGAAATAATCCATTAGTTTGCAAAACATACCACATTCCTACTGGGCTTCCGCTGCGAGTCATCGTGTTTCCTATAATGTTTTCGTTTTGACCATTTCCTAAAGAAACCAATTTGTTGTTTACTTTAGTGAAGTTTACAGAAGCATTAAAAGAGAATTCGTTGATTTTTTTGCTGTACGCCAATTCAAATTCAAAACCTTTATTTTCTACTGTTGCAGCGTTAGAAATTGGGTTTCCTCCGTCATTTCCTGTAGTCAATAAAATTGGGAAACCAAATAATACATCTTCTGTACGAGCAATAAAATAATCAGCTGTTAAACGTAAACTGTTGTTTAAAACTCCTAAATCCAATCCGATGTTGGTTTGTTTTAATTTTTCCCAACGCAATTGTGAATTTGATAATTTCACTTGTGTTGCTGAAGGATATAAAGTTTGATCTTTACCTAAAACAACTTGTCCGAAATTGTTAATGAAGCTTTTAGATTCGTATTCTTTAATATTTCCAGAACCTAATTCTCCGTAACTCGCTCTTAATTTTAAATCTTTAATGAATTCTGATTTAAAGAAAGATTCGTTGCTAATTCTCCATCCAGCTGAAAGTGAAGGGAAATTTCCCCATTTATTGCCATCGCTGAATCTTGACGAACCATCGCGTCTGATTACAGCATTAAATAAATAGCGATTGTCATAATTGTACTCTAACCTTCCTAAATAAGAAGTTAAAGCCGCTTCGTTGATGAAACCTCCAACAACTGGAGAATCTCCTTGATTTAAAACTTCATAATATTGCCCTGTTCCAGAATTCATCGGAAGATTTCTCTTTGTTCCATAAATTTGGTTGTAATTGTCTTCTTGGTAAGTTTGACCAACTAAAAGCGTAATATCATGTTTTCCAAATTCTTTTTTGAAAGTCAGCGTATTTTCAAACAATAAAGTTTCTGATCTTCCTTTATTTTGATCGGTTTGAGAAGGATCTTCCGGTTGGTTTAATGTCCAACTTCCTTTTTTTCTCATGAATTTATAAGAATCAAAACTTGTTTCATACCCGAAATTGAAACGGTATTTCAACCAAGGAACAAATTTTAATTCTGACCAAATGTTTCCTCTAATTCTAAAGTTTTCGTTTGTTACGTTAGAAAAATCAGCCAAAGCCAAAGGATTTGTTCCGAAAGTATCTGCAACTCCTTGTTTTCCGTAACCGTATCCACCTGGATTAGAAGGATCGTAAAGCGGAATTGTTGGCGTCATTCTATAAACATCAATAATTGGATTTCCAGACATTTCATCTGTTTTAGCATTACTAATTGCTAAGTTTTCTCCAATACTGAAAATTCCTTTTGTTCCGCTAGAATTCACACGGAATGAGATTCTGTCAAAATCAGTTCCGATAACCGTTCCTTCATTTCCAAAATAATTTCCAGACATAAAAAATGATGAATTTTCACTTCCTCCAGAAAAACTAGCATTATAATCCTGAATCATTCCTGTTCTAAAAACCGCATCTTGCCAGTCTGTATTGACAGCCATGTTTAAGTTTTGTCTCGGAAGTCCAGCGTTATCATACGCCATATTGTTGTATTTGGCAAACTCTTCAGTTCCCATTAAATCGTAGCGAGGCATAACCGTAAAACTGCTTTTTGCTGAAACTTCAACTTGAAGTGGTCCTTTTTTACCTTTTTTAGTTGTAATGATGATGACACCATTTGCTGCTCTAGAACCGTAGATTGCTGCTGCAGAAGCATCTTTTAAAACCTGAATCGATTCGATATCATTCGGGTTAAAATCTCTGTTTGCAGAAGTCACTAATCCGTCAATTACATATAAAGGGTTAGTATTTTGAAGATTTTTAAGACCACGAATCTCCACATTCGCCTCTTGTCCAGGACGCCCGCCTCCGCGAACTTTAACTCCCGTAACTAAACCTTGAAGTCCGTCTGCCACTGTTGTAACCTGTCTTTTCTGAATTTCGTCAGGTTTAACTAAAGCAACAGCTCCCGTAAGATCTTTTTTCTGTTGCGATCCATAACCTACAACAACGATCTCTTCTAGTTTCATGGCGTCTTCTGTCATGGTAACATTGATAGAAGTTTTGTTGTTGATGGCAATTTCTGTTGTTTTATAGCCTTGCGAACTAAAAACTAATGTCTGGCTTCCTCCGGCTGCAATTTTGTAGCTTCCGTCAAAATCGGTCACGGCACCATTTTGAGTTCCTTTTATCAAGACATTCGCAAAAGGAACAGCTTGTCCGTCTGCGGTAGTCACTTTTCCTGTAACAGTAATCTGTTGGGCAAAAGCGGACTGCAGTAATAAACTAAAGAAAACCAAAAGGTAATATCTCTTCGTTAAAAAGTGAGTGAACTTTGTTTTCATTGATTTTTGCATTTTAGATAGTTTTATTTCTTTTTGTGGTTTGGTTTAATGAAATATTGAATTTTTTAATCGTCCGGAATGCGGACAAAAGAAGAACTAATATTCCTTTGTTGTAATAAAGTGTTCATTTTGTTTCAAAATTATTAATGGTTGGCTTTTTCAAACTTTATTTTATTGATAGTATATTTTTAACCTTAAAATTTTATCAATATGATTTATTTGAAAATTCAAAGTAGACGCTTTTTATTCAAAATAAAATGCTTCATTTGTGTCAATATCTCTCTCAAATGATTCAAATTGTATTAAAAACAGCCCATTTTCATTCAGCTGCAACATTTTGTAGAATATTGAGACGATTTGCAGAAATCAAGATTTTAGCCTAAAAAACACAACTATGCGTAAATTCTTTCTTTTTTTATTCTTCAGCATTTTTTCGATACATTTTTCGAATGCGCAAGACTATTATTTTAAACATTTTCAGGTTGAAGAAGGACTTTCAAACAATACCGTTTTAACCTCAATACAAGATAATGACGGCTTTATGTGGTTTGGAACTAAAGATGGTTTGAACCGTTTTGATGGTTATCGTTTTAAAACATATAGAAGCAAAGGAGATCCGATTCATAGTTTAGGAAGCAATTATATCCAGTCATTGCACGAACATAACGGCACCATTTGGGTCGGAACCGATAAAGGCTTGTACCATTATGATAAAAAACTAGATCGTTTTAGCATTTTGAACGAAGCGATAAATGATCGTATCAACGACATCAATCACGACCAAAAAGACAACATTTGGTTTGTTTCTGGCAACATTTTGTATAAGTATGCACCAAAAAAGCAGCAAACGACCACTTTTAATCCGAACAAATATTTCGTTACCACTTCGATAACGAAAGATTATAGAGGAGAAATTTGGGCTTCTTCACTAAATAAAATCTATCATTATTCTGAAGAAAACCTTTCTTTTGAAAATATTCCACTAAATCCACCAGCGAATAAAGCTAATTTTAGAATTACGGTGATTTACGCAGTAGATCAAGAAAATATTGTAATTGGAACACAAGACGACGGCGTACTCCTATATAATAGAAAAGATAAAACGACAAGCGAACTGCAATTTGGCATTAAAGAGCCTGTTTTTGTACGTCAGTTTAGAAAAAAAGGAAACGATGAACTTTGGATTGCCAGCGAATCTGGAGTTTATGTTTATAATCTAAAAACCAAAACTGCTGTAAATCTTAGAAAGAATTACAACGATCCCTACGCTATTTCAGACAATGCGGCCTACTCGATCACAATTGATAAAGAAAACGGAATCTGGATTGGAACTTATTTTGGTGGTGTCAATTACCATCAAAAACAATATACACAGTTCAAGAAGTATTTTCCGCAGAACAATCAAAACTCCATTAGCGGAAGCGCAGTTAGAGAAATTCATAAAGACGATCACGGCGATTTATGGATTGGAACGGAAGATGCGGGCGTAAATCGTTTCAATCCGAAAACGCAGCAATTTACTTCTTATAATGTTTCTTATTACAACATTCACGCTTTAATGCCGAGAAAAGACAAAATCTGGGTTGGAACTTTTGAGCATGGTTTGGATGTTTTAGATCGAAATTCTGGCGCTATTTTAAAACATTACAGTGCTAATGACGGCAGAAGCGGATTGCATAGCAACTTCATTTTTTCTTTTTATGAAATGAAAAATGGCGACTTGATTGTTGTGACGACATCAGGACTTTATCGCTATAACGAACAAGCAGATAATTTCGAAATTCTGAAATTCTTCCCAGAAACGTATCATTATACGAATATGAAAGAAGACTCAGACGGGAATCTTTGGGCAGGAAGTTATCGCGACGGATTACTATTTTATAATCCGAAAACAAAGAAAAAAGAGGTTTTTACGTATGATTATAAAAATCCGAAAGGCATTAGCAACAATACTATCAATGCTATTTTTGAAGATTCTTCTAAAAACTTATGGATTGCAACAGAAAACGGTTTGAATCTGGTAAACAGACAAAATCACACTTTTACCAAATTCACGACCAAAAACGGAATGCCAAGCAATGTTTTCTATTCTATTTTAGAAGACGATTCAAAAAATCTTTGGCTGACGACTTCTAAAGGTTTGGTGAAATTTGGTCCAGATCATAAAACTATCAAGATTTTTACCACCGCAAACGGATTGTTGAGCGATCAATTCAATTACAATTCAGCTTTTAAAGATGCAAACGGTGATATGTATTTTGGAAATTTGAACGGAATGATCAGTTTTAATCCGAAGCATTTCAGTAAAAACAAATACACGCCTTTTATTTACATTACCAATCTTCAGATTAATAATAAGGACATCGAGGTAAATAGCCCCGACTCGCCTATTTCGCAGTCTATTTCTTTTTTGGACGAATTGGAATTAAACAACAGTCAATCGTCTTTCAATCTCGAATTTGCTTCTCTGAATTACACTGCTCCAGAATTGACCGAATATTGGTTTCAATTGGAAAATGTAAACAACGATTGGGTTTATTTGGGAAGAAACAACAAAGTTTTCTTTACCGAATTGGCGCCTGGCGATTATGTTTTTAAAGTAAAATCGCTAAATAGCTTTGGTGTTTGGAGCAAAGAAGTAAAACTGAAAATTAGGATTCTTCCGCCGTGGTATGCGAGCATTTATGCCTATTTGCTATATTTTGCCTTGATTTGCGCTGGTTTTTATTACATCATTCGTTATTCTCAAAATCTGACGCAGATCAAGAATAACCGCAAAATCAAGCATTTAAATGACGAAAAAGAGAAAGAAATCTATCAGGCTAAAATTGACTTTTTTACGAATGTAGCGCACGAAATCAGAACGCCTTTGACTTTGATTAAAGGTCCGCTGGAAAAGCTTTTGGGAATGAAATACGAACATGAAGAAGTACCACAGCATCTTTCGATTATGAAGAAAAACACTTCTCGTTTATTGAAATTGGTAAACGAATTGCTTGATTTTAGAAAATCGGAAATTGGAGGTTTGAAATTGACTTTCGTCGAAGCGAATATTTCTTCAATGGTTCGAAATTTCCATTTGAGATTCAGCCAATTAATTGAAGAACGCGGATTGGAATTTGAATTAGAATTAGGCGAAAAAGACATTCATGCTTTTGTAGATAAAGAAGCTTTCAAAAAGATTCTCAGCAATTTGATCAATAATGCGATTAAATATTCGAACAAAAAAGTTTCAATTTCTCTTTTTAGAGATGAAAAGAAACTAACTTTAATTGTAAAAAATGACGGAAATGTGATTCCGATTCATTTAAAAGACAAAATTTTTGAACCATTTTTTAGAGTTGATGATAGCAGTACAGCTTCAGGAACTGGAATTGGACTTTCGCTGGCACATTCGTTAGCGCAATTGCATAACGGAAGTTTAGATTTAGTTGCTGATCCGAATTATAATATTTTCGAATTGATTGTTCCATTGCATCAAGAAGAAGAATTTATGCTTTACGCCGATTCTGAAAAAGAACAGACAGAAAACGAAACGCCGAAAGAACCAGTTGAAATTAAAAACGAAAAAGCGCAGATTTTAGTCGTCGAAGACAATGAAGATTTGTTGAGTTTTATTACAACGGAATTAGCTTCAACTTATGCTATTTTAAAAGCAGAAAATGGCGAAGAAGCGCTGAAAATTATTCATAACGAAAACATTCAATTGGTAATTTCTGATGTCACAATGCCAATTATGGACGGAATTACGATGTGCAAAAAGATTAAAACGAATCTTGAAACAAGTCATATTCCGGTAATTTTATTAACAGCAAAAAACTCTCTAAAATCACAAATCGACGGACTTGAAGTTGGTGCAGATGCTTATGTAGCAAAACCTTTCTCAATGGATTATTTAAAAGTTCAAGCCAATAATTTGATCGAAAACCGTAGACAAATCATGAATTATTATGCAAGTTCTCCGCTTTCACACATTAAAAGTATTGCGCACAATAAAACAGACGAGAAATTCCTAAAAAAACTCGACGACGAAATCCTTAAAAATATTACCGATCAAGATTTAAGTGTAGAATCTCTTGCAGAAATCATGAACATGAGCCGTTCGACTTTATACAGAAAAATTAAAGACATTACCAATTTAAGTCCGAACGAGTTAATCAATATCGTGCGTCTCAAAAGAGCTGCCGAATTATTATTAAATGAAAATTATAAAATGTACGAAATCGCTGAAATGGTCGGTTACAAATCGCAAACGAGTTTCGGGCGAAATTTCCAAAAACATTTTAACATGTCTCCTACTGATTATATCAACGTAAATAGAAAATGAGAGAATGTGCCAATTAGATAATTAGATAATGCGAGTAATTGACTAATTATCTAATTGGCACATTTTCTAATTATTTAATTCCAAGCAATTGATAGAGTTCTTCTTTTTTATTCAAAGCTGCAGAAATAGTTTTTCCATCAATCAATTCAACTACATTTCCGTTCAAACTTCTGACTGCTTCTAAATTTAAAATAAAAGAACGCTGAACGCGGAAGAACATTGGGAGTTTTAGCACTTCTTCCATCGATTTTAAAGTTCCGAGAGTTGTATAGGAAGCACCATTAATTACAAATTTCAGATAATCGCCTTGCGCTTCTACATATAGAATTTCATTCAGCAGAATTTTAATCAATTTTCCTTCTGATTTTATAAAAATACGATCGGAATTGATTTGATGAACTGAGGTTGTTTTCTTTAACGAAAGATATTCTTTGGCGCGATTTACCGCTTTTAAGAAACGATCAAAACGAACGGGTTTTAAAAGATAATCTGCTGCGCCGGTATCAAATCCTTCCAAAGCAAAATTACGATGCGCGGTGATGAAAATAATAACTGGAGCATTCGTAAGCGATTGCGCCAATTCTAAACCATTAAATTTAGGCATTTCGATGTCGCTGAAAACAATATCAACTTCATTTTCTTGCAGAAATAATAATGCTTTAGACGCTTCTCCAAACGAAGATTGCAACTCCAAAAACGGAATTTCAGCAATAAAAGATTCGATTATATCTCTTGCAATTGGTTCGTCGTCAACGATAATGCATTTTAGCTTTTCCATTATTTTCTTAAAACTATTTTTAAATCGACTTTAAACGAATTTTCTAATCTTTTAATTTCTAATTCATATTGATCAGGATACAGCAATTGTAAGCGTTTACGGGCGTTCTCTACTCCTATTCCGCTAAAATTAGAATCGTTTTCTGTTTCTTCCGAATCGTTTTCTAAACTAAACCAAAAAGTATTGTTTTCCATCTTAATGTCTAATTTTATAAAGGCGTTTTTACTTTTTAAACCGTATTTAAAAGCATTTTCTATGAAAGTAAAAGTCAAAAGTGGCGCAACAAAAAGTCCTGCGGTTTGTCCTTCAATCGTAACTTGAATATTGGTTTCATCTGCGTAACGCATTTTTTCTAAAGCGATATAATTTTTAATGAAATCCAATTCTTTCTCCAAACGAACAATTTCAGTATTCGATTCATACAACGTATAACTCATAATATCCGAAAGATTGAGAATTAATTCTGGAGCGAGATTGTCTTTTCGAACCGTTAATCCGTAGAGATTATTCAATGTATTAAACAAAAAATGCGGATTCAACTGTGCTTTCAAAAAGTCTTTTTCTATTTGAATATTTTGAATTTCTAAAGCTGTTTTTTCTCTTTCAATCTGAAATTTATTGTTGTACAATTTCGTGATTTCAACCAAGATTTTAGCAAAACAAAAAGGCGAAAGCAACGAAATAATTATTATAGTCTGCGAAAGCATTCTTTTTGGAGAAACGGCTTCTAAAAACGTCTGCTGTGCACTCATTTTAATTACACCTTTTAACTCTCCGTAAGTAACTTCGAGTCCTAAAGCGTAATAAATCAATGAAATAAAATACGTTACGGCCATCCAAACGAAAATAGAAATGGGAAAAAGCAGTAACAACAAGATTATGATTCTGGTTTTGCTTCCTGAAAATATCTTTGGCAACAAAAGATAAAACAACATATAAAACACCATGATGTTGACTAATGCCATTCTTATGGTTAGCAAAACGGCATCAAAATAGACTAATTTATAGCCAATTACATAACTCAAAAACAGTAAAATAGAAAAACTTAGCCACATAAAAATGTGCATTAAAATTCGATTTCTCTTGGTAAAGAATTGATTAAAATTTAGCGAAGCGATTTTATCTAAAAAATATCCTGAAGTTGACGTAGTATTTGGCATGTAATAGAGTTGTAAAGCAGTTTCAAATATAACTTTAATTTGGCAGGTTTTATAAAATTCTAATAACCGCATTGATCAAATTAATCGTGTTGTGACCGAGAATAGAATAAATTAGATTTCCAGAAAAACTTCTCAAAAGGCCAACACTAAATGAAGATATTACGGTTAGGTAAACCATTGTAGCGATATCAAATTTCAGATGCAAATCTTGATCTAAAACAGCGCCGTGAGAAACTCCAAATAAAACAGTTACAATTACAAACGCCCAACCAAATTTCACTCCGCGATAATTCCATGTTGGTGCAAAAGCTTTTTCTAAAAGCCATAAAGAGATTCCTCTAAAAAGAATTTCTTCAGTTAATCCGGGCATTGTGGCTTGAAAAAGGAAGGTTTCTAAATCGAAGTTTCCTCCTTTTGGAAATAAAATCAGTTTGAAGATAATATCGCAAAAAGTAAATCCGAAGAAAATCAATAATCCGAATTTTAGATTGCTTTTGGAATTGGTTTTAGAAGTAAATCCGATTTTGATTCTTTCTTCTTTTGAAACAGAGAAAATGATAATTAAAGCTAAAATTAAACTCAAGATTTTCCCCGCCCAATTGAATTTTAAATCTAAATCGATCAATTGTTTTCCTGAGGCTTGTAAAAACACATCGGTAAGAAAGTACAAAATGAAAAATCCTAAGTATTTCAAGTTAGATTTATCAGTTTTGAAATGAGCGATAACAATAAACGGAGAAATTAATAAGATCCAAAGAAGTGGCGTAAACAGTGACATAATTTTGATTTTTAAGGTTTTAATTTTAATCAAAAGTATTGGCGTCACTTCAATTTTTCAATTCGATTCGGCAGAATACAGTGTTCTCTCCGTGAAAATGTGTTTTTATCCGATTAGAGTTTAATTAGATAATGTGCCAATTAGATAATTAGTCAATTCCTCTCATTATCTAATTGGCACATTATCTAATTAACTAATTTTCTTCGGATCGTACAGCATTGCAGTGCATAAGCAGTTTTTCTTTTCTTTGCTTAATAAGATTGGGCAATTGATACAACTTTTGCAATTTTCCCAAAACTCGCCATCCTTTGGCAATTCAGAATAAGTAACGGGTTCAAAACCGAGTTCGTGATTCATTTTCATAACGGCAAGACCAGTTGTTAGACTGAAAATAATGGCTTTTGGATATTTTTTACGGCTGAGTTCAAAGATCTTCTTTTTAATCTTTTTGGCCAGTCCTGTGTGTCTAAACTCAGGCGCGACAATTAATCCTGAGTTAGAAACATATTTTCCGCTTTCCCATGAAGAAATAAAAGCAAAACCTGCCCATTTTCCGTCTGGTGTAAATGCGATAATGGCTTCACCATCTTTTATCTTTTTTGCAAGCAATTCTGGTGGTCTTCCTGAAATTCCAGTTCCGCGGGCTTTGGCGGATAATAGGGTTTCTTCGCAGATTTCATTTAAATAAAAAATATGTTCAACACTTGTTTTTTCTATAATGAAATCAAAAGATTCAACAGCTTTTTCATTCAAAGGAAAAACAGCTTTATTTCTTTCATAATGAATGGTTTTCATAAAACCTAAACTATTTTAGCAATCATCATAACAGTAATAAAAAGCACTACTGTAAATACCATTAAGTTGACGAATCGATCTTTATTTCGTCTAGATTTACTTGAAGAATAGTTCTTTGTGATTTGCTTGCTTCTGCTTTGATTTGTTTTCATGTTTTTAAATATTAAGAGTTGGTTTCGATTAAAATAATCTGCATCATCAACAAACAAAAAACAAAAGGCGTGCCATAGCAAGCCTACATACACATAAACACCTCATTATAAAACAAATAATAAAAAACCTACTTTATTGCATTTATAAAAGCTTATCAAAATGATATGATGATTTTCAAAATGAAAGGGATAAAAAACAAAAAAGCCCTAAATCGAAATTTAGAGCTTTTCATATTTATAGGAGACCTGTAAATTAGTCCCATTGATTGTTTTTAGAAACGGCAAATTTACCAGCTCCAGTAAAAAACAAAGCAATTGCACCAAAAAGGTAAAGCATTAATAATTCTAAAGCATAACCTCCATGATCGCTGATAGAGAAAATATCTTGAGCATGAGCCGTTGCAATCGCAACTACGCAAGTAATCGCCAAAAGAACTGCTGCAATTCTAGTTCTGAATCCTATTAAAATAGCGATTGGAGCTAAAACTTCACCGATGTAAACCGCATATCCAAATGCGCCCATGTTTTCTACTAAGAATGAAATTCCGTGAATCAGTTTAGAAACGCCATGAAAAAGCATTAAACCACCAGTACTGATACGCAAAAGCAATAATCCAAGGTCTGTGTTTTTTGAAATCATAAATAATTTTGTTTAGGTTAAAATTTAAAATACAAATTGGGCTTGTAAGGCGACTAAAATACATAAATTTTATTATTCCGAAACAATATTATTTAAAATAATTCTAAATAAACTTTTTTAGACTATCACAAACGTGATTTTACTTTAAAATTTTATTGCAATTTTTCCAATTGTTTTACCTGATTCCAAAAGTTCGTGTGCTTTTTTCAGATTTTCGGCTGTCAATCCGTTTAGGGTTGTGTTTAAAGTTGTTTTCAAAATACCATCGTCCAATAAATCGGCTACAATGTTTAGAATATTATGTTGTTCGATCATGTCTTCTGTCTGATACATAGAACGCGTGTACATTAATTCCCAAGAAAAAGAAACACTTTTGCTTTTCAGTTTGGTTAATGCAACAGGATCGTTACTTCCTGTAATTGAGGCAATATGTCCTTGAGGTTTAATCAATTCAACCATAATATCCCAATAAGCATTGGTATCTACAAAATCTAAAATAAAATCAACATATTCAAAACCAGCCTCTCGAACTGAAGAAATCAAATCTTTATGATCTACTACAAAATCGGCTCCTTGCTGTTTGCACCAATCGATTGTTTCTGGACGCGATGCCGTTGCAATAACCGTCAAACCAGCAATTTTCTTAGCCAATTGAATCGCAATCGAACCCACTCCTCCTGCTCCACCAATGATTAAAATGGATTTTCCTTTGTCTTTGTCAGCACTAATTCTGATTCTGTCAAACAGAATTTCCCAAGCGGTTAAAGCGGTTAACGGAATTACAGCTGATTCTTCAATGCTCAATGATTTTGGTTTTTTGCCAACAATTCTTTCGTCAATAATCTGATATTCAGCATTGCTTCCCTGTTTGGTAATATCTCCTGCGTAATAAACGGGATCTCCAACTTCAAACAAAGTAACGTCTTGTCCGACAGCCTGTACAATACCAACGGCATCCCAACCGATGATTTTTGGCGTTTCTAAAACAGTATCTTGTGCACTGTTCTGACGAATTTTAAAATCGACTGGATTTACCGAAATCGCATCAATTTTAACTAATAAATCGTGTGGTCCAGGAATTGGTTTTACCGTTTCAAATTCGATAAAACTTTCTGGATTTTCTATGGGTAGTGATGTTTTAAATCCTATTGCTTTCATTTCTTTTTAATGTTTAAATTAAAACTATATTACAAATATAAGGTTAGTTGAAATCTCTTGATTGGTATATATTGAGCGTATATTGGTAGATATTCAGCAGGTTATTTTTTTGTTTCACGCAGATTTAAAAAGATCTAAGCAGATCTAGCAGATTTTTTTTAGTGGCTTAAAATTTTAAACACATAGAAACATAGGTTTTTTTACCTCGAAAAGAATACAAAAGAAACTAGTTTCTACACATAGTTGGTGCGGCATTAGCAACTTTATCAAAGTTATTTTCTCGCCAACTTTGTCATTCCGACGAAGGAGGAATCTTCGCAAGAAACTCTACAAAGATTGGCGATTCTCTATATGGAGCTACTCACGAAGATTCCTCCTTCGTCGGAATGACAAGATTGTGGTGAAACTTTGCGTTTTAAAACATAGCTCAAAGTTTCAACTTTGAGAACAAAGATTAGCTATTAAAACACGCTATGTGCATTGAAACAAGTGAAACGCCTTTCAACACAAAGAAAAACTATGTTACTATGTGTTAGAAAAACTAAATTTGCTTAAAAACACTTCAAAATGAATATCAGAAAAGCAGAAAAAACAGACGCAGAAAAAATCGCTCCTATATTATTATTAGCAATGGAAGATATCATCTATAAATTTATTGCTAAAGAAGATTACGCTTCCGCGAAAGACTTTCTGCTGTACTTCATTGAAAGAGAAAATAATCAGTATTCGTATCAAAACTGTTTTGTGGCTGAAGAAAATAACGAAATCATTGGAGCAGTAAACATTTACAATGGAGCAGACATCGAGGAATTACGAAATCCGATTGTGGAATATGTTCGAAAACATCATAATCCTGAATTTGATCCTGAGTTTGAAACTCGTGAGGGCGAATATTATATCGATTCGTTGGGTGTGAATCCGAAATATCAAGGAAAAGGAATTGGTTCTAAATTATTGCAATTTTTGATAGATAAATACGTTCATAAAAATAAAGAAGTTTTAGGTCTGCTGGTTGAAGAAGACAATCCGAGTGCTAAAAAACTGTATTTAAAGCTTGGTTTTAAAGTAGTTGGAAACAAAACTTTGGTCAAAAAGAACTTAGAACACCTCCAAATAAAAAATTAATTATAGAATGAAAAACATCACAATACTAGAAGCAGGTTTAATTTTAAGAATAGTTTTAGGAATCACAATGCTTTCGGCCGTAGCAGACCGATTCGGAGTTTGGGGCGCACCGGGATCTAACGCGGTTGCCTGGGGAAATTGGGAAAATTTTGTAATCTACACCCAATCTTTAAATTCATTTGCCAACCAAGCCACAGCAGAAGTTCTTGCTGGAATTGCCACTTTCTTTGAAGTTTTACTAAGCCTACTATTATTATTCGGTTTTAAAACCAGACTTGCCGCGTTAGGAACCGCTTTTTTAATGTTCTTTTTTGCTTTTGCAATGTCGGTTTCTATTTCTGTAAAAGCACCACTAGATTATTCGGTTTGGACAAGTTGTGCAGCGGCTTTACTGCTTGCTAATATTGGAAAAACATCTTATGCTGTGGATAATAGAATATAATTTTTAGTTTTCAGTCTCAGTCACGGTTTTCAGTCTTTTCTTTGAGAATTAACAGCTTTGTCAAAGTTTGAAACTTTGACAAAGCTTCTAGAGTCTTAAGCAAACTGAGACTGCGACTGAAAAATAAAAAAAACTAAGCTCCCATTTTTTTTCGGAAATAAATTCGTTTTGGAAATTGATCTTCAACCGTTTCTTCCAGATCAAATTCTTCATAATTTAATGATCGTAAAATAGCGATCAAAGCAGTATCTACGGCAAAAGCTTTCACCCAAATTAGATCGTGTTTGCGCTGAGAAGCAATTTCTTCGGCACGTTTGATAAGTGCTTTTAAATCTTCTTCGTCAAAATAAATAATCTCACTCAGGTTAATTGCTTTTGATGCACCTAAGTTTTCGTTTAGTATTCTAGATGAATCTAATTTTAAATACGATTGCGGAGTTTCATCAAGATAAGCCATCAAGATTTCAATTGAAAAATCATTCTGAATTCGGAACAACTCTTTTTGCGAAAGATGCTCTTCGGCGTATTTCTCTCCTATTTCTTTTTCCTTAAATAAATTGGTATAAAACTGAACGGCTTTGTCTTCCATCCAAAAGACATTATCGTTAATGATGACAACAAATTTTGCAACTTTACTCATTTCTTTTCTTTAAAAATAAAAAACAAAATTGCACCGAAAGCTTGTCTAAAAAAAGAGCAATACGGCTTCTGTTTTGTGCAAAAAGTCGGCGGAATGATTTTAATCGATTTGTTTTTTTCGATATTCTAAAGGCGAAATTCCTTCAGAGTTTTTAAAAAATCTTCCAAAAACAGATTGATCAGAAAAATGAAGTAAATCGCTTATCTGATTGATTGACATTTTTTTATTCTGCAATAAGACTTTAGCTTCCAAAATGATTATTTCGTTAATCCATTCGCTTGCCGTTTTTCCGCTGTTCTTTTTAATGACTTCAGATAAATATTTTCTGCTTACATTTAGTTCATCCGCATAATGCTGTACAGTTCTGAAATTCAAGAATTCTTTAAAAAGCAATTCTTTAAACTTTTCAAATAAAGGATTTTGTACTTCCGCAACAATTTTTTCTTTCTGAAGAGCATCAATTTCATAAATTAAAATATAGAGATAACTTCTCAAAATAGAAGCTTGATACTTAGATTGATCCTCAGAAACTTCTTTTATTAAACTGAAAATACGCTCAAACTTACTTTCATCTGTTTTTGTGAGCGGAGAATTATTGCTTTCGCTTTTTTCAAAAAAATCATATTGCGTTAAGAAAAATACATTTGCCTGATTTTCTAAGAAAAACTGTGGTTTAAAAAATATAATATCGATTAAGATTTCGTCTTCATTTTTAGAAAAACTTCTAATTACAGAAGGGCCTAAAGTAATAATCGCTGGAGCATGAACTACTTTTGTTTCGAGTCCCGTATGCATTATGATACTTCCTTTTCTTAGAAACTCAATTGCATAACTTTCTGCACGATAGGGCTCATTAATATAAGGATGCTCGCTAGTCTGAATATAAAAATACTCTTTCTGATCTGCATGAGAAAACAAACTCTTGTGATGCGTTAAGGAATATGTTTGTATATTATTTTTCGACACTTTTCTTTAATAAACTATTGTCTTTCAAATATAAAAAATGTCAAAAAAAAGTCCAAATTTTTAAAATTCTTGAATATCGTAAATAAAAAATGGCGCAAAAAGCGCCATTTTTAAGATATTAAACCAACTAAAATTAGTCTTTGATGATATTAAATCCTTGGATTCTACCGCTTTCTTTTAGACGGAAAGTTTCTTTTACAACTCCTGTTGCTGGATTGTATTGATTAACTCCAGAGAAACCATCTGATGTACTGTTTGATAAGAAATAGATTTCTCCATTATGGAAAAATGGATTTTGTGTAGTATAGAAGTTATCTGGCGGCATGTTTAAACGAGTTGCTTTTTTAGTAACTGCGTCAATTTCATTCCAATACCAAACATCGTCTCTGTATCTAACTCCGTGCTGACCTCCATTGTAGTAAGAAACCGCTCTTGATGGAATTGTAGTATAAATTTTTCCGTTGTGAGCAAAAAGTCTGTTGAATTCTGCTGGGAATTGGTATGATTTCATATCCAATGCGAATGTTGTATCAAAATTAACTTCTCCTTTTTTAATTCTAAGAATTTTAGAAGAATAATCAGATGGCTGTGTTTTCATATCACCTACTGAAGCAAAATATAAATCTCCAGTTACTGCATCTAAACTCCATAAAACGTGATCGATAAATACACCTAAATTAGTTGTACCACCCATTTTAGTTACGTTTTCGATTTTGTTTGTAGTTAAATCATAAACTGCAATAGCAACTTCTTTTACTACTGGAGATACTTGCCAGTTTCCTGCTGCTTTGTCTCCTAATAATAAGTCAAGATATAATTTGTTCTCTCTTTTTGCAATAATCAATTGTCCGATTGATTCTAAAGGCTGTCCTTCTGAAAGTGAAGAAAAATCAATTTCTCCTGTTCTTTCCATTGTAGTTGGATTGAATTTTTGAAGTTTTAATCCGCCTCTTACTTTATCCCAGTAGTAACCTTCTGTTGCGCTTGCTACTAAATAATTGGTTTCGTAAGCATTAGATTGAGATGGTAAAAATCCTTGATCTACAACTTTTCCAGTTGCATCAAGTCCCATTTTATTGATTCCTTGTTTTGCATTTGAAACATCATTCACTTTAAAAAGTGTTTTGTCTAATACACTTCCTCCTAAAGAAGATGTTACTTGAAGAAATGGTAATGTTGAAAGATTGATTTCTCTAGATTTATTATCTTTTAGAGCATAAATACCACCGCTCCAGTTAGCTGCACCATTATAAATAATCCAAGTTTCATTTTTTGGTAAAGTATCGTCTGTGTTTCCGGTGTCTGGAGTTGAATTATCGTCATTGCTGCTGCAAGAAAATAAAAGCATACAAGCAGCGATTCCTGCCAGTACTGAACGAAGTGAGTTGCTTCTTTTCATAGTTGATCTGATTTATCGGTTTTATTTAAAAAAAATTATAAACTACTTTTAGGTGGAAAGATCTTCCTGGTCGCTGAACATTAAAATTGTCGTACAAGCGTACGTCTCCAATATTTCTACATTCGGCTGAAACTGTTGTTTTTTTATCTGAAAAATGATAATAAACACCTACATCATTAGAAAACTGTCCTAATCTACCGTCTCTTGGAATAATTAATGAGGTTTGAAAATCTTTTACCGGTCCAAACAATGGTGGTTCTTGATTTTTTGGAATGTCAACCAAAAAAAATCGGTGTGTGTAATTTGCATTCCAAGTGAAATTTAAGCTGTCGCCTTTTTCAAATAAATTCCCGAAAAAAGTATTTGCCCAAAAGTTTCCGAACAAAAACGGAATATTTGGCACTCGCGAATCATTTAAATATTTAAAAGCAGATTCTTTAATGCCAACTCTCCTAATATCTTGATACGTTACATTGAAACCTGTATTAAGCCATTTTGAAGGAGAATAATTAGTTTCAAATTCAAAACCTTTTATTTCTGAATTCTCATAATTGATGTAACGATTAAAAGGTATATCAAGCTGAAGGAAAATAATATCTTTTACTTTTCTATAAAATAAATTGGCTGAGAAAGTTAAACTGCTGTTTTCTTTAGCAATTGTATATTGTCCGTTTAAGTTTAAATTATGGCTTTTTTCTGGATCAAGATCTAGATTTTCTTTTACAAGTCTTGCGTCTCCAAAAATCTCAAATTCATCAGGAAGACGCGTTGCATATTCATAAGAAGCTTTGACTAAATAGTTATCTTTTTCCCATTTTAGACCTCCCAAATAACCAAATTGACTGTCATCTTTTGAAGCTTTCCAAGCAAAACCATAATTATCTGTCGTATAACCTTCTGTATTATAATGATAGTATTTTGCCGCAACAATACTTTCTAATTTATTTTCAAAAAATAAAGAACGCCAAGCCAAAGCCATATTGTCTTTTCTATAAGTTGCTGGAACTGTTAAAACATCAACGCCTTCAATTACCGAAATAGCTCCTAATGGATCGCTTCCTTTTCTTCGTTGAGAATAATACAATTCACTAAATTCTAAAAAGTTACGATCAGACAATTGATATTCCATATTTAATCTTGACGAAACAAAATTGTATTTCATTCGCTGATTGTTTCCTGATCTAATTTCACCAGGCTGCATGTTTTCGGCAATAATCTCACCGTTCCAATTGTAACGAACGGTTGCTGTATCAATAAATTTGGTATTGAAATGGCTATAATTGGTCAAGAAACTCACTTTCAATTTATCATCAAAAAACTTTTTACGATAATTGATCATTCCCGTGTAATTCTGTTCTTTAGAAAAAGCCTGGCCATAAACACTAACCATTCCAGCATCATTCTGAATCTGTTTATAGAAATCAGAATAAATTAAAGTCAAACGAACATCATCTGCCCAAGATTTTTCTTTTAATCCTACGAAAGCTTCTCCGTAGTTGGATCTTGTCATATCATGAAAACGTTTCACATTCTTAAATTCCTCGTTAGTAGCATTTTGAATTGGAACATTTACTTTATAATTATTATCAGAATAATTAAAAGAACCATTAAATCCGCCGTAGAAATTGTTTTTATTTTGAAGATAAAGATTCGCCGTAGCTCTATGCGTATTGAAAGAAGCAGCTTCATAAGACACTTCAGCAAAATTTTTATTTGAAGTTCGACTTACAAGATTTACCCCGCCACCTAAAGCATCAGAAGCCAAATAAACAGGCATTACACCTTTATAAATTTCAACTCTGTCCAGCATGTTTACAGGAATTGTCCCTAAACTAAAACCGTGACCGAATAGTTCAATTGGAACTCCATCTTTAAAAATACGAACAGCTTTTCCTTGAAGTCCGCCCAAATTAATCTGAACTTGCGAACCTATATTTCCATTAGTTCTTAATTTTACTCCCGAAGCACGATTTAAAAAATCGCCCACATCACCAGCTTTATCGTATTGTTTTTTAAAATCGATAACTTGAACAGAAAACGGAGATTCTTCAATCTGTTTTTTTACACTTTTATTCTGTACTACAACTTCACTTAACTTTGCCAAATCAGCATCATCAGCATTCAATGTAAATTTGAAATGATTATCTTGCTCACAGTTTACAGAAATAGTTTGTTTTACTTTTAATCCGTTGTTTTTTACCACTTCGATCTGGTAAGTTCCTGTAGAAAGTGAAAGTTCTAAAATACCAGAGTTATTCGTGCTTCCCATTGGTCTATTATCGACCAGAACAGTAATTTTGGATAAAGGATTTCCGAGGTTATCTTCAATATGAATGTAAACCGGACAAGCATTTGCAGAGAAAAGTCCCATCAGGAATAAAAACATAAGGTTTAATTTGAGTATCAAGCTGTTTTTATTTAAACTTATTATAAATTATATTTGCACGTGCAAAAGTATTTTATAACAGACGGATGCATTTATGAAAGTGGAAGTTTTAATTATGAAATTAGAAGTATAAGAGATGGCATTTAAAATTGACACGAATGATTTTGTTGATTTTTTGGAAAGTGTTCCAAAACCAAACACCGGCCTTTCTGAAATAGAATTGGAAGGAGAAAAAGATATCAAGTTTATCACTCCAAAAGGCGATATTTTATTTCATGAACATTCTATTACCGAAGAATTATCTATTGTTCAAGGAAATTATCAGCTCAACGACGATGTATCGATGTCAGGCAGAGGAGATTCATCTCTTTTAGAAATGCATTTCAATCTTTCAAATCAGAAAATCGGTTATATTAATCCAGGTTCTGTAAAAGAGTTTACTGCTCCAATGTCAGGCAATATTACTTTTCTTTCTGCAGAAGATAATCATGCGAAAATTGATTTCAAAAAAGATATTATTTACAATACTTTCGATATTCATCTTCCTGTAAATGTGTTGAGTAAATATGAGGGAGAATCTAGGGTAATGGATAGCTTTTTAAATAATATCCAAAAAAATAATAGTAATGCTCTATCTAAAAATGAGATTAAAATTGGCGCCAAGATTTATGGTGTAATTCAGGATATTAAAAACTGTTTTTATAAAGGTCTTACTCGAAAAATCTATATGGAATCTAAAATTTATGAGCTTATTGCTTTAAGTCATCATGATTTAGATCAGGAAAAAGAAGCTACAAATTTAAATGGAAGCGATATAGAAAAGATAAAATTTGCAGCACAATTAATTCGTGAAAACATTGACAATCCTTATACTATTGTAGAACTTGCCCGTAAAATTGGCGTAAATCAAACCAAGTTAAAAGAAGGTTTTAAAACGGTTTTTGGTGAAACGGTTTTTGGATATCTCCAAGAAATCAGAATGAACAATGCAAGACATTATTTAACCGACACTTCCCTTTCTATACAAGAAATCAGCCTACTTTCTGGCTATCAAAATGTTTCTAATTTCAGTATCGCTTTTAAACGAATATTTGGCTACCCGCCTACTAAACTGAGGGTTAAAATTTAGTTTTCAGTCGCAGTATTCAGTCTGTGGCGAGTAAGCTTTGTCAAAGTTTAAAACTTTGACAAAGCTTCTAGACTTCTAAAGCAAACTGAGACTGAGACTGAGACTGAAAACCTCGACTAAAAACTAACTCCAAAAAATTTTTAAGGTATTATTAAGCCCCTAATTTTTCCGTGAACAAATTTGTATTCGTAAATTAGCAATTACAAAAACATATCTTAAATGACAATACTTACCTTTACGCTGATCATGATTCTCGGTGCCTTTTTAGCAGGCTTTATTGGTTCATTATCAGGCTTAGGAGGCGGTATCATTATTATTCCGCTTCTTACTATTCTTCTCGGTGTCGATATTCATTATGCTATTGGAGCTGCTTTAGTTTCCGTGATCGCCACCTCTTCAGGCTCTGCCGCTGCTTATGTAAAAGAAGGAATTACGAATATGAGAATGGGAATTTTCCTTGAAATTGCTACCACTATCGGAGCAGTTTGTGGTGCTTTACTTTCTACTATCGCTCCTACTTCTTTTATTGCGGTTTTATTCGGTTTAACTTTGATTTTTTCGGCTATTAATTCGCTTCGAAAGAAAGAAGAACATATCGTTTTAGAATCTAGTCCGTTGGCTAAAAAACTAAAATTAGAGGGAACTTATCCAACACACGATGGCGAAGTCGTAAAATACGGAACCAAAAATGTTATTGGCGGTTT
The DNA here is from genome assembly GCF_042436695.1 of Flavobacterium sp. HJSW_4. Taxonomy (NCBI): domain Bacteria; kingdom Pseudomonadati; phylum Bacteroidota; class Flavobacteriia; order Flavobacteriales; family Flavobacteriaceae; genus Flavobacterium; species Flavobacterium sp. HJSW_4. The sequence goes on from NZ_JBHNPP010000004.1 coordinate 74,057, forward strand.
CAGTATGATGGGAGTTGCCGGAATGATGTCTGGTCTTCTCGGAATTGGTTCTGGTGCTTTTAAAGTTATTGCTATGGATAATATTATGCGTGTTCCGTTTAAAGTTTCTACTACAACCAGTAATTTCATGATGGGAGTTACCGCAATGGCAAGTTCTGTAATTTATATTCAAAAAGGATATATCGAACCTGGAATTTGTATGCCGGTTGTAATTGGAGTTTTGTTTGGAGCAATGGCTGGAGCAAAAATCTTAGTAAGAACAAATCCGAAGAAATTGAGAATATTTTTTGCCTGCTTGATCTTTGTTTTGGCAATCAATATGATTTATAACGGACTAAATGGAAAAATCTAATATGATACAAGAAGAAAAATTTGGAGAAAAAGATTTTCAAACTATTATAGGAAACTTGCTTCGTTACGGAGTTTGGATCTCGTTATCAGTCGCTTTTATTGGCGGAATCGTATATCTAATTCACAACGGAAATCAGATCGAAGATTATTCTGTTTTTAAAGAAAACGACCGAAATATATTTGAAGTTATCGCCGCTGTCTACAACGGAGCAATTCAAGGAAACGGAGAATCATTAATCTTTACAGGTATTGTGCTGCTGTTTTTAACACCTGTTTTGCGTGTTTTGCTTTCGTTATTCTCGTTTTTATTAGAGAAAGATTATTTATATGTCGGCATTACTTTAATTGTAATAATGATTATCATTATCAGTATTTCGTTTGGATTTTCACACTAGGCAATTGTAGATTTTAGATTTTGAAATTTTATGGAAATAGGAATAGACAGTTTTGCTTCGGCAATGTATGGCGATAACAACACTTTGAGCAGTGTTGATGCTATGGAGCAACTTTTGCAGAGAATTGAATTTGCAGATCAAGTTGGTCTTGATGTTTTCGGAATTGGAGAACATCATAAAAAAGAATTTTTAGATTCTGCTACAGCTGTTATTTTAAGTGCGGCTGCGGCAAGAACCAAAAATATACGTTTAGCAAGTGCCGTTTCGGTTTTGAGTGCGGCTGATCCTGTACGAGTGTATCAGAGTTTTGCGACTTTAGATTTAATTTCGAAAGGAAGAGCAGAAATCGTCGCTGGTCGCGGTTCTGCTATTGAAGCTTATCCCCTTTTCGGATATAATTTGAATGATTATGATAAGCTTTTCAGCGAAAAACTAAATTTGCTTTTACAGATTCGTGACAACGAATTTGTGACTTGGGAAGGAAAATTTCGTCCTGCACTAAACAATCTTCCTGTTTATCCGAGAGCTTTACAAGAAAAACTACCGATTTGGCTTGGCGTTGGCGGAACACCTGAATCTTTTATTAGAGCAGGTTCATTGGGGCTTCCGTTAATGGTTGCTGTTATTGGCGGACAAACGCATCGCTTTAAACCTTTAGTCGATTTATATCGTGAAGCTGGAGCAGCAGCGGGTTACAAACCAGAAGAGCTCAAAGTTGGTTTGCATTCACCTGGTTATGTTGGCACTACAACAGAAAGTGCAATTGCAGATTACTATCCAGGTTATGCCGAATTATGGACCAAATTAGGATACGAAAGAGGTTGGCCTCCTGTAACCAAAGGCAAATTTGACGGTTTAATTGATGATTTAGGCGTTTTAATTGTGGGTAGTCCGGAAAGAGCTGCTGAGAAAATCCTTCGTCACAGCGAAGCACTTGGTGGAGTTGACCGATTTACTTTCCAAATGGATAATGCTGGTTTGACGCACAAACAATTAATGAACGCCATAGAATTAATTGGAACAAAACTGATTCCGTTGATTAAGAAAGGATAATTTTTAATTTAAAATAATTGAATTGCGTCCAGCTTTAGCTGGATGATTATAGTCTAAATAAAAAAGGCTTTAGCCCAAACTCGCAAAGTTTGGCTAAAGCCTTTTTTAATCTCAATCAGTTCCTCCATTTAAAACTGAAGACAATTCATAAAACCTTTGAACCTATGTACCTCTACACCTTTGAACCTCAAAAGAAAAGCATCGTCATAGACGATGCCTTTTGTTGATTTGCAATTTTTCAACGAAAACAAACCAGTTTAGAATTTATAGGTAAAACCAACTCTAAAGTTTCTTGGCGCTTCAGTTTGCCAGTAGTAAGCATTTAACCAGCTGTAGTATGAACCGCTATATAGATATTTATCTAAGATATTGAATACGTTTGCAGTAACTTTAAATTTACCTGTTTCATAAGATAAACCTCCGTCTAATTTAAAGTATGAAGGCAATCTTTCTAAACCAGCACTCCAAGTATCCGTTTGGCGTCCGTCAAGGAAAGTTCCACCGATTGAAGCTCCAAAACCTTTTAATTTTCCATGTTGAAGCGTATAATTTAACCAAGCATTTGCTGTGTGTTTTGCATAACCTGGAACAATATCTCCTACCTTAATTCCTGTTGCCGCAGAAACGGCAGGATCAACTTTGTTTACAATAGATTCTGTGAAAGCATAATTTGCAATCAGGTTCAGTCCGTCAAAGATTTTTCCTCTCAAATCAAATTCAAAACCTTGCGCTCTTTTTTCTCCTAAAACTACACTAAACTGCTGTCCAGGAGTATTCGCAGGATCAGATGTCAATTCGTTTTTCTTTAAAATGCTATAAGCTGCCAAAGTAGTACTCCAAGATCCGTCAAACCAATCTTTTTTAATACCAATTTCCATATTATTACCTGTAAGCGGTTTTACTTTATCACCGTTTTTAATAATACCAGATTGTGGCGTAAAAGCCTGATCGTACAATCCATAAACTGCAAAACTATCCGTAATAGAATAACTTAAACCAGCACGAGGCGTAATATGGCTATCAGAAATTGGATCTCCTCCCCAACTTGCCTGACTAATCCAAGTATATCTCGCAGCAAGAGTAAGTCTCAATCTGTTTTCCATAAAACCTAACTCATCTTGAGCATAACCGGCAGCATATTCTGAACTCATCAATCCGCCAGCAGCAGCAGCTCTTTGGCTAAGAGGTGTTTTGTGATCAAATTGCGGGAAACCATTTGAAGGCGCTCCATAATTTGGATTGTAAACATTAAACGGATTATCAACTGTATCTAAATCATGTGATTGTCCCCAATCTGCCATATAATCTTTACTTCCTAAATCTACTCCTCCTAATATTTTGTGCGAAACATTTCCTGTATTGAATTTTCCGTTCACAAATACTTGTCCTAAATACATATTGCTTTCAGCATCCCAAATACCAACATTTCTGATGATTTCTCCATAAGCAAGATTACCTTCGGGAACACCGTCAAAATCTCTATCAGCTGGCCCAGGCCCTACAACACCAGGCCATGAACTATATCCTTGCTGAATATATTTAAAATAAGAAGTCTGTGCAGTAAGTTTCCAGTTTTCATCAAACTTGTGTTCGAACTGAAGATATCCGCTATGATCCTGAATATTAGTATCAGGCAATCCTGGTTGCGTCATCGTAAAACCTACAGGCAAAGTTGCGTAACCTCCCGCCGCTGGTCCAAAAACATAGTACGAACCTACTTCAGTCATATTTGCATATTGGAAATTATATTCAGCCGTGATTTTTGTTTTATCATCAATTTGATACGAAAGTACAGGAGCAATTACATAACGGTTATTGTGCTCAAACGGACGGTGCGATCCTTTGTTTTGTGCAGCTCCGTTAAATCTATAAAGTAATTTTCCTTTTTTATCTAATTTTCCGTCAAGATCAACGCTTACTCTGTAAAAATCATAGCTTCCGCCAAGAACACTCACCTCACCTTTTGTAACTCCAGTTGGCTTTTTAGTCACCACATTGTACAATCCGCTTGGATCTCCGCTTGAAAGCATGAATCCTGCTGGTCCTTTTACAAATTCAATATGATCTACAAAACTCATATCTTCTGTTAATGGTCCCCAGAAAGAAGAAACAACGTTGAAACCATTTCTAAAAGCCTGAATTTGAGAACCTCTCATTGTAATATTAGTATATAAATCTCCCCAGTGCTCTAAACGAACAGCCCCACTCACGTTACGAATTACTCCGTCGCTCATACTCGTAATTTGCTGATCTTTTAAAGTTTGTCCGCTTACGATTTGTATGTTTTGTGGAATTTCTAAAACAGGAGTTTGAAGACGCAATGATAATGAAGGCTTATCTTGCTTGTATTTATTTTTTGTAATAACCACTTCATCAAGATCTTCCTGACTTTCAGAAAGAGAAAAATTCTTAGTTGTTACTTGTTTTGAATTCACAACAATTTTATCTTCAACAGCCTGAATTCCAACTCCATTTAATACGATCGTATACGTTCCTGGTTTTACATTTTTAATTTCGTAATGTCCGGAAACAGTTGTAATGTCTGAATATTTTGTTCCTTTTAAAGCTACAGCAATATTTTCTGCTGGTTTATTGCCACTCAGAGAAACTTTTCCGTTTACAGTTCCAAGCTGTTGCGCCATCATATTTAATGAGCTCAAAAACAGCACAAAAAAATAAACTTTGGCATTAATAATTATTTTCATTGGTTTTGATTTTAAATTGAGCGACAAAAGTATGTGGTAATCTCAACTTTTCCAAATTATTTTTATCCATTCTAAATAAATACAACAAATTTATAGTCAATCAGTAGAAATAATTTCAAAACCACTATTCTAAGTTATTTCGTGATAATATTAATCTGCATTAAGTTTGAAACCGAAATCTATTTCTATCTTTATACTTCGAAAATTCAAAAACCAAAAACAAATAACTTCCTGACATGAAATCAAATACAATAAGAAAAGTTGCCATTGTAGGCTATAACAGAATTCCTTTCGCGAGAGCCAATACGGCCTATTCTAATGTGGGAAACAAAGAAATGATGATCGCAGCACTTGATGGTCTTATTGATAAATACGATTTGAAAGGAAAATTATTAGGAGAAGTTGCTGGAGGTGCTGTAATTAAACACACTTACGACAATAATTTAATTCGCGAATGTGTCATGCAAACCAGCCTAGATCCTGCAACTCCTGCATGCGATTTACAACAGGCTTGCGATACTGGAATTGAAAGCGCTATTTACATTGCAAATAAAATCGCTCTCGGACAAATCGATTCTGGAATTGCTGGCGGTGTAGATTCTATCAGCGATATGCCGATTGCAGTTAGCGAAAAACTTCGAAAAATTCTTTTAGAAGCGAGACAAGCAAAATCATTAGGCGGAAAAATTAAAACATTTTTAAAGCTTCGTCCGAAAGATTTATCGCCTTTAGTTCCTAGAAATGAAGAATCTCAAACGGGACTTTCTATGGGCGGACATACTGAAATCACTGCAAAATATTACAAAATAGGTCGTGAAGAACAAGATGAATTTGCTTTAAGAAGTCATTTGAATATGGCAAAAGCGTATGATGAAGGCTTTTTTGATGATATGATTACACCTTTCAACGGATTAAAAACAGACAATAATCTGAGAAGAGACAGTACAATTGAGAAATTAGCGAAATTAAAACCAGCTTTCGATAAAGTAAACGGAACATTAACGGCAGGAAATTCAACTCCATTAACTGACGGCGCATCTTGTGTTCTTTTGGCTAGCGAAGAATGGGCAAAAGAGCAAGGGCTTCCTATTTTGGCTTACATCACTTTTGCTGAAATTGCTGCGATTGAATACGTTAAAAATCAACAAAATCTTTTATTGGCTCCTTTATTTGCTGCTTCAAGAATGTTGGAAAAAGCAGAATTAAACCTGCAAGATTTTGATTATTACGAAATTCACGAAGCTTTTGCAGCTCAAACTTTAGCCACTTTAAAAATCTGGGAAAGTCCTGAATTGAGTAAAGAAATTGGCTTAAAGAAACCTCTAGGAGCAATTGATCGAAATAAACTGAATGTAAAAGGAAGCAGTTTAGCCGCCGCGCATCCATTTGCGGCAACTGGCGGAAGACTTATTGGCGTAATGGCTAAATTATTGAACGAAAAAGGTTCTGGAAAAGGATTAATTTCGATTTGTGCTGCTGGCGGTCAGGGTGTAACCATGATAATCGAAAAATAAATAATAAACTTATATATCGTTGTCAAAGTTTAAAGCTTTGACAACGATATTTTTTAAATTAAAAAGCAAACTCTTCAACTGAAGACAACGCTTTTGGCAACGCATTTGCACCAAAATCAGGAATTGCTGTTCCTTCTACTCTAAATGTCGTTACATCCGTCATTCCCATAAAACCTAAAACAGTACGCAAATACGATTCTGAAAAATCGTAGCTTTTATACGGACCTTCGGAAAATATTGCACCCGAAGCAATTGACAAGTATACTTTTTTATCGTTTACCAGTCCTTTTGGCGATCCGTCAGCATAACTGAAAGTCTTCCCTGCTCTTGCAATCTGATCGATCCAACCTTTTAAAACTGCTGGAATTCCGAAGTTGTACAAAGGAACTCCAATCACAATAATATCAGAATCTAGTAAATTCTGAATCGCTTCATCTGAATATTTAAGCGCTGATTTTTGTTCTTCAGAATGTGTTTCTGCAGGCGCATAAACGGCACTAATATGTGAACCCGTTAAATATGGCAAAGGTGTTTTAGAAAGATCAAGAGTTTGCACAGTACTGCTTGGATTTAATGCTTTCAGTTTCTCGATAACAGCATTAGATAATTGGTTACTAAATGAATTTTCTCCATTAGTACTTGTTAGTATTTGTAGAATCTTTTGGCTCATAATTATATATCATTTGTTTTACAATACAAACTTATTTACATTTACTATCTCTTTTATAGTACTATCCTTGAGGATAGCGCTATCCTCTAAGATAGTAACAAGAAAAACATGGAAACAACAGCAGATATCATAAGTGAAATAGCAGAAAAAGATTGTAAACCTCAAGAATGCATGGCAGCGCTTTTGCCTGTTAGAGATGCCTTAGAAATCTTAAGCGGCAGATGGAAACTTCCTATTTTAATTGCATTAGACGGAAGTCCTAAAAGATTCAAAGAAATTTCTAAAATCATTGATGGAATTACAGACAAAATGCTTTCTAAAGAACTGAAAGATCTTGAAATCAATAAATTGGTAACAAGAACGGTTTACGATACTTTTCCGCCAACGGTAGAATATTCGAGAACAGAACACAGCAAATCACTTACCAATGTGATTATAGCCTTGAAAGATTGGGGAACATTACATCGAAATGAAATTATTGGAAATCGAAATGAATAATCGAAATTTCAAATCATAAAAAACAATATAAAATACTTACTTTTTAAAACTGTAAATCAATAATTTATAGTAAATTAGGGCTTCCTTACCATTTAGTTTCTTTTTAAAATTTTGTTACGCTTTATTTTAAACACTAAAATTATGGAGTCAAAAATACCCGAAGGTCCTCTCGCCGATAAATGGAGTCTTTACAAGTCCAAAGCCAAGTTGGTCAATCCTGCAAACCGAAAAAAGCTCAATATTATAGTAGTCGGAACAGGTCTTGCGGGCGCTTCGTGTGCGGCTTCTCTTGCTGAACAAGGTTATAATATCAAATCTTTCTGCTTTCAAGATTCTCCAAGACGTGCGCATTCTGTTGCCGCTCAAGGCGGAGTAAACGCTGCTAAAAACTACAAAAATGATGGCGACAGCACTTTCAGAATGTTTTATGACACCATAAAAGGTGGTGATTTTAGATCTCGGGAAGCTAATGTTTATCGTTTAGCTGAATGCTCTGCTCATCTTATCGATCATGCTGTGGCACAAGGTGTTCCTTTTGCTAGAGAATATGCGGGTTATTTAAACAATAGATCTTTTGGTGGCGTTCAAGTTTCTAGAACTTTTTATGCTAGAGGTCAAACGGGACAACAGCTTTTATTGGGCGCATATCAGGCCTTAGAACGTCAAGCATCTTTAGGAAAAGTTGCTTTATATACGCGTCACGAAATGCTCGAACTTGTCGTGATTGATGGCAAAGCCAAAGGAATAATTGCACGAAATCTTGAAACAGGAATTTTAGAACGCCACGCTGCTGATGCTGTTGTTTTGGCTTCTGGCGGTTACGGAAAAGTATATTATTTGTCTACTTTGGCAATGGGTTGCAATAGTTCGGCAATTTGGCGCGCGCATAAAAAAGGTGCTTTTATGGCTGGCGTGAGCTGGATTCAGTTTCACCCGACTTCTCTTCCGCAACATGGAGAAAATCAATCGAAACTTACTTTAATGTCGGAATCGCTGCGAAATGACGGCCGAATTTGGGTTCCTAAAAAAGCGACAGATGATCGAAATGCAAATGCGATTCCCGAAGAAGAACGTGATTATTATTTAGAACGTCGATATCCATCTTTTGGAAATTTGGCTCCAAGAGATATTTCGTCACGGGCTGCAAAAGAAAGAATTGACGCTGGTCATGGAGTTGGACCAATGAAAAATGCTATTTATCTCGATTTCTCGGATGCTATTAAAGCACAAGGAAAAGATAAAATCGAAGCCAAATACAGTAATCTTTTTGCGATGTATGAAAAGATTACAGGCATAAATGCATATAAAGAACCAATGTTAATTTCTCCTTCAGCGCATTTCACTATGGGCGGACTTTGGGTTGATTATGAATTGATGACTACGATTCCTGGTTTATTTGCTTTAGGCGAAGCTAATTTTGCCGATCATGGCGCAAACCGACTCGGAGCAAATTCGCTACTTCAGGCTTGCGTAGATGGCTATTTTATTGCTCCTTATACTATTCCAAACTATTTGGCGGGCGAATTAAATTTGCCAAAACCTGATATTTCACATCCTGCTTTCGAAGAAGCCGAAAAAACTGTGAGAAGACAGTTGGATCGTTTTCTCCATACTAATGGAACACTTTCAGCAGATTATTTCCATAAAAAAATCGGACGCCTTCTCTACGAAAAATGTGGTCTTTCGCGAAGCAAAGAAAAGCTGGAAGAAGCCTTGGTCGAAATTCGAGAGCTAAAAGCTTCTTTTGAAAAAGATCTCAGAATTACTGGTGATAATACTCTAAACAGTGAACTCGAAAAAGCAGGTCGAATTGCCGATTATATCGAATTAGCCGAATTAATGTGTTATGATGCGCTTCAACGCGAAGAATCTTGCGGTGCTCATTTTAGAGAAGAATATCAAACTGCTGATGGCGAAGCTGTTCGAAATGACAAAGAGTTTTGTTATGTCTCAGCTTGGGAATGGAAAGGTCTAAATAACGAACCCGAACTTCATAAAGAACCTTTGACTTTTGATGCGGTTGAACTTGCTGTGAGAAGCTACAAATAGAATTATGAATTATAAGTTATGAATTGTGAGTTTTTAAAAGATGGCTTCGACTTCGCTCAGCCTGACAAGTAACATCTGAACTTGAAACCTGAAACCCAAAAAAAATAAAACCATGAAACTTTATCTTAAAATTTGGCGGCAATTTAATTCTTCAACCAAAGGAGAAATGACAGATTATGAAATTGATGGTGTTTCAGAGCATATGTCGTTTCTAGAGATGTTGGATCTTTTGAATGAATCGCTTATTCAGCAAGGAGAAAGAGTTATTGAGTTCGATCATGATTGTCGTGAGGGAATCTGTGGGCAATGTGGCGTGATGATAAACGGACGAGCGCATGGTCCTCTCAAAAATACTACAACTTGTCAGCTTCATATGAGAAGTTTTAAAGATGGAGATACCATTTATATTGAACCTTTTCGCGCGAAAGCTTTTCCTGTTTTAAGAGATTTAAAAATTGATCGTAAAGCTTTTGATTCTATTATCGCATCTGGTGGATTTATAGGAGCTTCAACTGGTCAAGCGCCAGAAGCAAATAGTATTCCCATTTCGTATGAAACTGCCGAAGCTGCTTTTGATGCCGCAGCTTGCATTGGATGCGGGGCTTGTGTGGCTTCATGTAAAAATGCTAGTGCAGCTTTGTTTGTCGGTGCCAAAATAACGCATCTCGCTTTATTGCCTCAAGGAAAAGTGGAAGCTTCTAAACGCGCCATTTCAATGGTAAAACAAATGGATGAAGAAGGGTTTGGAAATTGTTCTGACACTCGTGCATGCGAAATAGAATGTCCGCAAGGTATTTCTGTGCTTTCGATTGCCAAAATGAATTATGAATATAGTAAGGCCGTTTTGCTTAGAAAATAAAATTTTGTTTATCGCAGATTTAATTTAATCTGAATACTGTAATTTTCTGAAAATATTTCAAACTTTTTTTTCGCCACGAATTCACGAATTATTTTTATAATCTGTGCTTAATAATGTGCGCTGAATTACACTAATTTTTTGGTAAAAATCCGTGAATTCGTGGCGGAAAAGGAACTAGAACCTTAGAATTAAACCGTAAAATACGGAGTAAGTATATCTTCAAAATTATAAAGTCCTTTTTCTTTCTCTTTTATATTTTCGGCAACAAAAACAACTCCGTTTCCGAAAGCTTCTCTCGAAATAGATTCGTGTATTAAACGTACAGTTTGAAAAGGAAAACCAAAAATAACTTCATGTTTTCCAACGATTCCTCCTGCCCTCACAACATTAATATTTTCTTTGTCAACATCTAGCGCTTCGGCAATTTTTACTGCTGTTCCAGATGTTCCTTCTTTGGCTTTAAAGTGTTCTTCGTTTACTTCAATATCAACCCAAGGAGCGATTTTCTTTAAAAATTTGGCGGCAAACAATAAATAGTTAACTCCTAATGTAATATTTGGCGACCAAAATACGGTGGTTTTATCTGCCAATTTCTTCAGTAATTTTAATTCTTTTTCTTTGTAATGTGAAATTGCTGAAATGATTTTCACTTTATATTTTGCTGCTGTTTCTCCATACGTGTAAATTCCTTCACTTGAAGAAAAATCGATTATGACATCTACCGGATGTTTTTCTAATAATTCTTCAACAGAGGTATGAGAACTAGAATAGATTAAGCCGGGTTCATCTGACTGGATTCCAAAAAACTCAGGAACTGATCTGTGTTCCAAAACATTACTTTGTCTTAAAACCCATTCAAGGCTGAATTTTTTATTTTCTAATAGTATTGAAGCTACTGATTTTCCAGTTTTTCCGAATCCGATTAATCCTATTTTCATAAGCATTTATTTTTTTGTGGGCGAAGCGTGCCCGGTTGAAAATATTGATATTGCAAAGTACTCAATATCAATCCTAATTTTATTTTTTTAGACTGCCGTAAAACCGTCTTTTCATAAAAATAGAAAAATCATAACAGAATTACTAACAAAAACTTCATTTTATAACAATAAAAGAGTCAATTAGTACGATTTTATCTATTAATATGAAATTTATAGGTTCGATTTGACAACTAAGTGCTTATTTAAATTATTCCATTTTAAATGTTAAAAATTGACTTTAAAAAAAAGATTTGATGACATACAAGTAAACTTATTTTGACTAGTTTTATGGCCTGATATCCCCCAAATAAATATCGTAAATAATGGCTTACAATAACAATGGATTACTTCGTTTTCTAGATGCGCAAAACAAATTGTATTTAACAGCTCTAGACGAAATTAAAAATGGCAAAAAAGAATCTCCTTGGATGTGGTTTATATTTCCTCAAATAAAAGGAATGGGTTCTAGTGATAATTCCAAATTTTACGAAATTAAAAATGCCGATGAAGCAATTGCTTTTCTTGAACATCCCATTTTAGGAAAACATCTTTTAGAAATAACTTCGGAACTAGTTAAAAAAGAAGAAAATGTTTCTGATATTTTTGAAGGTCTTGACGTAGAGAAACTTCAATCGTGTATGACATTGTTCGCCAGTGTTCAAAATTCTGAACCAGTTTTTCAGGAAGTTCTTCATAAATATTTTGATGGCTCTTCTGATTTTCATACGTTGCAATTATTGTACAGCAATTTATAAGAGGTAAGAATCGTTTTGCAAACTTGCAGTTTATTCTAAAAATTAGGGAGATATAACTGCATTTCTAAATAAGATATTTATATTTGCAACGCTGTTGCGTTTATTTATTTGATAATTAAAGCTTTAAATATCCAGCAGAAATACCACGGAATGAAAAAGAAGATTACAGCAGTAAATTTCCTGATGTCTTTTGCAGTATTGTTTGCCATGCTGTTTCAGACGGTTCACTCCTATGAGCATATTTTAAAGCAATCAGCAGAAAAACACTGCGAACATAAATATACTCCTGGTCAAAAAGAAATAACGCACAGCCACTCGGTCGATGCAAATTGCCATATTTGTCACTTTGCTTTTAGTACGTTTATTCCAAACGCATTCCAAACTTTTACATTTTACCAAACAATTGCTGAAACCTCTTATACATTCTTATATTTTGAGGGAATTTCAACATTTTTCAAAGGCAGTCTTTTTGCACTGCGCGCACCTCCTGCATTCTTTTAATTGCTGCACTTTATTTAAAATTAAAAGTCTTTACTCATTTATTCTAATCGAATAAAAGAAAATTCACATTACAGCTTTTTGATTCGGATTCTTAAATTCTAAATCAAAAACATGTTTATTCATTGCAGTAATTTCAACAAAAAACTAATAATCAAGCTTTTAAAACTCATTAAAAGCCTGAAATTTTCTATATCTATTTTATAAAAATCAAATTTTCAACAAATAATTTTATGCTTACAGCAACAAATCTTACTAAAAAATATGGCGATCATACTGCCCTAAATGGCTTAAACTTAACAGTAAAAGAAGGCGAAATCTTTGCTCTATTAGGGCAAAATGGCGCCGGAAAAACTACAACAATTAACCTTTTCTTAGGCTTTATTGAACCAACCTCAGGCGAATTAGAAATCAATAATATTTCCGTAATCGAAAACAATCAGGAAACCAAAAAACATATTGCCTATATTCCTGAAACGGTAATGTTATACCCAAATCTTACTGGTTTAGAGAATCTTAAATTCTTTTCGTCGTTAGCAGGATTCAAATATTCTGATGGAGAATTGACTTATTTCTTAAACAAAGCGGGATTGCAAGCCGCAGCACATAATCAAAATTTAGGAGGATATTCTAAAGGAATGCGCCAAAAAGTGGGAATTGCGATTGCGATTGCTAAAAAAGCAAAAGTGCTTCTTCTGGATGAGCCTACTAGCGGTTTAGATCCAAAAGCTTCTAATGAATTTTCTCAGATTTTAAAAGAGCTTTCTGCAGACGGAACTGCAATTTTAATGGCAACTCACGATATTTTCAGAGCCAGAGAAGTGGCTTCGCACATTGGGATAATGAAACAGGGAAATTTAGTAACCGTTATCGAAGCTGATAAAATTTCGGCTAACGAACTAGAAGATTTGTATTTACAGACTGTTTAAGATGAAAAATATATTTTCAATACTATTTTTTATCGGACTAGCCAATCAAGTGCAATCACAGGAAATAAAAGGAAAAGTTATCGATAATAATTCAAAAGAAACTATTATTGGGGCATCTGTACAATTATTAAATTCTGATAAAGAAACCAGTACAGATACAAACGGAAATTTTAATCTTGAAGGTCAGGGAACAATTGAAATTTCGGCTGTCGGGTACAAAACCATGCAGTTGAAATCAAGTTCTGATTTTATGACCATTCGGCTTGAAATTGACCGAAATGAATTGCAAACTGTTGAAATCGTGGGACGTTCAACCAAAAAATACAACAGCGATTATTCATTTGCTGCAACAAAAACTGCGGCTTTGAACAAAGATATTCCGCAATCCATTTCAACGATAACCAAAGAATTAATTGCAGACAAAGGCGCTTTTTATCTTGCAGATGCTGTTAAAATGTCTAGCGGTGTAATTCCGGCAAGTTATTACAATCAATATACAATTCGAGGTATCAGCCAAAATGAAGAAGGACAGATTATTAACGGAATGCGAACACGCCAGTATTATTTTCTTCAGCCTCTAACGAGTAATATTGAACGCATTGAAGTTATAAAAGGTCCGTCAAGCGCTACATTTTCTTCTGTTGATCCAGGCGGAAGCATTAATATGGTTACCAAAAAACCTTTGGCAATTGACAGAAAGGAAGTCAGCATGAGTGTAGGCAGTTTCAGTACTTTGCGCGGAACTCTTGATTTTACAGGTCCTTTAAATGAATCTAAAACGCTTTTGTATCGTGTAAACGGTGCGTATCAGCAGGCAAAATCATTTCGCGACTTAGTCAATAATAAATCGTTTTTGATCTCGCCTTCTTTCAGTTATATTCCAAATGAAAAAACGGCTATCAATACGGAATTGATTCTAAGCGACATGACAGGAGTTTTAGATCGCGGACAGCCTATTTTTGGAGCCGTTGCAGGAAAAACAAGTCTGAATAAAACTCCAATAAGTTTAAATCTTGGCGCGCCTGGTGATTTTTTCAAGTCGAAAGAAATGATTTTGATGACCAATTTTGCACATAAATTCAATTCTAAAATTGGTTTTAATGCATCGTATATGAAGCAAACTTGGACAGAAGATCTTCAGGAACACAGAACCACAAATGGTTTTGCGGTAGATATGAACAATCAGCCTGTTACAAGTCTTGCCATGATGCAGTTTGTACAACGTCAGCAAAATTGGGATATTGACAACTTAAGCGCTTATTTGAATTTTGATTTAAAAACAGGAAAACTTAACCACAAATTATTGACAGGTTACGATTTAAGCAGTTGGAATAAAAATAAAGGCGGCGGACAAAATGCAGGAAGAGGTTATTTATTGAATGACGGAACGGTTGCCAGCACTTTTGTTTTGGCGAATGCCTCAAACTATCAAACAGTTACGATTGATGGCGTTGTTTTGCCAAAACCGAATGTTGATTATTTTAATTTGAATAATCCTGTCTATAAAATTACAAGTCCAGAAGATTATACTTTGAATGTAAGAACGGCACTGCCATCAGCATTAACGACTACAAATGCTATTTACATTCAAGATCAGATTCAATGGGAAAAGTTTACTTTTTTATTGGGTTTACGAAACGAATGGTTTGAGGACATTACAAACTATCAAACTAGCAACGAACTGACCGTTAAAAAATCGGCTTTATTGCCAAGAATCGGGATCACTTATGCTGTAAATAGTGCGATAAATGTTTATACAACTTATCTAGAAGGCTATCAGCCTCAATCTAATACTGTGACTCTAATGCCTCAAACGGGTTCTTTGCCAGGCGGAAGTTTGTTTGATCCTTTAGAAAGCGATTTGAAAGAAGTCGGGGTAAAAACCACTTTTTTAAACAACACCATGACTTTTAATGCTGCCATTTACGAAATCAATCAGCGTAATATTTTGATGAATGCAAATGATCCGGCAAATCCAGATTTATTGGTGACGCGAGGTGCTGAAAGAAGCCGTGGTTTTGAATGCGATTTAGCTGGTTATATAACACCAGATTGGCAAATTAACGCTTCATACAGTTATATCGATGCTGAAATTACAAAAGACAGTAATCCTGCTTTAATTGGTGCAAGAAAACAAAATACGCCGAAAAATAGCGCCAATTTATGGACACGCTACAACTTTGCTGCTGATTCTGCTTTAAAAGATCTTGGAATTGGATTTGGAGTTCAGTACCAAAGCAGTAAAGTGCCTTGGTTCACAAGAGATTTTACACTACCTGATTTTACCATTTTTGATGCGGCTTTGTTTTACAAACCCAACAAAAGCAATGTGCAAATTGCTCTAAATGCAGGCAATTTATTAAACAAAACCTATTGGCTTGGCGCACAGAATTATCTGCGTTTATTTCCTGGAAGTCCTAGAAATGCAAACCTTACAGTAACTTATAAATTTTAATTTATATGAAATTATTACATATAGAACTCCTTATAGCCAAACATTTTAGAAACTCTGTTTTTAAAAATCCGGCACTTTATATTATTACCTTTTTTATTGGCGTATTGCTTTTATTTGCTGCTTTTTCGGGCTGGGACAATTACAAAAGCCAAAACGAAACTAGCGAAAAATACCAACATGAATCTCGTGAAGACTGGTTGAAAAATCCAGATAAGAATCCGCATAGAATGGCGCATTACGGCAATTTTGCTTTTAGAAAAAGTACCTCTTTAAGCGTTTTTGAATTTGGAATGGAACCATTTTTTGGAAATGCAATTTTCCTAGAAGCGCACAAACAAAACACAGCCAATTTTTCTGAAGCTGGTTTTTCAAACAGCATGCTACGTTTTGGAGAAATCAGCATTGCAATGGTTTTGCAGATTTTACTGCCTTTATTAATCTTTTTTGTTGGATTTAATTCTGTTGCTTACGAAAGAGAAAACGGAACTTTAAAAATTCTTTTAAGTCAAGGAATTAATTGGAAACAGCTTTTATGGGGCAAAATTCTGGGCGTTGCTAGCGTGGTTATGCTTCTTTTTATTCCGACTATTATTGTGTTGGTTTTAATCTGGTTAACGCTTCAGAACTTTTCAATTTCGACAGATGAAATAATCAAAATGCTTTTATTTATAACATTTCACTTTGTTTATTTAATGTTCTTTTGCGTGGTTTCCGTTTTAGTTTCGGCGTCAAGCAAAACTTCAAAAAAAGCTTTGGTTTCTTTAATTGGAATCTGGTTGATTTTGACAATTATTCTGCCAAGAACAACGCAGGCAATTGGAGCTTATTTGTACGAAGCACCGTCTAAAATTCAGTTTACCAGCAATATTGAAAATGACATTTTAAAGCAAGGTGACAGCCACAATCCAAATGACTTACATTATAAAGCAATAAAAGACTCTTTATTAAGAGTTTACAAAGTCGATTCTGTACAAAAACTTCCTTTTAATTATTCTGGATTTATTATGACTGAAGGTGAAAGAATTAGCTCGAATATTTATAATAGACATTTGGAAGATTTGCTGAAAATTTATGCCAAACAAAATAGTTTTTCTAAAGCTGTTTCGCTTCTGAATCCTTATATCGCAATGAAAAACTTATCGATGGGATTATCTAATACGGATTATGATTCGTACATCGATTTTCAAAAACAAGCTGAAGTTTACCGTTACGATATGGCGCAGAAAATGAATGCTTTGCAGGTCAAATACATTAGTAATAAAAAGCCTGGACCAAACGAAAAACCTTTAAAAATTGGAAAAGAACATTGGGCAGATCTTGAAGAATTTCATTATGAACCAAAAAACATCAGCGAAGTTTTAAAAACTGAAATCATTTCCATTATATCTATTCTTTTATGGGTAATTCTGTTGTTTGTTTTGATCAGAATTGCCGCTAAAAACCTAAAAGCCATCTAATATGTTAGTACTCTTATTTAAAAATTTTATACGCTCAAAAGGTACCAAAATTGGATTACTTTTTTTATTGATTATTGGTTTTATAAGCCTTTTAATTGGTCATCAATTTCAGGAAAAACAACAAAATAATATTACCGAAGCAACTGTTTATCAAAAAGAACATATTGCCAGAAATGCCGCTTTTCATAAAGATGAAATTGGGCTCCTACTCTACTACATTAAGTTTTCATTGGTCAACAATACGTTGCCTATTAATAGTTTAGCAATCGGACAGCGCGATGTAAATCCTTCTATTCAAAACGTTACGATCCGTGGTTTAGAAGGTCAGAAATACGATTCTGAACTCAATAATCCGAGTAATCTTTTATCAGGAAATATCGATTTTAGTTTTGTGCTTTTGTATTTGTTTCCGCTTTTGATTATTGCTTTTTCGTATAATATTATTTCTGAAGAAAAGGAATCTGGAACTTGGAAAATCGTCGCAGTACAAAGTCCGAATACTTTTTTATACATCTTAAAACTATTCTATGTTAGAATTTTAAGTTTGATCGCACTTTTGACTTTAATTCTTTTGGTTGCTGTTTTGTTTTTACAAATTCCGCTTGATAAATCGTTTTTCGTATTTTACGGATTATCTGTTTTGTACATTTTGTTTTGGTTTACGGTTTGTTTTTTCATTGTTTCACTTCAGAAAAACTCAAACTTCAATGCTGTTATTTTATTGACAATCTGGTTGTTTCTTATTATCATTCTTCCTGCCGGAATCAATACGTATATCATTAATAAATATAAAGTTCCTGAGGCGTTAGAATTGACACTTACGCAGCGAAATGCCTACCATGAAAAATGGGATATGGATAAACAAGAAACGGTAGATAAATTCTACAAACACTATCCGCAGTTTAAAAATTATGTGCTTCCTGATGAAGAATTCAGTTGGCTTTGGTACTACGCGATGCAGCAAATGGGCGACGACGAATCGGCGGTTCAGTCAAAAGAATTAGAATCGAAATTAGAACAGCGAAACCGTGCAGGTGAATTAATCGCGCAGTTTATTCCAACGCTTCATACCCAAATTCAGTTAAACGAAATTGCAAAATCTGATTTACGAAATCAGCTTTTATTTTTAAAGGAAACGACAAAATTTCACGAAAAACTGCGTCTTCATTTTTACCCGAAAATATTCGACAATGCGCCTGTAGATCAACAAAAATGGGAAGATTTTAAAGTTGAAACTTTCAAAGACAACTCTGAAACGAGTTTTATGAAAGCCTTTTTACCATTACTGCTTTTTAGTCTTTTATTGATTGGTTTTGGATGGCGAAATTTTAATAGAAAAGTTATTATTTAAGTTTTTTTTTAACCGCAAAGGCACAAAGAATTACGCAAAGTTCGCAAAGTTTTTTAGACAAAGCTTTGCGGACTTTGCGTTTTTTGTTTTTACACTGCTAAGAGTTACGCAAAGGGCGCAATGGGATACGCAGAGAACGCTAAGAGTTATTTTGAGATTTTATATAAATTTCGCAATTTACGTTTAAAAAACTTAGCGTGCTTTGCGTGTCCTTTGCCCCTTTGCGGTAAAAAAATTGCGGTTAAAATACAACCAAACGAAACCTTTTCTGAATAAATTTTACGGAAACACTCAATAATTTTATTTTATTTAGAATTAATATAAATAAACTTTTATATTTGCCGCTTTCTGAGCAAAATTGAGTAGTTTTTAAAATTTACTTTAATATTGCTTTCTTCAAAGTAAATTTGTTTTAATGAATAACAATGCCAGTTTCGAATTAGATCTTTTCCATTCCTTTAAGGAAGGAGACGAAACTGCATTCAAGTTTTTTTACGATAAATACTTTAGGAGAATCCAGTCTTTCAGCGTCCAATTTATTTACGATCAGGACGAAGCTGAAAATCTTGCTCAGGAAGCCTTACTACACCTATGGCAAAGTAGAGAAGAAATAGAATCTATCAACGGAATTCAAGCTTTCTTGTTTACTTACTCCAAATCAAAATGCTTGAATTTAATCCGTCATAATAAAGTGAAGGATAAATTCAAAAATGACCTATTAAACCACAAAGAAAGAGAATTGGATATCGAAGTTTTAAATTCGATTCAGTTTGACACTTTAGAATTAACCGAATTAGAACGTATAATTCAGGAATCTATCAGCGATCTGCCACCAAAAACCAGAGAAGTTTTTATAAAAAAACGCTTTGAAAATAAAAAAAATGCAGAAATCGCAGAAGAGATGGGAGTTACTTTAAAAGCTGTAGAAGCCCATATGACAAAGGCTTTGAAGATTTTAAAGACTAAATTATCTGATTATTTGTTCTTAATTTTTATCCTTATTTATAATAATTAAGAATAAAGGGTAGGGTATTTTAATTCTGAGGTGTACTTATAATGGCGAGAAGTTTTAAAAAGCATATATGACATCGGAAATAATAAATAAATACCTTTCTAACGAAGCTTCAGAACAAGAAGTTCAGGCACTTTTTGATTGGATCGAAGCATCGGAAGAAAATAAAAAACAATTTATAAAAACTAAGAAGATTTGGGCATTAACCACTCTTTCTTGTGATTTATCTATTGAAACTGTTCCGGTAATCCAAATGAAATCAAAAAACAAAATCAGACAGTATTTACAATATGCTGCTGTTTTTTTATTGTTTTTGGGTTTAGGAACTACTATTTACTTATTTAACAGTAAATCTGAAACTCCAAAAGAAATTGTTCTAGAATTAGGCGACGGCCGTCTGGAATATTTCTCAGGAAAAACTCAGACCACGTTGTTAAATGACAAAGGCGATTTGGTTGCCAAAAAATTTCCGACTGAAATTATTTACTTCGGCAAAGTTCAGGATCACAAAGTGATTTATAATACGCTTTCTATTCCCTACGGAAAACGTTTCAAACTTAAACTTTCAGATGGTACTGTTGTGAGTTTAAATTCTGGAACAACTTTGCGCTATCCGGAGCAATTTGGCTTAAACGGAAACAGAAATGTTTACTTAACTGGTGAAGCATTTTTTGAAGTTGCCAAAGACAAATCGCATCCGTTTATAGTTCATGCTAATCAGGCAGATATTGAAGTTCTCGGGACAACATTTAATGTGAGCGCTTATCCCGAAAACCCTACAGTTAATAGTACATTAATTGAAGGAAGTATTAAAATGTCTGAAGCTGTTAATCCTACTAACTCCATTTTGCTTGAGCCAAACCAAATGGCGACATGGCAGAATAATTCAAAAAAACTGGTCTTAAAAGAAGTCGATCCAACCTTTTATGCTGCCTGGACAAAAGGCGAACTTGCTTTTAAAGACACCCCATTTTCTACAATCGCTAAAATTATTCAGCGTACTTATGATGTTGAAATTATCAACGAAAATTCTGATTTGGCCAGACAGAATTTTACAGGTACAATTAAAATCAGCGAATCTAGTGTCGAGAACATTTTAGACCTGCTAAAACGTGACACGCCTTTTAATTATTCTATTCAACAAAAAACCATTACAATCACCAATCCGCGATAAATAAATAAACATGACATTTACGATACAACCCGTTTTAAGAAAAATTCTGTTTTTCTTAGCCCTACTCATATCTGGATTTAAAGGATTTTCTCAGAATAAACTTATTACAATTCACGTAAAAAACAAACCTATAAGCCTAATTATCAAATCTATTGAAGAGCAAAGTGATTTTAGAATCATTTATAATGCAAAAAAAATAGATACGGATCAGTTGGCCGATTTAGATGTTAATGATGCCACTTTAGAAGTTGCTTTGAAGAAGCTATTAAAAGGCACAGAGATCTCCTACTACATTCAGAAAAAGCAAGTTTTATTGACCAATGCTGCTCCTGTTGACAGATCTAAATCTGCTGTTCCCGAAACGGAACGCGTTATTAAAGGAACGGTTTACAGCGCAAAAGATAGACAGCCACTACCTGGTGCAACTATTCGTGTAAACGGAACTGGAATGGGCGCGATAACGGATGCAAACGGAAAATTTGCTTATGAACTAAAAGGCGATAATATTAAAGACCAAATTCTTGAAGTTGCCTATTTAGGAATGGAATCGCAATCGCAAACCGCTGGCTACAAAAAAGATTTTGTCTTTTATCTTCAAGAAGTTACAGACGAATTGGATCAGGTTGTAATTACATCTTCATATGGAACTACAAAACTAAAAGAAGAAATTGTTGGAAGTATTTCGACTTTACAAGCTAAAGATATTGCTGTAGAAC
The DNA here is from genome assembly GCF_042436695.1 of Flavobacterium sp. HJSW_4. Lineage (NCBI taxonomy): Bacteria > Pseudomonadati > Bacteroidota > Flavobacteriia > Flavobacteriales > Flavobacteriaceae > Flavobacterium > Flavobacterium sp. HJSW_4. The sequence goes on from NZ_JBHNPP010000004.1 coordinate 95,475, forward strand.
AGGCTTCTGAAAGTTTTGATAAAATGATTACAGGACAAATTGCTGGAGTTATGGTTGAAAATACTTCTGGCGTTGGAGGTCCAGTAAAAATCAATATTCGTGGTCAGGGTACTTTATCTTCTTTGAGTGGTGCTATTACAGGAACTTCGTCTCAACCGCTTATTATTGTTGATGGTGTTGTAATGAGTGAAGAATTTGCTATAGATGGTGGTGATTTTGACGGAGCTGGAGTTTATGCTGAAAATTTAGCCAATCCGTTAATGAAAATTGCGCCTGAAAATATCGAAACTATTTCTGTTTTAAAAGATGCAGCAGCCGTAGGTATTTATGGTGCTGACGGAGCAAATGGAGTAATTTTGATTACTACTAAAAAAGGAAAAAAAGGAAAGACACAATTTGGTTTTTCTAATCAATTAGGGGTTTCTTCTGCCATTAATCAAATTAAATATTTGAATGGAGAGCAATATACCGAATTGAGAAATGAATACATGAAAAACACTACCGCAACTTATGTCCCTATTTCTTATAACGGAATAAACACAGACTGGTTTGATATATTGAACAGAGCGGGAATTTATAATAAATACAATTTTAATGTTTCGGGTTCTACTTCTAAATTCTCTTACCGCACCAATGTTAGTTATACTAAAATTGATGAGCCTCAGGTTGGTAATGAAACTAAGCAATTGAACGCTGGAATTAATTTAGGCTACAGCTCTGGAAAATTGGACATTAACTTAATGCTTAACCCAAGTTTTGTACAAAAAGATGCCCCTAATATTTTTTATGGCTTCGCTTATGTTCCGACACTAGCAGTTTATAATGCAGATGGTTCGTATGCCGATTTGGGTGTAACGGGTACAACCAGAGGAAATCCTTTGGCAGCGATTGAACAGAACAAAAACGAAACACAGACTTTTGGTCTTTTGGGAAGTTTAAATTTATCTTATAAACTAAATGATAATATTAAATTCTCTACTCTTTTTGGTATGGATTATACCGATAAAGAGCAAGATCGCTATTTTTCTGCGGCAAATGAAAGTGGTCAATATGGCGGAACTTTTGTGTTGGATAATATTACCTATCCGGCTTGGGGGCGTCGTGTTATAAATCAGCGAAATTCTACTAAATGGAATTGGCAAGGTCAAGCTTTATTTAACAAAAAACTTAATGAAAGCAATGAAATTGACGGTATCGTTGGTTTTGAATTGGCTGAGGATAAAACAGATTTTAATTTTAAATCTGGTGTAGGTTTCTTAGAGCCTGAACATATTAATAATGTTACTGATGCGATAAGAGACGATAATCCTGATACGGTTGTAGACGAATCTAAAAACGGACAGAGTTACAGAAGTGAAATCAGCTACAATTCGAGAGTTTCTTTATTCTCGCAAATAAATTACAACTACAAAAAACGTTACTTTTTATTGGCAAATTACCGTCGTGATCAAAGTTCTGTTTTTGGAGATGATACTGATGTGGCTCACAATGGTGGTTTAGGTGCTGGATGGATTATTAGTAATGAAAACTTTTTAAGTTCTAATTCTTGGATCGACTTCTTAAAGTTAAAAGCAAGTTACGGTTCTACAGGAAACTCTAAAATTGGTTCATACAGATCGAAAGGTATTTACAATATCAGCCAAAACGGTTACAATGGCTCTATTGGCGCAACAACTGGTGAAACACCTAATGGTCGATTAAGCTGGGAAAAAAATACAAAATTCAATGCTGGATTCGATTTTAATGTTTTCAAAAGAATCGAACTAACATTAGAATATTATTATGATGATAAAAGCAATTTAATTGCTACCAGAGATATTCCTACAGAAAATGGGTATAATTCTGTACAATTAAATGCTGCAAGTATGTACAATAAAGGTTTTGAACTTACTACAAGAATTAAATGGGTAAAAAGCAATGCTTTTAAATGGACTACTGCATTTAATATCGCTACAGTAGACAATAAAGTGACTGAATTAAAAGGTTTAGGAAGCGATTATTCTCAGGCAAATCTTGCATTGGCACAAAAAATTGGCTACAGTACTTCAACTTTATGGGGAGTAAAATGGGTTGGTGTAGATCCTGCAACAGGAAGAGATCTGATTCAAAAAAATGGTCAGGTTTATGATGCTAAAACGTACAACGATCTATTCACCATTGCAGACTGGGAACCAATTGGAGATAAACAAGCAGATGCTTATGGAGGTTTTTATAACACCTTTACTTTTTACAATAATCTTACTTTATCTATTAGAGGAGATTATCAAATTGGAGGTGAATTCTTAGCATCAAATCTTCTTATTGACCAATATAACAATACCTCAAATCGAAATTTATCTGTAAATGCATACGATTATTGGAGAAATCCAGGAGATAACGTTACACAATCTGCTGTAACACTTTCTCCAATTTTACCTAACTTAAGCAAATATGTTTATGATGCGACTTATATCAGAATCAGTAATATTAATTTGAGTTACAACGTACCACTGAAGAATACTTTCTTAGACTCACTTTCTGTATTTGCAGATGCTACAAATGTGGCGTATTGGTACAAAGAGAAAAGTCCGAAAGGAATGAACGGAATACGAGAGTATAGTTATATCTATCCACAGGCAAGAACAATTTCGTTAGGAGTTAATGCTAAATTTTAAGAACATGAAATATTCAAAATACCTATTTATATTTTTTCTACTATTTTCATTACAGAGCTGTAGTGACTTTTTAGAACAAGAACCAGGAACAAAGACTTCTATCGATGAGCTTTTGCAAAACAAAAAAGGCGTCTTGCAAGCACTTACGGGACTTTACACAGAAGTTGACGCTAATGTAAGACCAGAATACTATGCCGTTTATGCTGATTTACAGGGTGGCAATTTAAAATATGGTCCTACTGCAACAGGAGGTAATAAAGGGCAAATTTCGCCATCATCAAATCTTACAATGGTTTATTCTTTTGATGATTCGGCTGCAGATAGTGATTTCGATATGTTTTATGACAGCAGTTATGATATCATAAATCAGGCAAATCTAATTCTAGAATATACTCCTGCCCTAACCGATGCTACAGATGCAGAGAAAAACCAAATAAAAGCAGAAGCATTATCTATAAGAGCATATACACATTTTCTCTTGTCTCTTGTTTACAGTCAGAATTATAGTTACACTCCAGATGCATCGCATTTAGGAATTGTGTACAGCACAGAATCTATAAAATCTGGCGTAAAATATCCGATAAGAAAAACTGCTGCAGAAACGTATTCTTTAATTATTGCAGACTTAAAAAACGCTATAGATAGTTATTCAGATACCTCATTGCTACCTGGAGCGGCTTATACTTATTTTAGCAGAAAAAGTGCCCAAGCGCTACTGGCAAGAGTTTATCTTCAAAAAGGAGATTGGGCAAATGCTTACGAAACAGCAAATGATGTGATTACCACTTCTGGAGTTACGCTAACTAGCAAAGAAACTTTAGTTTCAGAATGGGAAAAAGCAGATCTTCCTGTTTCAGAAATTTTGCTTGAATTTGCTAATCCAAAAGACACAGAAGGAAATGTTTCGTCATCTATGGCACAGACTTTTGGTTATACTAACGAAACCAACTTTCAAAAATATGTGGCTTCAAATGATTTAATAAATCTATATGAAAGCGCCGATTTAAGAAAACAATTGTTCTTAACAAAATCACTTTACACCTTAGTGGGTGGCGTACAGATGAATCTTGATTACAACTTTACCAAAAAATTTCAAGACAATGCAGGTTATGTAGCTTTTAGACTTAGCGAAATGTACTTAATTCGTGCGGAAGCAGCCTTAGAAACCAACAGAGCAGATTTAGCAATGGCAGATATTAATACCATTCGTGCTCGTGCCAACGCTTCTTTATTAACCAACACAACCAATCTTAAAGAAAATATCTTTTTAGAAAGAAGAAAAGAATTATGCTTCGAAGGCTTTTTATTCTTTGATATTGCCAGAAACCATAAAGATGTTTCTAGAAATGATGGCTGTATCGCTACAGTTTGCAGTCTTACTTATCCTTCGTTAAAATACGTACTGCCAATACCAAAAGACAACATTAATCTTAACCCAAAATTGCAGCAAAATGACTCGTATTAAGATATTCAGCATATTATTTATAGCATTATTATATATTTCTTGTTCAAAAGATGATTATAAATTAGGTTCTGAAATAGAGCCGCATTTGCGATTTAATTTTTTAGTAAAAGCCGACAATGCACCTTTAGAATATCCAGCTATAAATGGAAATTTAGTTCCACAATCTACTTATGAAAACAAAGCAGTAAGAACATTAAAAGTTCCTGTAGCTTTAACAACACGCAATTTAAAAGGAACGGTTACGGCCAATTTTAGTGCTGAAACAAATGGTGCAAGCGATAGTTTTAGTGTAAAACCTATTAATCAGCTTTCATTCCAAGGCAGTAAATTGACGGATACTATTTTTGTGTCATTCGACAAAAGATGGACTGCAAGCCAAAATATTACACTAAAATTAGAAACCGTTTCTAATCCTGACATTCATATTGGAAACCTAAATTCGGCATACCCTAATGATACATTCAAGATTGATTTAGGAACAATTGCAACCAATTATACCTTTCCCGTAACAAAATACAATGTAAAAGGTGAAATAGGCGAAACAATTGATTTTAAGGTATATTACCCAAATGGATTTTTCCCTGAAGAAATCGAAAATGCTACTATTTTTAAATTCCAAAACGGATTCGAATATTCCTTAACTCATGATGATTATGGTGATAACAGAACTTCTGTAAATTATCATTTAACTCTTTTGGAAGATCTACAAAATGACGATGCTCAATTCGAATCTAAATTAACGTTAATCAACATTCCAAATTATACTGCCACAGGAAATATTAACTTAACTATCACAAAACCAATAAAAACGCCAAGAGATGTTCAGGCATATCCAGCTTCAAAATTCTCTGATCCGACAAATGCATTTTATCTGACATACGGAGAACATTGGTTTAATAATAATGGCACGTGTTCTTGGCAGACTTTCAACGCTTTAACTTTCCCAGTTATCGTTACTAAAGATGATCCTAATGCCATATTATACAGCGATAGAGGAACTACAAATCCTAACGACGATATTTATCACGATGCTTTCAAAATTGGATTTAACGTAGCAAGCGGTACCAATACGGTAAACTCTTTTGGTTTAAAAAGATGGTTTTCTAACGAAAATAATTCTGCTTCAATATCACCTGGATTTAATATTACGTCTGCTTTAGAATTTTTCCCTGCAAACGGAAACAGCAAAACTGAAGGAACCGTTTTAGTAATTCCGCAGGACATAACTATTGGAACTACCGGAACTGCAGCTGTACCATCAAGATCACATGTTATTGCTATTTCAGGTGAAGGAACCTACAAAGAAATCAGCAATGGTTTATATGAAATTTCATTTGAATTAAAACTAACAAATGACGCACTGTTTGGAGGAACAGTTTCGACACAATATAGAATGTACAACAACAGAACGTATCCAAAACCGGCGGCTTTAAGTATTCCGTGTCCGAAGGAGGTTACGCTTTAAGTATTCAGTCGCAGTCGCGGTTGACAGTCACAACTAGCTTTGTCAAAGTTTAAAACTTTGACAAAGCTTTTGGAGGCTAAAAAGGTTTCAAGTTTCAGGTTTCACGTTCTCGGATAACTTGAAACCTGAAACCTGAAACTTCAAAACAAAATCAAGAAAAAAAACAAAAACAAAAAGAATTGAAAAAACTAATCATCCCAATCTTATTCCTGCTGAGCTTAACGGCTTACAAAAGTATGGAAGGTCCTGACTACATCGATATTCAGGAATTAAGAAAACTCTATTCCAGCGGAGATACCTCAAAATGGCCTGCTGCGGAATTAAACGAAAACGTCGATAAAACTAAATTTCAAGATATTGGTGTGCTTCCTGCGGTTCCTTATCCTGCTTATAATCCGTATTCGAAAGAAAAAGAAAGTTTGGGAAAGGTTTTGTTTTTTGATCCGAGATTATCTCGCAGCGGACAAATTGCCTGCGCTTCTTGCCACAATCCTGAATTGGGATGGACAGATAATCTAACGCGTTCTTTTGGCCACGATCGCCAGACGGGAAAACGAAATTCAATGACAATTCTAAATTCGGCGTATGCCACTTCCCTATTTTGGGATGGCCGTGCTTCAAGCTTAGAAGATCAGGCGCAATTTCCTGTTCAAGATCCTTTAGAAATGAATGAAAAACTGACGATTGCCGTTGATAAAATTGCGAAAATCAAAGGATACAATTCGTTATTTACAGAAGCTTTTGGAGATAAAAAAGTGACTTTAGAGCGAATTCAGTACGCGATTGCCACTTTCGAAAGATCAATTAATAGTCCGAAAAGTAAATTTGATCAGTTTGTAAGCGGAAAATCAGATATTTATACCGATCAGCAAGTTAAAGGAATGCATTTGTTTAGAACGAAAGCGCAATGCATCAATTGCCATAATACTCCTTACTTCAGCGACAATCAATTTCATAATGACGGACAAACTTTATTCGGAACAAAAAATGAAGATTTCGGACGTTATAATGTGACGAAAGATGTAAAAGATATCGGTAAATTTAGAACGCCAACACTTCGCGAAGTCGTAAACACAAAACCGTGGATGCATCACGGACATTTCCCAACTTTATTGGATGTTGTAGAATTGTATAATTTAGGAAATCCGTCTCCAGTTCAAAAGAAATATCTGGGAACAGCAAGAGATTCTTTGATTCCAAAAGTTGACCCAATGCTTAGAAAATTAGATTTAAGCAAAGAAGAAATTGCTGATTTGCTAGCTTTTATCGAAACTTTAAGCACGCCAACAAGAAGAATTATGACACCGGAAATGCCGAAATAAATTAGTTAATTATTTGCTTTTGCCCCAAAATCTGCAAATTTGTTAAGCCCATTTCTTTTTTTGAAATGGGCTTTTTTGTTAAAAGAAACTAAGGCTAGATTCAAAGCTTTTTTATGCAATACATCCATCTGTACGGAAAAACTTAGAATCCCAGAACCTTAGCATCCTAAATTTCCTTATATTTAACGAGAAAAATTTTAAAATAGCCCCATTTAAAAACTTAATCAAAACAACGTTATGGCCTCTCTTAAAACTTGGAAAGAAAAACCGACAGAACAAGAAGTTCAGAATTTAGTAGAAGAATTTTTCGCTTATTTAAAGAAAGGCGAATTGGATAATGCAAAAAATATAGTAGATCACGTTTATGATGATTGGGAAGAATCTATCCATGTCATTTGGCGCGATCATTACTTGATTCATGAAATTGCCGAAGATGAATCTTTTGAAGGAAGAGAATGGATCAACAATTTAGAATGGACACAGAATTTAGGCATTCTAGATGATTTTATTTGGTACGAAGAAAAAGGCAATTCAAGATATTTTGATGTGAGCGTAACTTATATGGAAGAACCTTCTGGATTTGCTGCACAATTTTATCTGGTAAAAAATGATGATCATTATGTTGTAAAAAGAGGATTAATAGACATGGCTTAATGTCTGTTTATTAGCAATATAAAATCCGTATCATGTATTTGATACGGATTTTTTTTATTCCTATGTAAAATTAAAATCGTAAATTACTATAATTCCATCGATGCATAAAATAACGCTATGTTCCCAATAACACTAGCATTTTTTAAATTTGTTTATCACTCAAAAGAAGCTTTTCTTTTATAAAAAACTACAGTTATGAGAATAGATCAAATAGAAATCAAAACAAACGATATTCAAAAAACAAAAGCATTTTATCAGAACATTTTCGGACTTTTCATTCTGGAAAATGATTCGAAATCGATAACATTTCAGGCAGGAACTTCCATTTTAAAATTTGTCGAAGACTCTAACTTTAATTCTATATATCATTTTGCTTTTAATATTCCTGAAAATCAGCTTGAAGAAGCTATTGAATGGTGCAAAGGCAAAGTGGAATTAATTGTTTTAGAAGACAAAAGCGTCGTTACTAATTTCGAAAATTGGAATGCGCATTCTATTTATTTCTTTGATCACAACGGAAATTTACTCGAATTCATTGCCCGACATGATCTTAATAATGAGCAAGTTGGCGAATTCAACTCTGCTTCTATTTTAAGCATAAGCGAAATCGGAATTGTTACTGAAAATCCGTTACAATTAGGAAATCAATTAATTGAAGAACACGGACTTCATTTCTTTTCTCAAAACACAAATACAGATAAATTCTCTGCCATTGGCGATCATGAAGGCTTATTAATTCTGGTTCAGCCGACTAGAAATTGGTATCCAACTCAGATTCCTTCTGAAAGTAATCCGGTAAAAATATCGTTGGAAAACAATGAAAATCTGATTGAACTGGATTTTTAAATCATTTTATATCAGACAGATAAAAATATAATTTGTATTTTCATTCTGTCAAAAAAGTTCTGAAAATGATTTTAAAATGCTTAAAACGATATGCGTTTGTCTTCTTTTTATTTGTTTTTTATACTTCTAAAGGACAAAACAATCTTGCTTACGAAGCTTTAATTGCTGAAGCTTCGTTATTACATCTTCAAAAAGAGTTCAAAAATGCGATTCCAAAATTAGAAAAGGCGTTTTCAATACAACAACCTGATGCTTTAAATGCTTATAAAATGGCCGGAATGTATTCGCTTGACGAAAATAAAACAAAAGCATTTCTGTATTTAAATTTGTCGCTAGAGAAAGGATGGACTGAAGCAGACCAATTATTCATAGATCCTTATTTTGATTTTGTTCGAAATAATTATTCCGAAGAATGGAAATTAGTAGCACAAAAAGCAAGTTTAAAGGAAAAAGAATACGAAAAGACATTGCAACTTCCTGAACTTAGAAAGCAAATTATTGTAATGGGAATTGAAGATCAGAAAATTAGATATTCTAAAATTCAGACTTCAGCTCCAGCTCAATTAAACGAATTACAGCAGAAGATTAACGAATTGGATTTTAAAAATCTTTCGACAGCAAAAGTAATTTTGAAAAATCACGGCTGGCCGAAAATTTCTCAAGTAGGAAAAGATGGCGCACATAATTTCTGGCTCATTGTACAGCATTCTGATCAAGATATTCTGTTTCAGAAAAAAGCTTTGCATGAAATGGAAAAATTAAAAGGCACAAAAGAACTTGATCTGGAAAATTATGCATTTTTGTATGATCGAGTTCAATGCAATTTGAATTACAAACAACTTTACGGAACGCAAGTAAATTGGACACAAAATGGTGAAGCTTCAGGTTTTAGAGGAATTATAAAAGAGAATGAAACCGATAAAAGACGAACCGCTTTAGGACTTCTTCCTTTAAATATTTATGCGCTAAATTATGGTTTTAAATATACGCTTCCAACTGCGACAGATGCTTCAAAAAAGGATAAAAAAGACACAGAAGACACCTTAAATCTTATCGCTAACGCTAAGAAATATTATAAAACAAAAGAATTTCAGAATGTCTACGAAAATTATAATAATGCTTCTATGATTTTGGGAGGAATGACAAGCGCACAAAACTTTGAAGCGGCAGAACTTTTCGCTAAAATTTATAATCAAACAAATGAAGAGCAATATCGAAGCATTTCTTTAGATTTTTTAAGTTTAAACCATCTTAGAGGCGATTTAAACTTTAAAAAACTTTTATCCAATACAGAATTTCAAAACTTCTATTCTGAAAATAGATGGAAAGATATGGTGAGTGAAGTTCAATAAAATTGTACTTTTAGCTGAGATTTAAAATTGAATAAAAATGCCTTTCGTAAGAATCAGTTTGCCTAAAAAACTTTCGCTAGAAACTAAAAATAATATTTCAGAAGCTGTCCATCAATCTTTAATTGAAGAATTTCATATTCCTTCAGATGACTATTTTCATGTTATTGAAGAATTAGAATCGCATCAGATAAAATATCCTAAAAGTTATTTGGGAATTTCGCATTCTGAAGAAATAATTTATGTGCAAATAACTGCAGGACAAGGAAGAAAATTAGAGCAAAAGAAAAAATTGTATCAGCAAATAGCATCAAAAATTAGCACCTCAACAGAAATTACAATCAATAACGTCATCATCGTTTTACTTGAAAATAATGGTCTGGAAAACTGGTCTTTTGGCAACGGCGAAATTCAGGAACCAGAACATTTGAAGAAATTACTCTAAATAAGAAAAGCCCAATTCACAATAAATGAATTGGGCTTTTTTATATATTTTAAAATACTAATTTAAAACTTCATTCTCTGAATCCTCACAGCGTTCAAAATTGCCAAAAGTGCCACGCCAACATCAGCAAAAACGGCTTCCCACATTGTCGCGAGTCCGCCTGCGCCAAGAATTAAAACAAAAGCTTTTACAACGAAAGCCAATATAATATTCTGCCAAACAATCTTTTTAGTTTGTTTTCCGATGTTAATTGCCATTGCAATTTTACTTGGTTTATCGTCCTGAATTACAATATCGGCTGTTTCAATTGTAGCATCACTGCCTAAACCTCCCATTGCAATTCCGACTGTACTTAAAGCAATTACAGGCGCATCATTTACACCATCGCCAACAAAGGCAATCGTTTCGTTTTTGGCTTTTATTTCGTTGACTTTATTGACCTTATCTTCTGGAAGCAAATCGCCAAAAGATTTTGTGATTCCGAGTTTATCAGCAACAAACTGAACAACATTCGATTTATCACCGCTTAGCATAGTCAGTTTTACACCTAAAGATTTTAGTTTAGAAACGGTTTCTTTCGCATCTTCCTTAATTTCATCAGCAATTGTCAAATAACCTGCAAACTTACCTCCGTAAGCGATTGCAATTGTGGTGTAAACTATTGTAGACGGATCTATATCATACGAAATATTGAATTTATCCAACAATTTAAAATTACCTACATACAGTTCTTTTTCATTGTGAGTAGCTTTTAATCCATGTCCCGAAATTTCTTCAATGTCTTTCAATTCTACCGAAGAATCAATTGTTCCAACATGATTATGGATTGCCGTTGCCACAGGATGCGAACTTTTGTTTTCTAAAACATTGACCAGTTTTAAAATTTCGTCTTTATCAAATTCAGGTTTTATAATGACTTCCTGAACTTTAAAAACACCTTCTGTCATCGTTCCTGTTTTATCAACTACAACATTTTGAATCGTCGAAATACTGTCTAAGAAATTACTTCCTTTAAACAGGATTCCGTTTTTACTCGCTGCGCCAATTCCGCCAAAATAACCCAACGGAATACTGATAACCAACGCACAAGGACAAGAAATAACTAGAAAAACTAAAGCTCGATAAAGCCAATCAGTAAAAACATAATTGTCTACAAAAAGCATCGGAATCAAACAGATTGCAATTGCCAAATACACCACAATTGGCGTATAGATTTTAGCAAACTTTCTGATAAACAATTCAGCAGGCGCTTTTTTGGCAGTGGCATTTTGAACCAATTCCAGAATTTTAGACAATTTACTGTCGCTGTAAGCTGTTGTAACTTTTACTTCAATAATAGCATTTCCGTTTATCATTCCGGCTAAAACAGGGTCGCCTTTCTTTTTAGTCGCTGGTTTACTTTCGCCTGTTAAAGCAGCGGTATTTACAAATGCAGAATCTGATAATAATTCTCCATCCAAACCTAATTTCTCTCCTGCTTTTAGCTGAATTATGGCTCCAATTTGAACGTCTTTAGCTTTGACTTTTACGGCAACATTGTTTTCTAAAATATGAACCTCATCGGGACGTTGATCCAAAAGTTTTTTAATACTCGTTTTGGCTCTGTTAACTGCCATTCCTTGGAAAGTTTCTCCAATTGTATAAAATAGCATAACAGCAACACCTTCAGGATATTCACCAATAGCAAACGCACCAATTGTCGCTATGCACATTAGGAAAAACTCTGAAAAAACATCTCCTTTTACAATACTTTCGTAAGCTTCTCGCAAAACCGGAATTCCAACGGGAAGATATGCAATTGCGTACCAAATAATTCTAATATATCCTGTAAACCATTCTTGCAGAAAATAGTTATCAAAACCAATTCCGATAAGCAGTAAAACAAACGATATTATTGATGGTAGAAATAGTTTAAAAAGCCCTCCTTCTACATTGTGTTCGTGGTCGTGCCCTCCGTGATCATGCCCGTCATTATCAGAATGTGCAGGCTCGTCATGTGAGCAACAGCAGGAAGGTTTGGCTTTATTTTTTGTACTTTTTACTTCTTTATCTTGATGTATCATTGTAGAGTTTCAAGTTTAATCCCGATAGCTATCGGGACAGGTTTAAAGTCTTCTAAAACTTTGTTTAAAATATGTCCTAAATTTAAGCAATTTGTATCGTTTTTTTGCCACAAAGACGCGAAGACACTAAGTTTTTTTTGTTAATTATTATTAACCGAAATATTTGTCATTTCGACTAAGGAGAAATCTCCGCTAGAAACTCGACAAAGATTAGTGATATTCTGTAAGGAGCTACTTGTGGAGATTTCTCCTTCGTCGAAATGACATAAAATGAGAAAAAAACTCAGCATCTTAGCACCTTAGAATCTTAGCGTCTTAAAAAAATCAATGCGTATGCTCTCCTCCCCCCTTCATTGCTGAAAGCAGATAAAACGCACCTTTCGTTACAATTTTAGCATTAGCAGAAACATCATTTACAAATTTCACTTCTGTAAAACCTAAATCGGTTGTTCCTGGAATTACTTCTACAGCTTTAAAATGAATTTCTTCTTCGTGAGCTTCTTCTTTTTCTCCTGCTGCGTGATCGTGTTTTTCTTCATTGTGTCCTTCTTCCTGAATGAAAACAAAATATTTATCTGCATTTCGAACTACGGCATCTTTTGGCAAAGCTGGAACTGTTGCATTTACAATATTGATATTTGCCGAAACGTACATTCCTGGAATCAATCCTTTTGCATCTGCGGGATCAATTTTGGCGTGAACGGCAACGGTTTTACTTTCGTTAGAAAAAGATTTATTGATTCCGAAAATTTTTCCTTTAATTGATTTATTGGATTGATTCGTTAATACGAAATCAATTATCTGACCAATCGAAATCGATCCTAAATCTTTCTCGTACACATTCAAATCCAAATGCATCTGACTGTTGTCAACCACTTCAAAAAGAGAAACTCCTGTATTGGCAAAAGCGCCTTTCGCAATATTAATTTTTCCAACATAACCATTTATTGGTGAAACAATTGGCACCACCGATGTCGTTCCTTTTGTATTGACATGCAAAGCATCTAATTTGTTTTTTGCTGCTTGCGCACGGGCTCTTTCTGCTGCTAATTTGGCTTTAACTTCCTGAAACGTCTTTCTCGGATTCACATTTTCATCACTCAACGTTTTCTGGCGGTTGTATTCCAATTGCAGATATTCCACATTCGCCACAGCCGACTGATAATCTTCCTGCATTCCGATAACTTCCAGATTTTGAATGGTTGCCAAAACTTTTCCTTTGTTTACGAATGTTCCTTCCAAAACAAAAATGTCTTTTACCGTTCCGCCAATCAAAGTCGAAACCTCAGCTGAATTTTGTGGAGGAACTGTAGTGTAACCGTTTGCTTTGATGATTTTATTGAGATTTCGGTCTTCAACAATTCCCGTTTCAATTCCGACTGTTTTGTATTGAGAAGTCTTTAAAGCAACTTCTGTCAATGATTTTTCTTCTTCCTGTGGTTCCTCGGTTTTCTTTTCGTTACAGCTTTGAAAGCTAACCGCAAAGAGCGCTAAGATTACGCAAAGCACGCCAAGTTTAATTTCCTTGCGTTCTTTTCGCTTTTCCTTTGCGAATTTTGCGGTTAAATCTACGGTTAAATAAGATATATTTTTCATTTTTAATTGTTTTTGATAGTTGGAAATTGAAGTTCGATCGCACTTTGATTGTAGCTGTGCGTTGCCTCTGCAAATTGCTTTTTAATGTCAATTGCTTGATTTAAAAAACTGATATAGGACCAATAACTCATATCGCCATTGGCATAACTTTTCTGGGCAGTTTCAATAATCTGATTGGCATATAGCAATCCTTCATTTTGGAAATAAGCCAAATTTTGCTGCTGTTTTTCGAAATTATTCTGCAATTCTTCTCTTTGCAAATTCAGTATCATTTTATTTTTATCTAAAGCCAATTGCGATTGCGAAATACTGATTTCTGCTGCTTTTGCTTTTGTTGTATTTACTCCTCCAAATAAAGGAATTTGTAATCCAGCCGTAAATCCTTGAAACAAAGATTCTGTATTTATTGTCTGAGCAAAATATCCTAAACCAACTTTTGTCGTACGCAAAGCTTTAAAAGTTCCGGCTTCTTTTTGATAAACCGAAATCTGCTGTTGATATAAATCGGTTATTAAAGTCTCAACTTTTGTGTTTTGCTGATTTTCTATAAAAGTGTATTGCAAAGAAGTATTCGCATCAGGAACAATATTTTCATCAGTCTGAATGAAAAATTGCAATTGCTTTTGATAAATTGCCAAATCGTATTCTAATTGCGCTTTCTGCGTTTCGATTTCTTTTACTTTCGCTTTAGCACTGATAACTTCAATGTTGCCACTTTCTCCAGTTTTAAAACGCAGTTCGGCATTCTTTAGAAATTTCGTATAAATATCATTCAGTTCTGAATTGAGTTTCTGAATTGAAACGCCATACAAATATTGATAATACACCAATGTCACCGCTTTTTCGATTTCATACGAAGACAATGCTTTTCGTTTTTCGGCTAGTTTTGCCAATTCTTCCTGCAATTGTCGGTTGGCTTTTGTAATGTTTCCTAGTGGAAAAAACTGCTGCACTGAAACATTATGATCGTAATCGATACTATTGAACTGACCTCCTTGATATTGTACCTGAAGCGGATCTGGCTGAAAAGCTGCTTTTTTAAGAACGGTTTGTTTTTCAATTTCTTTATCTGCAATTTTTAAGTCGATGTTGTTTGATTTGGCAAGTTCTATTGCTTTTTCTAAAGAAATCTTAGTTTGCGATTGCGATAAGATTGTGAACAATAGAAACGTACTTAACCGCAATCCCGATAGCCATCGGGAGCAAAGCTTTTTCAATTGATTTATATATATTGAATTTTTCATTTTTATAATTTTATTTCACGCAGATTTTAAAAAGATTTAAGCTGATAAACGCAGATTATTATTTATAAAATCAATATTAAATCTGCTTTAATCTGTTTAGATCTGCGTGAAAAATATTTTTTACATCACTTAATAAATTATCTAATTATCAAATTTTCTCATTGACTAATTCTACCACGTTTAAACTTCTCCAACAGTAAATACAAAATCGGTAAAACGATTAAGGTCAATAACGTTGCTGAGATTAATCCGCCGATTACTACGGTTGCTAAAGGTTTTTGTACTTCTGCTCCGCCGCTTGTTGACAACGCCATTGGCATAAATCCTAATGAAGCTACGGCAGCCGTCATTAAAACAGGACGTAAACGTGTTTTAGTTCCGATAATAATTCGTTGAAACGCATCTGAAATTCCTTCTGATTTTAATTGGTTGAAATACGAAATCAGAACAATTCCGTTTAAAACCGCGATTCCGAATAAGGCTATAAAACCAATTCCAGCCGAAATACTAAACGGCATTCCTCTCAGCGAAAGCGCAAAAACACCTCCGATTGCTGATAAGGGAATTGCTGTAAAAATTAATAACGCCTGTTTGACACTTTTGAAAGTGAAATACAGCAAAACTAAAATCAGTCCCAAAGCAATTGGCAAAGCAACTGAAAGCCTTTTTGAAGCTTCTATCAAGTTTTCGAATTGTCCGCCGTACGTTACATAATAACCCGCAGGAAGTTTGAAACTTTTATCCAGTTTTGCCTGAATTTCTTCAACAACACTTTTAATATCTCTTCCGCGAACGTTTAATCCAACTGTAATTCTTCGTTTTCCGTCTTCGCGGATGACTTGTACAGGACCTTGTTCGTATTCAACAGAAGCGACTTGCGAAAGTGGCACTTGCTGACCACTCGGAAGCGGAATAAACAAATTGCTGACATCCGTAATATCGCCACGATTGTTTTCGTCCATTCTAACGACAACATCAAATCGTTTGCTTTCGTCGTAAATTTTACCCGCAACTTCTCCCGCAAAAGACGAACGAATGATTTGATTGATATCTGAAATATTCAATCCGTAAAGGGCGATTTTATCGTAATCGTATTTGATTGTGATTTGCGGTAATCCCGTTACTTTATCGGCTTTTAAATCTCCGATTCCTTCGATTCCTTTTATTTTCGAAATCAATTCTGTTGCTTTTGCATCTAAAATTTCCAAATCATCACCGAAAATCTTGATTGCAATATCAGATCGGCTTCCTGTCATTAATTCGTTAAAACGCATCTGGATTGGCTGAGAGATTTCGATATTCGCTCCTGGAATAATTTCCATTTCTTCTTTCATGGCATTCGCCAACTCTTCCCAATTATGGTATTTGCCTTTCCATTCTTTTTTGTCTTTTAGAACAATAATCAAATCCCCGCTTTCAATGGGCATTGGATCGGTCGGAATTTCACCGCTTCCTATTTTGGTAACGATAGTTTTAATTTCTGGGAATTTGGCCTTCAAAATCTGTTCGTATTTAGTCGTGGTTTCAACCATCTGCGTAAGCGAACTTCCAGTCATAATTGTCGCGTTGATTGCCAAATCGCCTTCTTCAATTGTTGGGATAAATTCACCTCCCATATTTTGGAAAATAATAAACGCTAAAGCAAATAATCCAACGGCGATAGAAAGCACTACTTTTTTAAACTCTAAAGCTTTTTTCAATAAAGGCGTATAACGCTTTTCCAGCCACGCGATCATACGGTCGCTGAAGTTTTCTTTGTGTTCTGTTTTCTTCGAAAGAAACAAAGCGCTCATCATCGGAATATAAGTCAGCGAAAGAATAAAGGCTCCGATAATGGCAAAACCAACTGTCATGGCCATTGGTTTGAACATTTTTCCTTCTGTTCCAATTAAAGCTAGAATTGGCAAATAAACGATTAAGATGATAATTTCACCAAAAGCAGCACTATTTCTGATTTTTGAAGCCGAATTATAGACTTCCTCATCCATTTCTTCCTGCGTCAATTCTTTTTTGTTTTTGAATTTCTGCAGATGATGCATTGTGGCTTCAACAATAATGACGGCTCCGTCGACTATAATTCCGAAATCTATGGCGCCTAGGCTCATCAAGTTTCCGCTTACGCCAAAGGCATTCATCAGAATAACAGCAAATAACATCGCCAGCGGAATAACTGAAGCAACGATTAATCCCGCACGAAGATTCCCTAAGAACAAAATCAAAACGAAAATCACAATTAAAGCGCCTTCTAATAAGTTCTTAGCAACAGTTTTAATAGAATTTTCTACCAATTTCCCTCTATCAATAAAGGCTTCGGCAACAACTCCTTCTGGAAGGCTTTTATTGATTTGAGCCATTTTTTCGTGAACACGATTTACAACAGCGCTTGAGTTTTCTCCTTTCAGCATCAAAACCATTCCTGAAACGATTTCCCCTTTTCCATCTTTTGTAGATGCTCCGTAACGCAACGCAATGCCTTCACGAACTTGCGCTACATTTCGAACCAAAACTGGCGAACCATTTCTGTTTTTTACAACGACATTTTCAAGGTCTTTTACACCTTTTGCCATTCCGACACCGCGAATGAAATAGGTGTATTGATCTTTTTCTATATAAGCGCCACCCGTATTTTGATTGTTTTTTTCTAAAGCATCAAAAATTTCGGTAATCGTAACGCCCAAACTATTAAGCATATTTGGATTTACCGCGATTTCGAATTGCTTCAATTTTCCACCCCAAGTGCTTACTTCCGCAACACCTTTAATACCTTGCAATTGCGGAATTATAATCCAATCTTGAATGGTTCGCAGTTCCACTGCGCTGTATTTGTTTTCGTAACCTTTTTTGGCGTAAACATCATATTGGTAAATTTCTCCCAATCCTGTAGAAATTGGCGCTAATTCGGGAGAATTTACATAATCTGGAATGTTTTCTTCGGCTTCTTTTAAGCGTTGAAATATCTGTTCGCGAGCCCAGTAAATATCTACTTCGTCTTCAAAAACAACGGTTACAACTGATAATCCGAAACGGGAAATACTGCGTAACTCGATAATATTAGGAACTGTTTTTACAGCTCTTTCTAGCGGATAAGTAATTAATTGCTCCACTTCCTGACTTGCCAAAGTTGGCGCAGTCGTTATAATTTGAACCTGATTATTGGTAATATCAGGCAGTGCATCAAGAGGTAATTTCTTAAGCGAATAACTCCCCAAAGCAATAAGCACAAGGGTAAATAATAGTATAACGAATTTGTTTCGTATACTAAACTGTATGATTTTATCTAACATTTGAATTTATAATGACGTGAGAAATTAGACAATTAAATTGCCTGTAAACATGTGGAAAGTCCACAACTCTCTCGCCCGTTTTCGACTTTTATCGAACAGGCTTAATCATTATGCTATCTGAGGAGGTTGCCAAATACTTCCAAAGAAATCGGAAATAAAAACGGAATTATAATTGGGTAAAGAAATTGAGATTTGAGTGTAAGCTTTAGGAAATTCGAAACTTACAGCAGAATGGTAACTTAAAACTTGTGCACCGCAGCAATTGCAGGCACAGAATGGAGAACATAAATCATTGTCTTTATCGTGCGAATGATTGTCTTCTGATGCAAACTGAGCTGTTTTGTGCATAGCGCTGTTTACTTCCATATCTGCACACGGCATATTGGAAAGCGCCATCAGGTAAATCGACAATATGATTGTTATCCATTTCACAGCTGTAAAAGTACAATTTATTTTTAATTTTTCTACCTCAACTGATATTGATAATCTTAAAAATAAAAGATGCCGTAACTATCTGAATATTATTTTAATAGTTTTTTTATTTTCTTTAAAAATTTTGTCGGACGTAAGAAAATTTCGTTAACTTTAACAATAATTAACAATTCTTTAAGTCCATAATTTTAACCCTAAAAAACACTTTTTTCTATACGCCAAAAAAATAAGCAGAGATTTCTTTAAGCACATTAGTACAATTTATTTTTCGCAGTTTATTAATTAATTTTAAATACTCTAATCAATGAAATGTAAGACACTAATATCAGCCTCTTTATTATTTTTCAGCATACAGATTTTCGGACAGGTTTATACCGATAAAATTGTAGGAGAAAAAAATCAACAGTTAAAAGACAGTCTTAAAACAGAAGAATACCCATACGCTCTTCCTATCTGGGGAGAAAAAGTAGCCAAAAAAGGTTATAAACTTCCTTATTCAGCCGGAATATCTGTCAATTATTTTTGGCAGGATTCAGAAATTGTGATCAACAATCTTCAAGTTGGTTTCAATAACGGCCCTATGTACAATCTGGATGAAATTGTACGATTTGATAAATCGCATGTAGAAGCTGGTGCATTAACTATTCGACCTGACATTTGGCTTCTTCCTTTCTTAAATATTTACGGAATCTTTGGAAAAGCAAATACCGCTACCAAAATCAATGCTGGAATCTGGATTCCTGATGCCGACAATAATTGGTCGGAAGTTGCAAAATTCAATACTCAAGCCAATTTTGACGCTACGACTTTTGGTATTGGTATGACTCCTACAATTGGTATTGGCGGAGGCTGGTTGGCACTTGACATGAATATGGCATGGACTGATATTAGCTCACTTGACAAACCTGCATTTTCTTATGTCTTTGGACCAAGATTAGGTAAGACTTTTAAACTTCAAAAAGAAAGAACAATTACAGGATGGGTCGGTGCCTTTAGAGTTCATATTAATGGTGACACAAATGGAAATTTACCTCTTGCTGATTTCATCAATCTAGATAATGCACAAGCTAAAGTTGACAGCGGTCTAGCCAAAGTTGATGAAAATCAAACCAAGGTAGATAGTTGGTGGAATGGCTTAACGCCAGCTGAACAAAAAAAACCTTCAAACATTGCTAAACACAATACTGCTAATAGAGCTTTGGAAAGTGCTGGAACTATTTTAGGAACTCTCGATGATGCGTTAGCAAGAGGTGCAGATTCTTCTGTGCAATACTCTTTACAAAAAAGACCAAAAGACATGTGGAACTTTATTATAGGTTCGCAATATCAATTCAATAAACATTTTATGTTTCGTGCTGAATGTGGTTTCTTAGGAAGTCGTACTCAGGTTTTAGGCAGTTTTCAGTACCGTTTTGGACTTTAATTTAGCAATTGTATGAAAAAAGGTTTTCTAATCTTTGTCACTTTTTTTTGTATTACTACGGCGCAATCGCAAGTTTTGATTTCCTTGATTTTTGGAGATAAACTCAACTCGGAATTTCTAGAATTTGGTTTGGAAGGTGGTGTCAATTTTTCTACCATTTCAAACATGGGATCTTCTGCTACAAATCCGGGTTTCAATCTTGGTTTTTACTTTGACTTAAAATCAAGAAAAAATCCTGCTTGGATGATCAATACTGGAGTGATTGTAAAATCGCCTATGGGAGCGCAGGATATTCCGGTTTATTCTCTAAACGATCAAAATCTGGACAATACTTTTGCGGGCGGAAGCGTAAATCGTGAAATTCGTTATTTTAATGTTCCGATCTTGATTAAATACCAATTCAAAAATAATATCTACGTTAAAGCTGGGCCTCAATTTGGTTTGCTAGCAAAAGCTTTTGACGAGTTTAAAAAGGAAATAAACAATGACGATGTTATTTACAAAAAAAACATTCGAGATCAAATTCACGTTATTGATGCCGGTCTTGCAATTGGAACTGGATATCATTTAAATGTTGGGAATGGTTTAAATTTCACCGTTCAGTATTATCATGGTCTTGTTACCGTAATGAAAGGCGACGGACCAAATAATCAATTCAACAGATCTTGGTATATTACTGCTGGAATTCCTATTGGTAAAGGAAAAGCAGCAAAACGAAGAGCCGAACAAGAAGCTGAATTCAATAAAGTAATTGTTCCTGAAGATGAAAAAAATTAAGAGATTTTGATTGAAGATTTTAGACTGAGGATTAACGATTTTTTATTTCTTCCATCTGAAATCAAAAATCAGCAATATTAATTTCTTTTATAAACTGAAGAATTTCATCTGTGGTTAAAACAAAATCGGGAGTGGTATGCAAAATAGCATTATTAGGCATAAAAGGCATGTCTGCAGAAAGTGGATTCTGTACAACGCTTATTCCGCCATTTGCTTGAATAGCTCTCAATCCGATAGTTCCATCTGAATTGGAACCCGAAAGTAAAATTCCGATCAAATGATTGCCATATATTTCTGCAGCAGATTCAAAAGAGACGTCTATACTTGGTCTGCTGTAGTTTATTTTTTCTGAAGTGTCTAAAGACAGCGTTTCATTTTTTTCAAACAATAAATGATAATTAGACGGAGCGATATAGATAAATCCTGGTTCCAGTTTTACCTTATCTTCTACTTCTTTTACTATGATTTGCGATTTTAAAGCAATTAAATCTTCTAAGGTTTGTTCGTCTGAGTTTTTTCTATGAACTACAATTATAATGGCAAAAGAAACAGGTTTTTCTACAAAAGGCAAAATTTGCAATAATGCCTGTAAACTTCCTGCCGAACCGCCAATTATAACTGCTTTACAATTTGTTATTCTCGTACTTTTCTCCATATTTTTTCTCTTTCAAACTGTTTGTATTTGGTTGGAGATATAGAATATTTTATAGTTTCTTTTGTTCCAAGCGCTAAAAAGCCTAGAACAGCCAAACTGTCGTCAAAAAGATTAACGACTCTTTTTTGCAAATTATTATCAAAATAAATTAAAACGTTTCGGCACAAAATAAGATCAAATTCGTTAAACGAAGTGTCTGAAACTAAATTGTGCTGTGAGAAAACCATTTTCTCTGAAAGATTTTCGTTGAACTTTGCAAAACCATAATTGGCAATATAATAATCTGAAAAATCCTGTTGTCCGCCTGCATCACGGTAATTGTCTGCGTAATCTTTTATCATCCTTAACGGAAAAATTCCGCTTTTGGCTGTTTCGAGCACCGTTGCATTTATATCAGTTGCATATAATATCGATTTATGCAGCAAACCTTCTTCTTGCAACATAATAGCCATCGAATACACTTCTTCTCCCGTAGAACAGCCTGCATGCCAAATACGGATAAAAGGTTTTGTCGCTAATAGCGGAAGGATTTCTTTTCTTAGTGTAAGATAAAATGACGGATCGCGAAACATCTCGGTTACATTAACCGTAATTTCGTCAATCATTCTTTTGCAATATTCTGGATCGGTGCGGACTTTAGATAAAAATTCATGAAAATGTTTAAATCCATCTAAATAAAAAACCCGGCTTACTCGTCTTTTAAGTGAAGCTCTGGAATAACTTCCAAAATCAAAACCATAATATTCGTAAACATCATTTATAAGAGTTTCTAATTCAATATCTTCAATCATAATTCATCTAAATTTCTCCCAAAATATGAAGTAATTTATCTACATCAACTGGTTTTGAGATGTAGGCATCCGCTCCAGCTTCTATACATTTCTCTCTATCTCCTGCCATGGCCTGTGCCGTTACGGCAACCACCAATGTAGATTCTTGCGAAGGAATTTCTTTTATAAGCGGAATCGCCTCATAACCATCCATTTCTGGCATCATCATATCTATTAAAACCGCATCTATAGACGAGTCTTCTTTTAAAATTTTTAGTGCTTCTTCGGCACTTAAACAAGAGACACAGTCATAAGATTTTGCTTTTAGTGTATTCACCATAGCAAAAATATTCCTAGAATCGTCATCTACTATTAATATACGTTTCTTTTCCATTTACAGATTTTAAAAGTATTAGATTTTATCATACAGCCAAACTCGCAATAACGATAAAAGCTGGTCGACGTCGACAGGTTTTGTAATATAATCTGAGGCTCCCGCTTTGATACATTTTTCCCTGTCTCCTGTCATCGCTTTGGCTGTAACCGCAATCACAGCTAAGTTAAGAAATTTCGGATTACTTCTTATCTTTTCAGCTGTTTCGTAACCGTCCATGTTTGGCATCATCATATCTAATAATACCACGTCTGTATCTGTATTTTCTTCTAAAATTTTAATAGCCTCTTTTCCATCAAAAGCCGTAATTACAGTCATTTTAAAGGCTTCTAAAGCTTTTGAAAGCGAATATATATTTCGTACATCATCGTCTACGATTAATACTTTTTTCTCAAATAAAATATTATTCAGCGAATTCAGCTTTTTGTGGTTTTCCTTCGTGTTATTTCCTTCTTTCTTTTCTTCAACCAAGTGAAGGAAAAGCGAAACCTCATCGAGCATTCTTTGGTACGAATGTGCCGTTTTTACGATAATAGAATCGGCATATTTTCTAATTTTAAGTTCCTCTTTTATAGACAAACTTTTTCCTGTAAAGACAATTACAGGCAGATTTTCTAATCCTGGGCTTTTCTTAACTCCGTCTAGAATTTCGTATGCTTGCTTGTCTGGAATTCCCATATCTAGAATTACGCAATCTACTTCTTGTTTTCCTAAAGCGGATAAACCTGCAGAAACTTCGCTCTTAATTTCCGAATTGATATCATACGTTTCTAAGAAATAAGCCAAAGCTTTTGCATGTTTCGGATTATCTTCAATAATTAAAACCTTCTGCGATTCTTTATTGATGATGTGCTCGATGCGCATAAAAACTTCTGGAATTTTGTCGAAAGCAACTGGTTTGTCTAAGAAATCTACAGCTCCTTTAAGCAAACTTTCCTGTTTCAATTTGTGCGATGACATGATATGAACCGAAATATGCTTGGTTTGCGAATTATTCTTCAATTCTTCCAAAACTTCCCAACCGCTTTTAATTGGCAATTCGATATCCAATAAAATTCCGATTGGTTTGTAAATTAAAGCAAAATTCAAGGCGTAATCTCCTCTTACAGCAACAACTCCTTTGTAGCCTTTTTTCTGTGTAAAAGCCAATAATGACTTAGCAAAACTAATATCGTCTTCTACAATGAGGATTACTTTATCGCCTTCTTCAATCGAATCTCTGTCGTCTTCAATTTCAGCCGGAACAACATCGCTGATGTATTTTGGTTTGTTATCTCCGTTTTCAATAACTTCTTCAAAAACTTCTTCTTCCTCTATTCTATTAACCGAAATTTTGTTTACTGCGATTCCTAAAACTGGAAGGCAAAGCGTAAACGAACTTCCTTCATTTACTTTACTATGCAATACAATTTCTCCTCGAAGCAATTTTGCCAATTCACGGCTAATTGATAATCCTAAACCAGTTCCTCCATATTTGCGTTTAGTTGAACCGTCTGCTTGTTGGAAAGCTTCAAAAATTAACGGTTGTTTTTCTAACGGAATTCCGATTCCGGTATCTTTTACAATGAAACAGATTATTTTATCGTTGTCATCGCTAACTTTAATTTCAAGGCTAACGGTTCCTTTTTCTGTAAATTTAATCGCGTTTGAAATCAGGTTTTTCAAGATTTGCTCCAAACGCATTTTATCTGTTTTAATAACGATTGGCGCTTCTTTCGCAATGATTTCAAAGTTGATATTCTTCTCTTTAGCAACGATATGGAATAAATTATAAAGCGTATCTGTGATTTCTTTTGTCGAAACATCCAAGAACTCCAAATCCATTTTACCTGCTTCAATTTTAGATAAATCCAAAATTTCATCAATTAATCCCAACAAACTGTTTCCTGAACTCTGAATTACTTTTGCAAATTCAATTTCTTCATTGTTCATCGTTTGATTGTTATTTTCAGAAAGCAGACGGCTCAATAATAAAATCGAGTTCAAAGGCGTTCTCAACTCATGCGACATATTTGCCAAAAACTCTGATTTGTAACGAGTTGTCAATTCTAAAGCTTCTGATTTTTTCTGAATTTCTGTATTTTTTTCTTCCAATAAAACACTTCTTTCTGAAAGCTCTTCGTTCGTTTGTTCCAACTCTTCTTGCTGTACGCGAAGTTCTTCTTCTGAAGCTTGCAATTTTTCGGTTTGCGCTTCTAATTCTGCGTTTATCGCTTCCAATTCACTGTGCTGAATCTGCAATTCTTCTGCTTGTGATTTTGTTTCTTCAAGAAGTTCTAAAACACGTTTACGGTTTTGAGTCGCTTTCAGCGCAATTCCAATATTATTCGCAACCAAGTTTAAAAACTCCAATTGCAATACCGAGAAGCCGTAAATGCTAGCCAACTCGATTGCTCCTTCCACTTTAAAATCCATTAGCGGAAGCGCCACAATATGAGTTGGTTTTATTTCGCCTAAAGCGTAATTAATTTGAATATCGTCTGGCGAAAGTGCTTTTAATTCTAACATTTTTCCAGAAACAATTGCCTGACCAATCAAGCCCTCGCCTTTTCTAATTCTTTCTCTGTTCTTGCTTGGAATATAGCTGTAACCGCCAGAAATGGTCATTTCTTCGCCATCTACAACATACAAAACTCCCGCACTGCTATTGGTATATTGGCACAAAAATTCGATAACATCTTTAGATAATTTCTGCATCGTTTTTTCGCCCAACATTCTATCATTCAAAGCTGCAACTCCCGATTGAAGCCATTCTTTTTGAGATAATAATTCGAAAGAAGTTTTTAACGAATCTTTCATTTCATGAATCGAAGATCCAAGTGCGCCCAATGTATCAGCTTTTCTGTCATCGATTTGAACATCGTAATTTCCTTTAGAAATTTGAGTTGCAATTCCACCAATAACTTGAAGTCTATCAGCTGTTTCTTTATCTTTTTTAATTAATTCCTGCTGCAACAAAGTTCTTTCGTTGTAATCTTTCAGAATTCTGATTAGGAAAACAATAGAAATAAGAAAAGCAATAAAGAAAGCAACAACAATTAAAGCTAAACTATAATTACCATAACGTTCTGAATTTGAGTTACGTTCATCCAAAAGCTTTTGTTCTGTATTTTCAACTTTTTTGATGATCGCTCGCATTTCGTTCATCATGTTTCTGCCTTCATTCAAATTAAAAATCAGCGTTTCTTTGCTTAAACGTTTTTTTACAATCTGATTGTTTAAATATTTAAAGAAACCTGAGCGTTTAACACGTAATTCTTCCAATAATTTTGTCTGCGAAGGATTATCGGATGTGAGCTCATCCAACTTTTCAAAATAATTATTTGATCTTCTTTCAGCATCATTAAAACGTTCTACAAACTGCTCGTCGCCAGTTAGCAAATAGCCTCTCATACTTGTTTGAGCTTCGGTAATAATTGACGAACCTTCATTCAAGTTGTAAATTACATCTTGAGTATGATTTACCCAAAAGTTGCTGCTTAAGAGACTTTTAATACTTACAAACGAAGCAACGGAACTAATTGTAAGTACAAAAAGTGAAACTAGCGAACTAATTAATAAATTTCTTTTAAAATTACCGTTCATATATTTTCTTAATTATTTTAATTCGTATTTCAGCGGAAGCACAATAATAAAGCTTGCCCCCTCGCCTTGTTTACTTTTAGCAGTGATTAATCCGTTATGTTTTTCTATAATTTTTTTGGCAATTGCCAGTCCAATTCCTGTTCCTTCATAAGACTGTCGGTCATTTAAACTTTGGAAAATAATGAAAATACGGTCTAAGTAAATTTCGTCAAAACCAATTCCGTTATCTTTTACCATAATCCTGCAGAATTTTCCTTCTGGAGAAGTCGGACTATCGATTGCTTTGTCTAAAATAATTTCAGAAGTAATTTCTATTACTGGCTTATCTTCATTTCCAGAGAATTTCAAAGCGTTCCCGATCAGATTTTGAAAAACCTGACGCATTTGACTCGGAATACTGTCAATCGTTGGAAGTTCGTTGGTTTTAATCGTAGCGTTTTTGCGTTCGATCAAATAATCAAAATCGCCCAATACTTCTTGCAAAACCACATTTAAATCGGTTTTTTCAGGTTTTACTTGAGCAGAAAGTCTTGAATAAGCCAAAAGATCGGTAATTAAAGTCTGCATTCTTTCTGCCGATTTTATCGTTCGGTCAACATAATCAACTGCTTTGTCGTCTGCTTTTAAGTAAAGGTCTTTTATAATTTTGATAAAGATTTGAATTTTTCTAATCGGCTCATTTAAATCGTGGGATACAACCCAAGAAAACTGTTGTAATTCGTGATTCCGAAGTTCGAGTTCTTCATTTTTTTGAACCAACTCTTTTGTTCTTTCTGCAATTTTGATTTCTAGATTGTCCTGAGCTTCTTTTCTAATTTTTATTTCTTTAGAAAGCAGGTCTTTAATCGCTTTAAGTTCGTTTTGCTGTTCGTAGATTTTAATGAAGGTTTTTACTTTTAGTATCAGTAAATCGCTATCTACGGGCTTTGTAATGTATTCGACGGCGCCAGTTTCGTAACCTTTGAAGATGTATTTTTTCTCGGTATTAAGAGCCGAAAGGAAAATGACAGGAATATCTTTTGTACGTATATTTCCAGAAAGGATTTTTACCACTTCAAAGCCATCAAGTCCAGGCATTTGAACGTCCATGATTATCAAACAATAATCTGTTTTTAAAATCTTTTTTAAAGCTTCTTCTCCAGATTCGGCACTATCAACATCGATATTATGCAGTTCCAATGTTTTCTTCAGAGCAATAATATTCGCTCTTATATCGTCTACAATTAATACCATGTCGGGAAGCTAAATCGGTTGTAAATCAAAATAATTACTTTAAAATAAAACATAAAAATTTTCCTATTTTTTTTAATGAATTGCAAAATGAGCTGTTAAAAAATGGCGCGGAAATTCTCAAATGTATAAAAAAATTAACGGGGAGGTTTTTTATTTAAACCGTAAATAGTTACAAAATTCCCATCTTTTGTCATCAGATTTGATGTAATGTATGATTGTTAGCTTATTAGATATTTCTTATTATTTCAACCTTTTTGCCAAATGAATGTATTTTCATACACAATTCTGTTTTTTCTTTTGATTGAGGCAAACAAAATTTCTTTCAAGACAAGTAAAATTTTAGTTATCAGCTAATTTTAATTAGCATACAAAAGTTTAAAAGAGAGAGAATCATGAAAAAGAAACCAACATTCCCTGAACAAAAACAAAATCTTCCCGGAAATGAACATATGATGACGCCTGAACCCGAAATCATTCGAGAGAATTATGTTGGAAGCGGTAAATTGTTAGGAAAAACAGCTTTTATTACTGGAGGCGACAGCGGTATTGGACGAAGTGTTGCCGTGCATTTTGCGAGAGAAGGCGCCAATATTGCTATTGTTTATTTGAAAGAAGATAAAGACGCTCTAGAAACTAAAGCAATGATTGAAAAAGAAGGTCAGCAATGTCTCTTGATAAGCGGTGATTTGAAGGATGAGAAGTTTTGTCGTGCAGCGATAAAAAAATGCCAAACGACTTTTAAAAACATCAATATTTTGGTGAATAATGCTGCTATACAATTTCCGCAAAATGATTTTGAGAAGATAACAAACGCTCAACTTCATAAGACTTTTGAAACCAATATTTATCCGTTTTTTTATGTTACTAAAGCCGCGCTTCAGTTCTTAAAAGAAGGCGATGCGATCATCAATACGACTTCTGTAACTGCCTTTCGCGGAAGCGAACATTTGGCCGATTACGCGAGTACAAAAGGCGCAATTGTGAGTTTTACTCGTTCGCTTTCAACCATGTTGGCTAAAAAGAAAATTCGGGTAAACGGCGTTGCTCCTGGTCCTATTTGGACTCCTTTAATCGTAGCAAGTTTTGATAAATTATCTGAATTCGGAAAAGACAATCCGATGGAAAGAGCCGGACAGCCTTCAGAAGTAGCACCTGCTTATGTTTTTCTGGCTTCTGAAGATAGCAGTTATATTACTGGGCAATTTATTCATATTAATGGCGGGGAGTTGGTGGGCTAATCTAAAGGTTCAAAGTTGCAAAGTAACAAAGGTTCAAAGTTTTTTACTTTGAGCTTATTTTTTAAGCATCAAGTTTGTCATTCCGAGGGACGACGGAATGACAAACACGAATCTTAAAAAACTTTGTCCCTCTGTCCCTTTCAACCTTTGAACCTTAAAAACAAAAAAAATGAATTTCATAGACATCATCGGACTTTTCGCTGGAGCGTGCATTACATTATCTACGATTCCGCAAATTTTAAAGGTTTGGAAAACCAAGAAAGTAAAAGAAATTTCGCTTCGAATGTTCAGTATTTTAACGTTCGGAATCGCGATGTGGATTGTTTATGGAATTCTAAAAAAAGATCTTCCGATTATTCTAACCAATAGCATTTCTTTAGTTTTAAATCTGATTATGGTTTATTTCATTATTTACTACGAAAAAGAATAAAGTCATAAAAAGAAAAAAACAGCTCGATTGAAGCTGTTTTTTTGAAGGTGAAGAATATGGTATGCTTACTAGCTAGCTAATTTTTGGTCGTATGTTTTTAATTCCAATTGGTATTTTCGAGGTTGTAAGTTTCGTTTTAAAAACTGTACTGGTGCTGTAATTGCGGTTAATTTCATATGAGATAGCTTTTTGATCTCGCTTAATTGTTTTACTGCAAAGTTCAAAATAGGCTCAAACGAAGTAAAATAATTATAACTATGTTGCGCTATCTCTAGTTCTAAAACTTCACGAAGAATGCTTTTCATTAACACATAACGAAGTGCTCCTTGATTTGGAATTCTTTTAAGCTCCTGAAATTTCTCTTCAATTTTATGATTTTCATCTCCTATATAAATGTAATTTCCAGAATTGCTCGTAAATATTTTTTTTACTTGAGAAACAAACTCAGTTTCCTCATTTTCAATTGTTGTTGGCATTCCAATTATGGAGAATTGAATTTGCTGGTGGCCTTGAAAATACAATACACTATTAATCGTAGAAGAATTACTCATAATACCCGACTGCTGTTTTTTAAGACAATGAGTAGCCCCATCGGCACCAAAACTATGCAAAACATTTCCTTTCTCGCAATAAGCAAAAAACACAGGCGCAAACGGATTCGATTCGATACTTAAACTAATCTCTTGATTGAAAGTCAAATCAAAATTCAAGTAAGTCATTTCTTTTTCAAAACGAACGCCAGAAATGCTTCCTTTTGCCCATTTTGACTTAATTGTCAATTTGTATTCATTGGCACTGACTTTTAAGTTTCCGCCAAAACTCTCTTTTAGATTATTAAAAACAGCATCAAAGCTTCCAGTATTTAAGTAAAGTTTTTTCATCGTACAGTTTGGTTTATCAAAACGGTCAGTACTTTATTTACTTATAAAAACTAACCCTGGTTGTTAACTTATTTCTATAACCCAAATTTCGTTCATATTGTCAGTCAAAACTTTATACAATTTTGGTGAGATATTTCATAATTTTTATTTTGAAGGGACAAAGGTTCAAAGGTTCAGAGGAACAAAGTTTTTAAACATAGAAATGAAACCTTTGAACCTTTGCCTCTCAGAACCTTTGAACCTTCAAAAAAAAGCAGCTGCCTCAAATAAATTTGAAACAACTGCTCATCAGCAAAATAAAAATACCAATCTATTTTTATTCTTTTATGTTAGTTCGTTTATGTCTGCATTTTTGGAATAATTGTCTTTCGGAATATCTTTAAAAAATTCGGCTTCTTCCAAATCTGCCGTTGGACCATATCCTAACAAATGAGTTCCTTTTCCGCCGTCTTTAGTTTCTATAATGTACAAAATCGACATATCATCGGGATCACTCATACCTTCATAACGATGGTGCGCTACAATAAATATATCTTCTGGTTTATACGCTACTTTACTTTCTGAGTCTATCAGATTATCGTTTTCGAATAAATAATTTACTGTATATCCTTCTTCCTGATATCTCTTTATATTATCGGTTTCGTGTTTTGAATCTTCCCTTTTCATTGCTTTTTATTTTTAACTGTTATTCAAATTTCCGCATAGAAAAAAGATAAAATTAACTCTAACGATTTTAATCTTGCCTCATTCAAAAATCGCATTTCTGCGAATATTTATTTTTTATTAATTTTAATAAAGCTTAATTCAAAACAAGAATTACTAACTTTAATAGTAAGAGAAATTAGCTTATTAGCAAGACAAAAAAATAAGATTTTAATGAATAACAACAATTATGATTTTTTGGCAAATGGAGGAGAAATGGGTACACTTACCCGTGCCAAAGATTGGAGCAAAACAGCAGTTGGACCTGTAGAATCATGGCCTCAAAGTCTTCGTACCACTTTGGGAATTCTTCTAAACTCTAAATTCCCAATGTTTTTATTTTGGGGACCAGATCATATTTGTTTTTATAATGACGCCTATCGCCCAAGTTTAGGAAATAATGGAAAACACCCTTCCATCCTAGGTCAAAAAGGAGCTGATTACTGGCCTGAAATCTGGGATTTTATCAAACCTTTAATTGATCAAGTGCTTCATGAAGGCGAGGCCACTTGGCACGAAGACCAATTTTTGCCGATCTATAGAAATGGAAAAATGGAAGACGTTTACTGGACATTTAGCTACAGTCCTGTAAATGATGAAAACGGAAAAACAAATGGTGTTTTAGTCATTTGCAATGAAACTACCAATCAAGTAATTACTCGAAAAAAACTAGAAGAAAGCGAAAGACGTTTTAGAAATACGGTCAAACAATTGCCACTCGGAATTTGTGTTTTAAAAGGAGCCGATCTAATTGTCGAAATGGCCAATGCGACTTATCTTCATATCATTGATAAAGAAGAAAACTCAATTTTAAATAAATCTATTTTTGATTCTGTTCCCGAAACGAAAGAAACGGCATATCCTATTTTAAAAAATGTTTACGAAACCGGAGAACCTTATTATGCAGATGAATTTGCTGTAACCTTAAATCGTTACAACAAACAAGAATTGGCTTATTTCAATCTCGTTTTTTATCCTTTAAACGAAGAAAATAAGATTACTGGAGTTATTGTTGTTGCGTACGAAGTGACCCAAGAAGTAAAAGCCAGATATCTTTTAGCGGAAAGCGAAAAAGCTTTTCGACATATTGTAATGGATTCTCCAATTGCAATGGCGATTTTTAGAGGCAAGGATTTGACAATCGAAATGGCCAATAAAAGCATGATGCATAATATTTGGCAAAAAGAAGAAAAAGATTGTATTGGAATACCTTTATTGAAAGTTTTTCCAGAGTTGGAAAATCAAAAATATCCAGAATTATTGCATGATATTTTAGCGACAGGAAGAACAATTCGTGAAAATGAAGCGATTGCATATGTTGATATTAAAGACAAATTGAGAAAATTCTATCTTGACTACGAATATACTCCGCTCTACGAAAAAAACGGACAGATTTCAGGTATTATGTGTACTGTAAATGATGTTACTTCTAAAGTTAAAGCTCGAAAAAAACTAGAAACCGCCGAAGCAAGAGCACGTTTAGCCGCCGAAATCGCCGAAATTGCGATGTGGGATTTAAATCTTACAACCAAAAAATTGATCTACAGCGATACTATTCTTGACATTTTCGGTTTCGAAAAAAACAAAAAAATTGTGCATCAGGATATTCGCAACCGTATACTTCCAGAAGATGAGCATATTGTTTTAGACGCTTTCGCGAAAGCATTAAAAACTGGAATTTATAAATATGAAGCTCGAATTTTAAAATTAGACAATTCGATTGCATGGATTAAAGTTCATGGCAAAATCTTTTTTGATGAAAATAAAGAACCAACGAAAATGTTGGGAACTGTAATGGATTTTACAATCGAAAAAGAGATTCAACATGTTTTGATGAAGAACGAAAAAAAATTCAGACTCCTCGCCGATTCTATGCCTCAGCTTATCTGGACGAGCGATATTTTAGGAAATCTGAATTATTTTAATGAAACAGTTTACACTTATTCTGGATTGTCTAAAGAAGAAATCGAGAAAAACGGCTGGTTGCAAATTGTACATCCAGATGATCGCGAGGAAAACGTAAAACTTTGGATGGAATCTGTAAAAACAGGAAAAGATTTTCTTTTCATTCACCGTTTCAAACGTTATGACGGCGAATACAGATGGCAGCTCAGCCGTGCGATTGCGCAATTGGACGAATCTGGACAGGTTCAAATGTGGGTTGGAACCAGCACCGATATTGAAGAACAGAAGAATTTCACCAATCAATTGGAAGATCAAATTATAGAACGTACAACGCAACTGGAACTCAAAAACAGAGATTTGGTTAATATGAATATCGAATTGCAGTCGTTTGCTTATATCTCAAGTCATGATTTGCAGGAACCGCTTCGAAAAATCCAGACTTTTGCCAGCCGATTAGCCGATTTGGATGAGCAGAATATTTCAGCGAATGCCAAATCTTATTTAACCAGAATTGAATTTTCGGCGAAGAAAATGCAGAATTTAATTCAGGATTTATTGACTTATTCCCGCGCCAACTCTGCCGATCGCGTTTTTACAACTGTAAAAGTAGATGAAATTGCAGAGGAAGTAATCAGTGATTTTTCTGATCGAATTGAAGAAAAAAATGCTGTTGTAGAATATCACGATTTAGGAGAAGCTACGCTTATTCAGTTTCAGTTCAGACAAATGCTTCATAATTTGGTTGAAAACGCTTTGAAGTTTTCTCATCCTGGCGTTCCTCCAAAAGTAAAAATTTCGGTTACACAAGTTGACGGAAAATCACTTCCTAATGCTGAATTTAAAGACAAAATTTACCATCATCTTCAAGTAGAAGATAACGGAATTGGTTTTGAATTGATTTATAAAGAAAAAATCTTTGAAGTTTTTCAGCGCTTAAATACCGAAAGCGAGTACAAAGGAACCGGAATTGGTCTTGCCATTGTGAAAAAAATCGTTGAAAATCATAAAGGTTTCATCACGGTTTCTAGCGAAAAAGACAAAGGTTCTACTTTTAATATTTACATTCCAGATTTATCCGATCTCAATATTTAAGCACAAAATTTGATTGGTTGGGAATGAATTTTTTCCAATCAATTTGTATTGCGTGCTCTATTGCTTTTATAATGTCGTTCATTAGAACTGGCTTCGTAATAAAGCAATTAGCTCCAAGATTACGGCATTTTTCAATAATACTAGGTTCGCTTGAAGTTGAGTAAATCACAACTGGAATATCTTTTTTGTAATCTGAATTTCGAAGTTCTTCTAGAACATCAAATCCATTTTTTCCAGGCATATTTAAGTCTAAAAAAACTACGTAAGGCGTAACAGGCGGTTCGAAAATTGCATTTAAGAAATTCTGTCCGCCAGAATAAGTTTGAAGTTTAATGTTTTGAGGTATAGATTCTACAGCATCTGCAAAAATACATAAATCATCTTCATCATCATCGGTATAGAATATTGTAAAATCTGTCATTGTATCTCTGGGCTTAGAATTATAATCTCCCAAATGTAATGTAATTTTATGTAACAAACAGATTTTAAACTATTTTCTTACAAAAATGCAACGAATTGAAATCTCATAATTTATAAGTTTAATTATATAATCTAAAAAAGGCTAAAAAGAGCCAACTTTACTTTTAGCTATTTCAAAGCAAATTAAAATGTTATTTGTCAAGCTATTAATTATAAAATCTAACTTAAAAATATAATGTTATGGGCGATCATAAAGACCTTACAGATGAATTTGCAGTAGATAAAATAAAAGATCTTGCTGCACACATAAAAACGTGCATGTTTTGTACGTATAACGAATACAGAATTCAATCTCGACCAATGTCTGTTCAGGAAATTGATGATTTAGGACAGCTTTGGTTTCTTTCTGACAGAAATAGTGGTCAGAATGCTGAAATAACTTTGAATCCGATGGTCGAAATTTTCTTTTCTGAACCGCATGATAAGTTTTTAACGCTTCACGGAACGGCAAGTATTTCGTATGATCGAGAAACGATTGAAAAATTATGGAATCCTGCAGTTAAAATCTGGATGCCAGGCGGCGTAGATGATCCGAATTTGAGTGTTATTAAATTTACTCCTGAAGATGGTTATTATTGGAATAACAAAAACGGAAAAATGGTTGCTATTGCTAAAATGACAGCAGCGCTAATAACAGGAAAAACAATGGATGACGGAATTGAAGGAAGTTTGAAATTGTAGTTTTCTTAACTGTTTATTTTAACCGCAAAGACGCAAAGGTTGCGCAAAGTTCGCTAAGATTTATCTTTCTTGCTTTGCGTTAAATTTTTGACCTTTGCGGTTATTTTTTTGCTGTTGCGTAATTTTATTTCACGCAGATCTAACAGATTTAGGCAGATTTAAAATAGATTTTTTTTAATCTTTTTAATCTGTGGCAAAACCAAAAACTTGGCGAACTTTGCGCAACCTTTGCGTCTTTGCGGTTAAGAAAACTTTAAACAGCCATTCTTTTTAATTCTAAAGCATTCAAAATACCTGCTTCACTTGCTGTATTATTAAAATAGATAAATCCTTTTTTGGTATGAATCTGACGGTTTACATGCTGTAATTCTTCTGTAGAATAACTGGAATGAAATAATTTCGGAACTCCATGGAAACGCATGTAAAATATTGGAAAATCTTTGAAAATAGTCTGAGGAAGATTGGGATGACTTACACTGCAAAACGTAATATTATTTGCTTTAAATGCATTCCAAACCTCATCATTCCACCAGCTTTCGTGACGAAATTCGACTACATTTTTAAAATCATAATTCAAGATTCCTATTATCGCTCCTAATTTTTCTTTGCTAAAATCATAGCTTGGCGGAAATTGGAAGAGTATCGCGGCGAGTTTCTCTTTCATTCCTTCTTTACAAACATTATAAAAGTCATTTAAACGGCTTTCGCAATCTATCAGTTTTTTGACATGTGTAATTTCTTTCGGCACTTTGATCGAAAATAAAAAAGATTCGGGCGTTTTATTGTACCAATTTTGAAAAATACGAATGGTCGGAAATTTATAAAAACTACCGTTAAACTCATAAGTATCAAAATGCTGGCAATAAAAATCAAACCATTTTTTGGAAGGAAGATTTTGAGGATAAAAAACAGTCTTCCAAAAACTGTTGTAAAAGCTGGAACAACCTATTTTTACTTGGTTTTTCATATATATAATTGTTGGCAGTTAGTGCAGAAAAAGCTTCTGCGTTTTCGTTCTCCAGTCTGTTTTTTCTCAAATGGAAGATTACATCTTAAACAGACACTTTTGGTATAGGCCTCCCAATGTTGTTTGAGTTCAAATTTTTTCTTCCAATATAAAAATTCGAAGCTGTAAGTTGAGCATTCACCAATGATCTGATTTTTTACATGAGGCGGAATTTTTTCTACAATCGATTCTGGATGAACATAACAGCGGTACAACACTTCGTTTTTTATAATGTTTCCAACTCCAGAGAAAATATCTTGATCTAAAATCACATCACAAATCATCTTTTCAGGCAATTTTTCTATGCTAATTTGCGCTTTCTTCGGATCCCAATTTTCATTCATAACATCAACACTCCAATCGTAATAAGAATTAATGTCACCTTCTAGAATTTTAACTGAACAGGTATAAAAATTAAGTTCTCCATTTTCAAAAACCAAACTCAGTCTGGGCTTAGATTCTTTACGCTCATTGATTCGATAAGTTCCAAACATCAGCATGTGAATTTTTACTGTAAAAGAATCGAAACAGATCAAAAAATGTTTTCCCCAAGTTTTAAAAACAAGAATCTTTTTGTCTTTCAGACGAGAAATATCAACATCAGTATTTCCGGAAACAGAAATTATTTTCTGTCCAGTAAATTGCAAAACTTCTTCTTTTAAGATCAATATGGACGGACCTTCAGGCATATACTATATTTTTATAAAACTAAAAGTGCAGTTCGAAAACTGCACCTTCACTCCTTTCTTTATGCTTTATTCAATTTCAGCAGCTTCTAGATTTATTGCATTTACAGCGACTTCTGTAAGCGTTTTATCAGCACCTTTTTCTTCATCGAGCGTTTGCTCCAACAAAGTAGCGGCCTCTGGCAAACCGAGCGTTTCTGCAAATTGTCTTAGAGTACCATAAGTTGCTATTTCGTAATGCTCAATTTTCTGACTTGCAGCAATAATTCCTGCGTCGCGCACTACTCCAATTTCTGTTTCTTCCAACATTCCTTTGGCTTCTTCAATCAGACCTTCCATGGCATCGCATTTTTTGGCTGTGGCTTTTTTACCAATAATTTTAAATACTTCTTCCAAACGAGTAATTTGTTCTTCGGTTTCGGTTAAATGGTTGTCAATTGCATCTTTCAATTCAACAGAAGAAGCATTTTTAACCATTGTAGGCAAAGCTTTTGTCAATGCTTTTTCTGCCCAATAAATGTCTTTTAGACCTTCTTCAAATAATTCCGTCAATCCAGATGCAGCGTTTGACTTTGGCTTTGTAACTCCTCTTGGCGTTGTTTCTTTTGTAGTTTTACTATCAGTAGTTTTCATGGCAATAATTTTTATAATTAATAGGATTATAAAATTACTGCCTGCGTTTTCTAAGGGGTTATAAGATTTTAGATTAAAATTCTATTCTAAGCACCTGTTAATTACACAATTAGACTTAATAATTCTGTAATACATTCCTTTCTTTTCATGGTAGCTTTGTAAGTACTAATTATAAAAACTAGATGTTATGGACACTATCAACAATAAAAACAGAACGAATAGAGATTTGAATGAGCATATCTCAAGCGACAGAAATCTGGGTAAAGATCTCAACGCTGATATCAAAAAATCAGATAACGATATCCGCGAAATTGCAGAAAGAGGTTATACGGTACGAAATGGCTACAATCCGAATAAGCCAAATCCTGATCAGGAAGATTTTGTAAGTGATGATGATTTAGACGATTTAAATGATGATTTTCATAATGATCGAGACCTCGAAGACAATAACGATGATATTTATGAAGTCGAACTAGAAGATGATAATTATGTCGAAGAAAATGACGAATTCGACAATCCTTCAGATCTAAAAGAAGATGAATATGATTTTAACGAAACCGAAGATGCTTTAGAAGACATTGATGACGACGAAGATGATGAAGACGATTATGTAGAAGAAGATATTGACGAAGACGAAAATGAATATATCGAAGATGATGTTCAGGAAGATAACGATGATGAAGAATATCCAGAAAATGATCCTCGCCGATTTTAATATTTTATTCTAAGAAAAAGAAAAAACCGTTAATTGCTTAACGGTTTTTTTGAGTTTAAAATTTAACTACTTAATCTCCAATAATTTTCAATACTGGAATATCGTCCATACGCGCCAGGCGTTCTGCTAATCCTGCTCTGGCTTCGTTGAGTTCCTGTTCGGCTTTGCCCAATTCTATATACCATTTTTCTTTTCCGACTGGTGATGTTTCCAATTTTCGGACAATTTCATAGATTTCGCCCTCTGCTTCCATTACTTTCAGCCTTTTATAATAAGTCAAACTTTCTGTCATGTGCGCGAGTGCAATCATAGCGGTTAAAAAAGGATGATTATTGGTCACATTTACATCTTTTACTCTTCCGTGTTCCAATTCCACTTTTAAAGCAAAAGCAAATTCTTCCATATTAAAAGCTTCATATTTACTTTTTGGATCTAAATACGCTTTTATTGCATGCACATTATTCATCGTCGAAAGATCAACATCTGTATGTTTTTTATCATTTAAATCCTTGAAAACAACATTTGCAATAGCTCTTGCTTCTGCAATTGTTGGGTCATTTTCAGGATTTTCAAAATCACGAACCGACCAATCCCAATCTTTAGGATGAACTGGCTTTATGTATTTTTCGCAAAAATCTGTCACATCATCTTTTAGGCTTACCATAGCATCTTCTCTCTTTATATAAACATCTTGATAAGCGCCGCTCTTTGTTTTCATGACTGGCTGTTTTTATTTATTAAAACCACAAAACGACACATTTTCAAAGGAATGTGCCGTTTTAAATTGTTCTATATCTATTCTTCTTATACTCTCGTTCTTCCGCTGATTAACGAAATAACGAATAGAACTAAAAATATAAAGAATAAAATTTTAGCGATACTTGCAGCTCCAGCGGCGATTCCACCGAAACCAAATATTCCTGCCACAATGGCTAGAATAATAAAAGTGACTGTCCAACGTAACATAATAATAGTTTTTTAGTTAATACTGATTTTTGATTCTGTTTGTATGTAAATTTTAAGCTTTTGGAGAGATGCAGTAACTCTTTTATGTGCAAGGTGTTTCTAAATTGATTTCATAATTCTGAATCAATTCTGAAAACGCTATTTCTGATTTTGTAAAATATTTTCTTGTGCTTTGGCTTTTTTGAGCCAAAGCAAAATATTTCTGAATAGAACCATCTTCGTAAGTCGAAATCAAAAGCGGATGAACGTAATAATCTTTACAAACTTTTCTCGTGTTTCCGAGTGCTTCAGCTGTTAAATCAAAAGCTGTGATAATGTTCTGTTTGATTTCTTTTTCTTCTGACGTAATTCCCATTTCCATTAAACTTTCAAAGAAAATAATCGATGCTGCCCACGTTCTGAAATCTTTCGCGCTAAAATATTCGCCCGAAATATTGTGCAGATATTCGTTTACAGCATGACTGTCTAAAACTTTTCTTTCGCCGTTTTTATCGTAATATTTAAAAACTTCGTAGCCTGGAATTTCTTCGCAACGGCTTACCAATTTTACCAACTGTTTGTTTCGAGTTGTAATCGTGTGCTGTTTTCCTTTTTTACCAATAAATTCAAATCGAAGCGAATTTTTATTGATATTGATATGTCGTTTTCTTAAAGTCGAAAGTCCGTACGATTTGTTGTCTTTGGCATATTTTTCATTTCCAATTCGAATATGCGTTTCTTCCATCAACCGAATTACCAAAGCCGTAACTTTTTCCTTCGACCATTCTTTCTTTTCCAAATCCAAATCGACTTGTTTTCTAATCGCTGGAAGTTTCGCCCCAAACTCAGCAATTTTGTAAAACTTAGTTTGGTTTCGAATCAAATTCCATCTCGGATGATAACGATATTGTTTTCTATTTTTAAGATCTGTTCCAACGGCTTGTAAATGACCATTTGTAATATCTGTGATTCGAACATTTTCCCATGCAGGCGGAAGAACCAAACTATTAATTCGTTTAATTTCGTTTTTGCTCTTTACCTCTTTCCCTTTCTTTTTATAAACGAAATTCTCTCCTTCGCGGCAGCGTACAATTGTCAACTGATTGTCATTAATGTATTCTAAGTCTAGTTTTTCGATTACTAAATGTGGCTCTTTAATCAGCTGATTCATTAAATTCTCTTTTCTCGCCGCGTTCATGGTATTTAAATTTTTATCACAAGAATATATTATTTTAAATTTTAGTTATTTCTTAAAGATTCGATTAGGTCTTTTTTATTCATATAAGATCTTCCTTTTATCCCTACTTTACTGGCTTGTTTTAGAAGCTCCTCTTTCGTCCATTCGTCATAAGGCTTTGCTTTTCCACCTTTCTTTCCAGCATCTGGAGTATTAGCGATACGAGCTGATTTTTCTTTGCTGTATCCTTTTTTTACCAATGCTTCATATTGCGCTTCATTCTTAATTCTTGGATCTGGCATGGCTTTTATTTTTATAGGATTAAAATTCTAAAAATCTCATAAGTCAAAGTTCCTCAAAAAGTAAGGCGATTTTGTTATAGAATTTTGGTCAGAATTTTCAAATTTTTGAGATGGGAATTCTGAAAGGTAAAATGTAAAATGAGAGTTGTGGAATATTTGCAAAAAAAAAATCCCAACTCTTTTGGAGTTGGGATTTTTCTAAATTCATTTATTTTAAATAATCTAATTCAATAAACTGTAAAAAAAATGTTCATCATTTTGAACAGGTATCTTTAATACACTAAATAATTTAAAATATAAATTGGTTATTACTGGGCTTATTGCAAATTTTCCTTTTAGAATATCAAGGCTATTTGAAAGTAGATATTTATTCTCAAAATCGTTAAATTCTATTTCGCAATTTATAATATTTTCCATGATCCTTTTTTCTAACTCAACTGCATCCATATCCTCTACTTCACTAGCATGTTCTAGGGCTAAAACATAAAATCTATTTTTCGTTATATCGACACTTCTATCATTTAATTGAATAAATTTCATCAAGAGAATAAGAGTTTCAAAATACAATTTTTTATTTTTTACGTCACAAACATAATCAGAATAACTAGTTTTAATAATTCTCTCTGTTCGAATTGTACTACCTATAACATCTTTTTTAAAGTTATAGGTTTTCTTCACTCCAAACTCATCTTTTTGTATATCAAAAGTAATATTTTCCGATTCTGTTTTTACTTCATTATCAATGCTTTTAATATTAGTAATGGGTTCTTCATATTCAAACTCATCTTCTTCATCCTGAGCAATTGTTCTTTTAATACCAACAAAAATCGTTTTTATTCCAATTATAAATAAAAATCCTGATAATGCATATTTAAACAAAAGTTCATAAGCTACTGACAAAGCGTTATTATCGCCTGATTTGCCAAACAAGTTATAAGAATATATTCCTAACCCAGTTATAAATACCCCTAATAAAGCTTGCGAAATTGGATTATCTTTTTTGTTTCCCATAAATTTGATTTGAGTTGTTGATTTACAGGAACAAATATTAAATTATATCACAATTAATCCTTACGGGAAAACGTAATTTGGTTTAATTTTTTAACAAAATCTAATCACATTTAAGCTTCTTATAGTCCTTTGTTTTTTGGTCATATTCAAAGCATGTCTTTTTTACCAAAACCATTTTATTATTGACTAATTTATATTCGGTTCTTTCAATGCTTCTACCTGCGCAACATTGATTGTGTTCAACTATTCTTTTTGTTTTGCTGTCAAATTCTAATGAAGTGCCAGTAAAACTGCTCTCAAAGTATTTTCCTGTTTGCGGATTGTATAGAAAATATACTCTGGAAGTATTTGGTCCTGCATAACTTGATTCGAAAACAGAAAATTCCTCAAATCCATCAAAATTGTAGTCTCCAACACTTACATTAAATAATCCCAAATTCGGAGATCCTATGTCAATTTTCTGAATTAATTTATCGGTCTTTTTTTCAATTACTTTTATTCCTGAAACTCCAAAAGAACCATCGTTATCTTTCGAAATAACCAATTTAATATACTTTCCCTTCATAGAAACGGACTGTAGAATTTCTCTTTCCGTCCATTCTTCACCTGTATTAGAATTTAAATCAAATTCTTTTGTCAAACTAATTTTAAGTTCCTTTCCTGAATTTAAATCTTTCCAAATCCCTTTTAACTGATCGTTTTCTGCATTGTAATTTTCGAACCTCAATTTTGCAGTTTCTTTTCCGCTTTTATCTTTTTCTGTAAATACCAAAGTTTTGCCCGAAAGCTTGGCATTTAAAACAATCGGAGTATCGTAATTAGAATAAGCATAAATCGCTGTTCCTTGTCCATCTGAATAAATATCGGTTACAAACTCAATTGGATATTTATCAATAAAACCTTTATAATTGATTTGGGCTGATACAAAAGCTGTCGCTAGAAGAAATAGGAATGTAATTTTTTGTTTCATGAATCAGATGTTTTCCTTAACTCGTTATAATTTATATACAAACATACATTTCTAATTTATAAAAAGCATCCAAATCCTATAACAATCCCTAAAAATCCTGTAAATTTTTCTTACAGCTTCTTAATAATTTTACATTATAACATTAAACTATTAAAATCATGAAAAAGTTACTATTAGCCGGAAAAACCATTTTAGGAGCAGGACTACTTATATTATTCCTTCAATCTTGTAAAAACGAAACCAAACAGGAAGACCCAAAAGAAGTTGCAGAAGATGCAAACGAAGCAAAATTTGATTCGATTGACAGCAAAGAAGACGATTCTGAATTTTTAGTAGATCAAGCCGAAATTAATTTAGCTGAAATCGAAATTGGTAAACTGGCTCAAACAAAAAGTACCAATCCTGAAGTGAAAAAATTTGGTAAAATGCTTGTTGACGAGCATACTAAATCGGCTTCTGAAGTAAGTGCTTTAGCAAAAGCTAAAAACTTTACTCTACCAACTTCTCTAACTGAAGAAGGTCAAGAGGAATACAATAAATTAAACGAAAAATCTGGAGTTGATTTCGATAAAAAATTCGCTGACATGATGATTGATGGTCACGAAAAAGCAATTAAAAAACTAGATAAAGCCGCAAAAGATGCTAACGATCAAGAAGTAAGAACTTGGGCTTCTAACAATATTGCAGGTTTAACAGCGCATTTAGAACACGCTAAAATGCTGAAACAAAACCTAGACAAAAAGTAAAATAAATTTAATTGGTTATTATTTATTTTATAAAATGCTAAGATTCTGAGCCTCTAAGATTCTAAGTAATTGAGAATCTAAGAACCTCAAATCTTTGCTAAATAAACCCCTCAAGAGTTGAATTGCTTGAGGGGTTTTCTTTTTTTTAAGGTGTAAAGTTGCAGAGATACAAAGGCTCAAAGGTTTTGCCTTTGTCCCTCTGAATCTTTGTTCCTTTGAACCTTTTAAAATTATTTCCCCGCTTGCTTCTGCAAATGTTCTGGATATCTTGATCCTTCAATTGTTATTTTTGAAGCTGCGTTTTCAATTTCTGCAAGATCTTGTGCTGAAAGTTTTAACTCTACTGCGCTAAGATTTTCTTCTAAGCGATGTAATTTTGTTGTTCCTGGAATTGGTGCAATCCAAGGTTTTTGAGCCAAAATCCAAGCAAGTGCTACTTGTGCATTTGTTGCTCCTTTGTCAGCAGCAATTTTAGATAATAAATCTACTAAAGCTTGGTTTACTTTTCTTGCTTCTGGTGTGAAACGCGGTAAAGTATTTCTAAAATCTGTACTGTCAAATTGCGTGTTTTCATCAATTTTAGCTGTTAGAAAACCTCTTCCTAGCGGACTGAAAGGCACAAAACCAATTCCTAATTCTTCTAATACAGGAAAAATTTCTTCTTCTGGAGTTCTCCACCAAAGCGAATATTCGCTCTGAAGTGCAGTAACAGGCTGAACCGCGTGCGCACGACGAATGCTTTCTACACCAGCTTCTGAAAGTCCAAAATGTTTTACTTTTCCTTCTTGAATCAAGTCTTTAATAGTTCCTGCAACGTCTTCCATTGGCACATTCGGATCTACACGATGCTGATAATACAAATCGATTACATCTGTGTTCAATCTTTTTAAAGAACCTTCAACGCTTTTTCTAATCCATTCTGGACGGCTATCTAATCCTTTTTTAGAATCGCCTTCCAAAAATCCGAATTTAGTAGCAATTACAATTTTATCACGAAAAGGCGCTAATGCTTCTCCTAATAATTCTTCGTTCAAAAATGGTCCGTAACATTCTGCTGTATCAAAAAAGGTAATTCCTTTTTCATAAGCCGAACGCAACAAACTGATCATTTCGTTTTTGTCATGAGCTGGCCCATAACCAAAACTCATTCCCATGCAGCCAAGTCCTAATGATGAGACTTCTAAGCCGCTATTTCCTAGTTTACGTGTTTGCATATTTTTTTTAAAGTTTCTAAGGTTCTGAGATGCTAAGATTCTAAGTTTTCTTATTCGTATCTTTAAATCTCAGTCACTTATTTATTATTTAGTAAATATGCTAAGGTTCTAAGCGCAAAAGAAAAAACTTAGCATCTTAGAACCTTAGCAACTTAGTATCTTATTTTAAAGACTCCATATCAATTACAAAACGATATTTAACGTCTCCTTTTAATAATCTTTCGTAGGCATCATTTACATCATTAACACTGATTACTTCGACATCTGATGTGATATTATGTTCTGCACAGAAATCAAGCATTTCTTGAGTTTCAGCAATTCCTCCGATAAGAGATCCTGAGAAGCTTCTTCTTCCTAA
Source organism: Flavobacterium sp. HJSW_4 (assembly GCF_042436695.1). Lineage (NCBI taxonomy): Bacteria > Pseudomonadati > Bacteroidota > Flavobacteriia > Flavobacteriales > Flavobacteriaceae > Flavobacterium > Flavobacterium sp. HJSW_4. The sequence goes on from NZ_JBHNPP010000004.1 coordinate 140,303, forward strand.
AATCAAGCTGAAAGAAGTTACAGGAAGCGGATCCATTGGTGCTCCAACCAAAGTTAAAGTTCCATCTACTTTTAATAAATTTAAGTACGAATCGATACTGTGTTCTGCAGAAACGCAATCTAAAATGAAGTTTAAACTTCTAGCATGAGCTGCCATTTGCGCTTCGTCTGTAGACAATACAACCTCATCTGCTCCAAGACGTTTTGCATCTTCTGTTTTAGATAAAGATGTTGTAAAAACTACTACATGAGCACCCATAGCTTTCGCTATTTTGATTCCCATGTGACCAAGACCACCGATACCTACAATTCCAACTTTCTGTCCAGGACCAACTTTCCAATGTTTTAATGGCGAATAAGTTGTAATACCTGCGCACAATAATGGAGCAACAGCTGAAAGTTCTAATTTATCTGAGATGTGTAATACAAAGCTTTCATCAACTACAATACTTTGAGAATATCCTCCAAAAGTTTGTCCTCCTAAGTGTTTGTCTGGCGAATTAAAAGTCTGAATGTTTCCTTCATCACAGAATTGCTCTAAGTCATTTTTGCAATGTTCGCACTCTCTACAAGAATCAACCATACAACCAACTCCTGCCAATTGACCAACTTTAAAACCTTTTACGTGATCTCCAACTTTAGTCACTCGACCTACAATCTCATGTCCCGGAACAATCGGATAAATAGTGCCATGCCATTCATTTCTAGCTGAGTGCAAATCTGAGTGACAGATTCCGCAATATAAAATTTCGATTTCTACGTCGTGTGCTTGTACTTCTCTTCTTGTAATATCTAGAGTTTTTAATGGTGCTTCGGCTGCTTCTGTACCAAAGGCTTTAATACTTTTTGTTTCCATAATTTTTTATTTGTTGTTATTGTTTTTTTGTTTCAAGTTTCAGGTTTTTAAACCGTTCTGAAATCGCAATAGAGATCCGGCTGATTCATACTGATTCACAAACAGTTATATAAATTTCGATTATTTTAATCGAATCAAAAAATATAATCTGTTATAAATCAGCAAAATCTGCTTAAAAAACTTAGCGCCTCAGTATCTTAGTATCTCAGAACCTTAAAAAGAATAATATTCTTCATCAGTAACACTGTCCAACCATGTTCCAGAACCTTTGTCTACTTCTGTGACAATTGTGATGTGAGAATATCTAGTTTTCGGAGTTGCTCCGTACCAATGCTCTACACCTGGTAAAACTGTGATTACTTTTCCTTTTTCGATAAGATTAATTTGCCCGCCTCGTTCTTGGTAATATCCAACTCCATCGGTTACAATGATTAATTGCAGACTTGCGTTACTGTGCCAGTTACTTCTTGCTCCGGGTTCAAAAGAAATATCTTTGATAACAGTATTTTCGGGGTGAATTTCGCTTGTCTGCTTTTTATATGACACTTCGCCTGTCATATAAGTATTTGGAATTTTACCTTCTTCGATTACAGCAGTGAAATGTGTCGACATAATTTCGTTGTTTTTAGGTTAATAATTAATTTTAAAGTTGTTATTATTTCAGTGAAATAATCAGTACAGCGAATCTCTTTCTAGAAGGAGATTTTGATTTTTAGCAATACTTTAAAAATTTATATTTTTCTACTATCAAAAATTTTAAAACTAAATAGTAAAGCTGGACATCGCTTTTGTGAAGTATTATTTAGTCATTTAAAAACTGATACAAAGATTCGTTGTTTATTTCAGGGCAAATGTAGAACAATACTACAATGCCGAAATAACAATATTCAAACAAAAAATTAAGAAATTGAAACAATTTACATCCGAAGCGATTTCGGAACCGTTCCTGTAAGTCTTTTAAAGTAATTATTGAAATAACTCGGATATTCAAATCCAAGCGAATAACCAATATCAGAAATGCTCCAATCTGTATGCTGCAATAAAGCTTTTGCTTCGTTGATGACTCTATCGGTAATGTGTGCCGTAGTTGGTCTTCCTGTAATTTCTTTTACCGAACGATTTAAATGATTTACGTGTACAGAAAGGCTCTGCGCGTAATCCTGAGGTGTTTTTAAAGCTAAAGGCTGGTTTTTAGTCTCTATCGGAAATTGTCTTTCTAGCAATTCTAAAAACAAAGAAGTAATTCTCGAAGAAGCATTTTTATGTTTAAAAAAGTTCTCTGAAGGCTGCATTTTCATTGATTCATGAATAATCAAATTAACGTAACTGCGCATCAAATCGTCTTTAAATGCATAATCTGTATCATATTCTTCAATCATTTTTCGGAATAATGAATCGATAAACACTTTTTGTTCAGGGGTTAAAGTAAAAATTGGTGTTCCTCCTATTTTGAATAAAGGCGATTCCTGAAGTGTTTCTGATCTGTCTTTGGTTTTAAAAAACTCTTCCGTAAAAACACAGGCATAGCCTTCGTATTTCTCAGAAACAGTTTCCCAAGAATAAGGAATAATCGGATTACCAAAAAACAGAATTGTTCCGTCGGTTTCTATTCCGCGGTCAGCGTATTGTATGATGCTTTTGCTGGTATTAATGCAAATTTTATAAAAGTCTCTTCTACTGTAAACGGGAACTTTACTGAAATCACCATTTATAGGATAAACTTTAAAACCTTTCATCTTCAAATCTGAAGTGAAATCGCAATTCTGAGTTTCTGTTTGATTATTCATTTTGCAAAGTTATGAAAATCAAACATTATTCTTTTGTTAATTTTTTGTTTGAAATTTAACCGCAAGGCACGCAAAGATTTTTTGCAAAGTTCGCAAAGTATTTTTTTAAAGGGATATGCTCGCAAAGTCGCTGAGGCGCAAAGTTAATTTTCACGCAGATTTTACAGATTTAAGCAGATTTAATTTTGATCAATAATAATCTGTATTTATCTGCTTAAATCTTTTTTTAATCTGCGTGAAACTATTTTACAACTAAAGTTCCTATCAGCAATCCTTTCGCGGAAGCAGACAAAACCACTTCTTTTCCATTTTCATCTTTCTGGATAATGATTTGAGCATAACCATTAAAAAGCTTTCTCTTCCAAGATTCCGCAGGTGTTATGACTTGAATAGTTCCTGGATCTGTATTCATAACATCCCAGTCTTTTACTTTTTGCAAAGGAGTTGAGGCAATGTGAATTGTATTTTTTCCTTCTTTTAAAATAGAGGCATTCAAAATATATTTTTGAGCATCTTCTTTACTTGGTTCTACTTTATTTCCGTTCACAAAAACTACAGTTTCTACTCCTATTTTTTTATAAAAGAAACTCACCACATTGGAAGCTGAATTATTTTTCAAATCAAATTCACCTTTATAAATATACGACGGCGCTTGTTTTTTATAATCACGATCTTTAAAAGCTTCTGTCCATTCATTTTCAGAATAATTTGGCAAATTCTGAGGCAGAGTCGCATTTGTTTCTTTTTGTTCTTTAAAATTACTTATAGCAACCAACTCTATGTTATCAATAAACTGATCTCTTTCTAACGAAGTTGGATCTCCATTTCCAACTCCTAAAATTTTTCCACCTTTTACAGAGAACGTAATTTCATCATTTACTGTTGGAACATGCAAACCATTTTTATCTGTCGTTTCAACCGTTATGACAGAAACATTTCCTTTAAAAACATTTTCCTTATCTAATGATAATTTGATATTTTCTGATTTTCCAGTTGTTTTTTGAACATCAGTCAAAACTTTTTTACCGTTTTTATATCCAATGGCTTCTAAAGTTCCTGGAGCGTAATTTACTTTCCATTCTAAATGTCCGTTTTGTTCCATTTTCTTTTTTCCTAAACTCTTTTTGTTTAGAAAAAGCTCTACTTCATCGCAATTCGAATAAGCCCAAACATCAATTTGCTTGCCTTCCATTCCGCTCCAATTCCAATGCGGGAGCAAATGCAAAACTGGCTCTTTTCCCCACCAAGATTTTAAATAGAAAACATTGTCTTTCGGGAAACCGCAAACATCCATCATTCCGAAATAAGAAGTTACAGACGGCCAACCATAAGGCGTCGGTTCGCCACGATAATCAAAACCTGTCCAGATAAACATTCCTGCCAAATAAGGCCTTTCAGCATAGAATTTCCAGCCTTCTTCTATACTGTAAAAAGTTGGTCTAGGCTTTTTATCGTAAGCACTTTGATAATGTTTTGTATCATCTATAAAATAAATTCCTCGTGTTGCAAACGTCGAACCTTCTTCGGTTCCCATTCCTGGCTGCTGTTTAAACTGATTTCTGTGGGCATCTATATCTCCGTTTCCTAAATAATTATAACCCATAATTTCAACTACATTAGAAATTCCGCTTTTAAATCCACTGCTGATTCCTACTGTTACGGGTCTTGTCGGATCAATGCTTTTGCTGAAATCCTGCATGATATTCGTAATTCTTTCGCCTGTAATTCCGCCTTCAATCTGCCATTCTTCATTTCCAACCGACCAGCAGAAAATACTCGGATGATTACGGTCACGTTCCATCATTCGCTGTAAATCATTTAAATGATAATCGTTAATTCCCATCAATCGAGTTTCATCAATAACGAGCATTCCTAATTTATCACAAGCATCCAACAATTCTGGCGTTGGCGGATGATGCGAACAACGATACGCATTGGAACCCATTTCTTTCAGTTTTGCAATTCTGTAATACTGAATTTCATCTGGAAGCGCTGTTCCAATTCCGGCGTGATCTTGATGGTTGTTTGTTCCTTTCAGTTTTACAGGTTTTCCGTTAAGAAAAAAACCATTTTCTGGATCAAATTTTATTGTTCTGATTCCGAAAGAGGTTTTATAGCTGTCAATTACTTTTCCTTCGCTTTTTATTTCTGTAATTAATTGATATAAATTTGGCGAATCAATATCCCATAAAAGCGGATTTTTGACATTTAATTTTGACGAATAAGCATTTGTTTTGTAGAATTCAGGAGCCTTAACATTTTCAGAATTTATAGCAACTTGTTTTCCTGAAACATCCAAAATTGTTTGATTTATTTCTACATTTACTTTAAAATGACCTTTATTTTCGAGCTTTACTTCTGCGGTAATCGAAGCATTATCATTTGTAATTTCTGAAGTAACATAAGTCCCGTTTTGAACTACGTGAATCGGATTTGTTTTCTGCAAATAAACGTGTCTATAAACCCCTGCGCCTTCATAAAACCATCCTTCTTCCATCGAAGCATCAACTCGAACAACGATTGTATTTTCTCCTCCATAATTTACGTAAGCCGTTACATCATACTCAAAACCATTATAACCGCTTTCTTGTGTTCCTAAATAAAATCCGTTAAAAAAGACCTTTGAATTTCTAAAAACACCATCAAATTTTAAAGAAATAATTTTTCCTAAATCATCATTAGAAACATTTATCTTTTTTCTGTACCATCCAATGCTTTTCTCAGGATAGTTTTTACCCGCTGCTTTAAATCCGTGGCTGAAACTTGCGCTTTCGCTAAAAGGCTGTTCGACTGCCCAATCGTGCGGCAAATCTAATTTTCTCCAAGCACGATCGTCAAAATCTTTTGCAGCAGGCCCGTCGCCAAATCCAGTTTTAGTTAAATAGGAAAAATAACCTTCTGCGTGACCGAAATCTTTTTTGGTATCGTACAAATGTCCGAATGAAAATCGCCAATCTTTATCAATTAAAATAAGCTCTCTGTTCGATTTGTTTTGCGCACAAACAGGAATTGAAAATAGAATTAAAACATAAAAAATTGTTCTTAGTAAAAAAGTGGTTTTCATAGGTTTGGTTGTTAGTAAAATCAAATAACGATAAAAATAAGGCTTTTAAAGAAAAAGAATTAATAGTATTTTATCAAAACATGATAACTCGTTCATCTCAAATAGCTATAAAGCAGGTTTTAAAATTTAGAATGAATCTAATGGCTTTAGATTTAAAAATGATTTTCTTTTGGCGTAATTTTATATTAAAATCACAAAAAGCAATTACACTATGAGTACTATTATTAACGAAAATAGACTCCAAAGTACTTTTAAAAGCCTTGATCATAAGATTAGTAAACTTAATGATCAGAAGATTGTTGCCTTTTTTGAATCTTTAGGATTATTAGAAAGAAAAGATGTTCCGAAAGACTTTTTGAATTGGGAAAATATAATAATTGTTGTTCCTAATCGACATGTTTCGCACGAACTGAAATATTATAAATATACGATTTCACGAATTTCATTTTTAACAAATCCTTACGCAGATCAAATTCATATTTTTGATCTCAAAGATTGGAAAAACGCATCGGGAAACAAAACGCAGTTTCAGATTAGAGAAATGCTGAAAACGAGTTTTGGCGGGGTGAAGAAAGTTATTAAAGAGTCTTAGAAAAAATTAAAAGCCTAATCATTACGATTAGGCTTTTTTATTTTTAAGACGTAAAGCGCTTTTCTCTTAAATCAATTACTCTACAAACAAAGTTTTGATTTTATCTTCTAAAGCCTGTCCGTGAATATTTTTTGCTACGATAATTCCGTTTTTATCAATTAAAAAGTTTAATGGAACAGCTTGCAACATATAATCGCCAACTACTGGAGATTGCCAGTATTTTAAGTCGCTAACGTTTGTCCAAGGCAATTTTGCTTTTGCAATTGCTCCTGTCCATAATGGCTTTTTTGTATCCATAGAAACACCATAAATAGATAAGTAACCAGCATATTGATTGTGTAATTTTATCAATAGAGGTTGCTCATCAATGCAAGGTTTGCACCAAGAAGCCCAAAAGTCAACTAAAACCCAAGTACCTCTTAAAGAAGACAATGCTATTTTTTCTCCTCTTGCATTTGGAAGATCAATTTCTGGAGCAATATCTCCAACATCTACACCTACAACTTGTGCTTTAGAACTGGTAATTACGCAACATAAGAACGCTACGATAAGTAAAGTTTTTTTCATGATTAAGTTTATTTAATAAATTATGGGGCTGTTTTAGTTTCTCGCAATTCTGACAGCTATCACGATTACGAGATTTTTCTAAAAACAAATATAATTTTTCTTTGACAAAATCCCTAAGCTTAATAAAAACTTTCTCCTATCCTATCATAAATTTATCCTAAATCTTATTTGCTTAATTGGTATATCGAGAAAAGTCGATATATTTGCGCCATGGAAACGATCGAAATTTTTAAAGCATTATCCAATAAATCCAGATTACAAATGCTGGAATGGCTAAAAGAACCAGAAATTAACTTTCCGGGACAGCTTGAACATGCTGGATTTGAGCACGGTGTCTGCGTTGGGCAGATTCAGGCTAAAGCTGGTTTGACACAATCCACAGTATCCGAATACCTGTCTATTTTACAGCGCGCTGGTTTTATCGAAGCCAAACGTGTTGGACAATGGACTTATTATAAACGTAACGAAGGTGCCTTTGAAGCACTCAGTAAATTAATTCAATCTAATTTGTAAAATTACTATGAGTACAAACAACCTATTTTCTGAATTTAACCTAAAGACGTTAAATCTTAAAAACCGAATCGTAATGGCGCCAATGACGCGCTCTTTCTCTCCTAACGGAGTTCCAACGGATGAAGTCGCAGCTTATTACCAAAAAAGAGCTGAAGGCGAAGTTGGATTAATTTTATCTGAAGGAACTGTTATTGACAGGAAATCTTCTTCTAATGATGCTAATGTTCCTCACTTTCATGGTGATTTGGCTTTAAACGGATGGAAAAAAGTTATTGACGAAGTTCATGCTGCGGGCGGAAAAATGGCTCCGCAGATTTGGCATATGGGAATTATGGACAACCACCATTCTGGATGGGTTCCACCAGTTCCTTTTGAAGGTCCGTCTGGATTAAACCGTCCTGATTTTAGAAATGGTGTTGCCATGACTGAAAAAGATATTGAAGAAACTATTCTTGCTTTTGGAAAAGCTGCTGCTGATGCTAAAAGATTAGGTTTTGATACTGTTGAAATTCACGGTGCACACGGTTATTTAATTGACCAATTCTTTAGAGCTGAAACTAACTTGCGTGAAGATATTTATGGAGGAAAAACACTTCCAGAACGTAACCGTTTTGCCATTGAAGTAGTAAAAGAAGTGAGAAAACAAGTTGGAAATGACTTTGCTGTAATTATGCGTTTTTCTCAATTTAAGCCTTCTGATTACAATTATAAATTGGCTAAAAATCCGCAAGAATTAGAAGCTTGGCTTACTCCTCTTGTTGATGCTGGTGTTGATATTATTCACGCTTCACAGCGTCGTTTCTGGGAGCCAGAATTTGAAGGTTCTGATTTAAACTTTGCAGGATGGGCTAAAAAAGTAACGGGAGCTCCAACTATTACAGTGGGTTCTGTTGGACTTTCTGGTGATTTCTTCGGAGCATTTGCTGGAGAAAGTTCTGAGCCAACTTCTTTAGAGGAATTAAACAGACGTTTCGACAGAGGTGATTTTGATTTGGTTGCTGTTGGAAGACCTCTTTTATCTGATCCAAACTGGGTTGCTAAAATCAAAGCTGGAAAAACAGATGAATTAAAAGGTTTCACTAAAGAAGCTTTAGCAGAATTAGTTTTAGAATAAGTTTTTTTTAAGATCCAAAGTTGCAAAGGTTCAAAGGGACAAAGTTTTTCCCTTTGAACCTTTTTTATTTTCTATAATACAGGTTTTAAATTCAAATCTGTGTAAATCTGCTGAAATCTTTTAAAATCTGCGTGAAATACTTTTGCGCATCAATTTTTCACGCAGATTTTAAAAGATTTCAGCAGATCAAATTCGATTTTATTTATTGTATTTCACACAACGAATTAAAATTTAGTATAAAACATTTATCTTTGCAGTCGATATGAAATTCTTGAACAGCATATTACGTCTTCCATTTTTCAGCACTTATTATTATGCAATAATATCTGCTCGGATAGGCTATGCATATAATTCAACGTATTCACGACTATAAATTAAATCGATAAATTATATAAACCTTAAAGCCCGGGCATTTTGTCCGGGCTTTTTTATTTTCAAAAAAATGGAAACAATTCAAAAACTAAAAGAAAATGCCGCCATATTTCTTCCTGAAAATGGCTTAGAAGAAAAATTAAATCAGGCTGAAAAAGAGAACAGAAAATTAATTATCAAACTAGGTTTTGATCCAACTGCTCCAGATTTGCATTTGGGACATGCTGTTGTGCTTAAAAAACTAAAACAATTTCAAGATTTAGGGCATCAAATCGTCATTGTTGTGGGAAGTTTTACAGCTAGAATTGGTGATCCAACTGGAAAAAATAAAAGTCGAAAGCCTTTAAGCATTGAAGAAGTTCAGCATAATGCAGAAACATACATTTCGCAATTATCTAAAATTATTGATGTTGAAAAAGCTAAAATTGTTTTTAATTCGGAATGGTTGGACGAACTTCCTTTTTCTGAAGTAATTCAGATTATGTCGAATGTGACAGTTGCACAATTAATGCATCGAAATGATTTTAATAAACGTTTTACTGAAAATACACCAATTGCAATGCACGAACTGGTTTACCCCATTTTGCAAGGTTTTGATTCGGTTAAAATTAATGCTGATATCGAAATGGGCGGAACAGATCAGTTATTTAATTGCACAATGGGGAGACAATTACAAGAAAGTTTTAAACTTTCAGGACAAATTGTGATGTGCATGCCTTTACTGAAAGGATTGGATGGAAAAGAAAAAATGAGCAAATCGCTTCATAATACAATCGGATTGATTGACGAACCGAATGAAATGTTTGGCAAAACCATGTCAATCCCCGACGACCTTATTTTGGAATTTTTGGAATTGACAACCGACTTTTCATTCGAAGAAAAAGAAGAAATTAAGAAAAGATTAGAGAATGAAAACCCGATGAATATTAAAAAATTGATTGCTAAAAATATCATCAGTCAATACCATAATCAAAATGAAGCAGAACAAGCAGAACAATTTTTCATTAATCAATTTCAAAGTAAAAATGCAGAAACAAAATCGTTTATTCCTGTTTTAATTTCTTCTTTAGAAAATAAGACTGATGAAATGGCATTAATAGATCTTTGTGCATTCATCAAAAATGACATTACAAAATCAGCCAACAGAAGATTGATTGAAAGCGGCGCTGTTCAGATTAACAATGAAAAAATTATCAATCCATATGAATTGATTTCGTTGAAAAAAGAAACAAAGATTAAAATTGGAAAAAGAAACTTTTACGAATTACAATAGTTGTTTTTCATTGGAAATAATAAATAAAAAAGGGATAAAACAAAACGTTTTATCCCTTTTCGTATTTGTAACTAACAAAAATTACAAACTCTAAAAAAACTCTTTATGCTTGTATTATCTTTTTATTTTGAAACTTCTTGACAAGCCAATTTCTAACTGGTTCATCGTATAATTTCAAACATACAAAAGCCAATATTATGCTTACAATTAGAACTCCAATTCCTTCTAAATATCCTTTTTCCATAGTTACTTTATTGTCTACAACCCAAGCTGTAAACCAGTAAATTAACGGATAATGTGTAATATAAATTGGATATGAAATATCTCCTAGAAGTTTACATATTTTTAATGAAAACTCGTTTTTAATCTCTCCTCCTGCTCCAATTGCTACAATAAGTGGAAAAATTAAAATAATACAAATTGATTCGTAAATACCGTTGATCCAAAGGCTATTTTCGTCTCCGAATCTTGGCAATGCTAAAACAATCGTGATTAAAATACTGCAAATCCAAAATGCATTTTTTACATGGATTAATTTTCCTAAACGGCATAATAAAACTCCAGCGAAAAATGGGAATAATAGTCGTGTAAAACCAACATTCATTTGTTCCAAATTCAGTGACCATCCGCCAATTACATCTCCTTTTGGTCCAAAAACTGTATAATTAATTAACAGTCCGGCAAATATCAATACAAAAACTGACATTACTTTATTCGAAAATTTACGGAAGATTAAGGCGTACAAGATGTTTGCAATATATTCGAAAAAAAGTGACCATGCCGGACCATTTAAAGGATGCATTTCTCCCCAACCTCTAATTTCTAATGAAGGCGGAATTGGCAATAATGTAAAACCAATTACCATAGTTAGAATAACTTTCCACACTTCCATTCCTCCAATCATTGGAAATAAAATATCTGAGGCTTGAAAATAATAAAATATTGCCCCGATTATCATTCCCATGATCACCATTGGCTGTAAACGGATTAATCGACGTTTGTAAAATTCCCATTGCGTCATTTTTCCCCAGCGATCATCATACGCGTAAGCGACAACGAATCCAGATAAAAGGAAAAAGAAATCTACAGCAAGATATCCGTGGTTTATAATTTGTACAAAACGATTTCCGCCTGCAAAAGCTTCAAAAATATGAAAAGCAACGACCAAAATAGCCGCAACTCCACGCAGTCCGTCCAGAATTTCGTAATGTTTTTTTGGTTTAATATTCATTTGGTTGATAGTTTATTGTTGATGGTTGATGGTTGATGGTGTCAGTTGAGAGTTAAACTAGTGAATTAAATAAAGCTCGCAAAACTTCTAATTCATAACTCATAACTCATAATTATTACTGGTGATTTTTAAGCCATTCTGCTCTTCTTTGGTCTGGAAGATGTTTTACGGTAAAGTTTTCGAATTTAGCTTCAAAGCCTTTTCCATCTGGAGAAGCTGCCATTAAACCAACCATAACAGGCGTATTATCTTGCAAAGGCGCATTTCTGGTCATAATGTAGTTTTTATCATCAAAAGAATAGAATATTTCAACGGCGTCTAATCGTCTTACGGCTTTAATCCAAATAAAAGGTGGCACTTTATCTAAAGTTGTTACGCTCCAATCACTTTTATCGTGTGTTACAACGGTGCTAACATTAAATTTTCCGTCAACAAATTCTACTCCTGTTTTGATGTAATTTTTCTCATCAATACGAATCATTAATCCCATTTGGTCAAAACGTGCGATATAATTTCCAGTCAATTTTACTTTTGCTTCAAATTCTCCACCATAATTGGCATAGTAAAAAGGCGCATCGTCAACTGTGAATCCGTAGTGTGAGATTCTCCAATAATCGCTGTTTGCGGTAACATTCATAATCAATGCATTGTTTTTAATTTCCCATTTTTCAGGTTCATTAAACCATTGCATTTTATTTAGGCTTTGTGCTGAAAGATTTTGAAATAAAAGAAATAAAGTTCCAAATAGTACTATTCGTTTCATAAAATATATTTTTAATAGATGTCAAAACTTTAAACATCTAACATTTTACATATAAAGCAAAGCTGCAAATTTTTACACTTGCAGCTTTACCAACCAACCAATTTTTAGAAATAAACTTATTTAAGTGTGAAATTCACTTTAGATTTTATATCTGTTGATGAAGCACCAATAATCGCTTCAAAATCACCAGGTTCTGCAACCCAGTCATGTTTTTTATCATCGAAGAAACTTAAAGCCGCTTTATCAATTGTAAACGTAACTGTTTTTTCTTCTCCAGCTTTAAGAGCTACTTTCTCAAAACCTTTTAATTCTTTTATCGGACGAGGCAATGAAGATTTTACATCTGTGATGTACAATTGCACCACTTCAGAACCTTCTCTGCTTCCAGTATTTTTTACATTAACAGAGAATGTAATTTTATCTCCTGCGTTAATTTGTTTTTTGTCAGCTGTTACTTTTCCGTAAGCAAAAGTCGTGTAGCTTAAACCGTGTCCAAAAGAGAACAATGGTTTGATTTTGTTTTTGTCAACCCAACGGTATCCAACAAAAATTCCTTCGTTGTATTTTACATCGTCTCCACCTGGAAATTCTCCTAAAGCGTGAGCTCCGTTATCAGCTAATTTTACTGGGAAAGTGAAAGATAATTTTCCAGAAGGATTTACATCTCCAACCAAAACATTTGCCAAAGCATTTCCAGCTTCAGTTCCTAAAAACCATCCTTGAACAACTCCAGGAACTTCTTTAATCCAAGGCATTGCCACAGCATTTCCAGAGATATTTACGAAAACAATGTTTTTATTTACTTTCGCTAATTCGCTGATTAATTTATCTTGACCATAAGGCAATTCTAAATGTTTACGATCATGTCCTTCGTCATCTTGATTTTCACTTTTGTTCAAACCTCCAATGAAAAGAACGATATCTGCATCTTTAGCAATTTTTAAAGCTTCTGCAGTTAATTCTGCTTGCGGACGTTTTTCTTCTAAACTTACTTTTGCTACAACTCCGTTATAGTTACTTGTTGGATCTCCAACATAACCTCTAGCATAAACGATTTCAGCTTGGTTTCCGATTCTTTTCTTTAAACCTTCAAGCGGCGTAATTTCGTATCTTGCTTTAAGCGAAGAACTTCCTCCACCAACTGTCATCATTTTGATCGCATTTTCTCCAATTACAGCAATCTTTTTCGTTTTAGAAAGATTGATTGGCAAAATGTTGTTATTGTTTTGCAATAAAACAATTCCTTCTTCAGCAATTTTACGGCCAGCAATAGCGTGTTCTTCAGTTCCAAAAGATCCGAAAGGACGGTTTCTATCCATTGTAGTCAAGAAAGATAAACGTAGAATGCGACGTACTTTTTCGTCTAATTCTTTAGTCCCAATTTCTCCTTTTCTGATCATTTCAGAATATGGTTTCGCTAAATAGTAATTGTCATAAGCATTGCTTGTTCCCCAAGAAAGCCCATTTGTCCAAGAACCGAATTCCATATCCAAACCATTGTGAATCGCTTGTTTAGTATCGTTAACTCCACCCCAATCTGAAACTACAACTCCTTTGAAACCCCATTCTCCGCGAAGAATATCGTTTAACAAATATTCGTTGTGGCAACATTGCTGTCCTTTATATTTATTGTAAGATCCCATAATTGACCAAACATCACCTTCTTGAACTGCAGCTTTAAAAGCAGGAAGATAAATTTCGTACAATGCACGATCGTCAACAATTACGTTAACTGAGTTACGGTTTGTTTCTTGATTGTTTAATGCGAAGTGTTTTACGCAGGCAGCAACTCCATTTGCTTGAACTCCCTTAATGTAAGGAACCACCATTTTTGCAGCCAAAAACGGATCTTCTCCCATATATTCGAAGTTACGGCCGTTTAATGGGCTTCTGTAGATGTTTACACCAGGTCCTAATAATACGTTTTTGTTACGGAAACGTGCTTCTTCTCCAATAGATTTACCATACAAAGAAGATAATTCTTTATTCCAAGTTGATGAAAGTGCAGTAAGCGCTGGGAAAGCAATACAAGAATCGTTTGTCCATCCTGCTTGATCCCATTCGTCCCATTTTACCTCTGTACGAATTCCGTGTGGTCCATCGGTCATCCAGTTTTCTGGAATTCCAAGGCGTTTTACACCTGGAGAACTAAATTTAGACTGCGCATGAATCATGGCAATTTTCTCATCGGTAGTCATTCGTTTAAGCGCATCTTCTACACGCTCTTCAATCGGTTTTTTATCGTCTAGATAAACTGGAACTTTGTTCTGCGCATTCATTCCCACAGAACCTAGTAAAAGTAAAACAACAATTGTTTTAACGTTTTTTAACATAACAGTAATAATTAAAGCATTAGTTAGATAATAGTATAAAGTCTATATATAAAAACTTTTTTTATCATATTGTAAAACTAAAACGTTATCGTACAAGTTCTATTTTTAGATAGAAAAAAGTAGTGGTTTAAAAAATTAAAATACTGACTAACAAACATTTAAAATTAAAACTACATCAAAAAAAGTAGTAGTTTTAAAATAAATATTTACGCTTTCAAAGCCATAGAACCGATTTTCATCACCATTTCTTCGAAATCATTTCGCGAAACTGCCGCCTTATTTCGAGCTCTTGTTCGGTAGTTGTAAATTGTGCTTAAAGAATAACGTAAAAATGCTGCTATTTTAACACTGTCTGTAATTCCAAGTCTGATTAAAGCAAAAATTCGAAGCTCTGTGTTTAGCAATTCATTTTGCTTTAAAACAATCTGTTCTTCTGGAATTAATAGTGCGTTGAAATCTTTAACGAATGTTGGATATAAATTCAGAAATATAATATCGAAGTTTTTGTACAATTCTTCTAATTCATTATCAACCAAAGTAGTTGATTTTAATATTTTATAAATTTCGTCGAATTGTTTAGCCGTAGCTTTTTTATTTAAAATAATGCGGTAATTCTCCAGCTTGTTGATGTAAGTCGAACAAAGACTGAAAAAATGTGCAATATATTCTTCCTTAACCAAATTAGACTCAGACAATTGCAAGTTGCTTTCCTGAAGCTGATTGTTGGTTTCGGTAATATCTTTGTTTAATTCTGCTAATTTTTGACTGGTTTCATAAAGTTCACTTCTAATTCTCGAAACCTTTTTCATCTGTTTATAAACGTAAATAATTGCAACCAATAAAAACAAAGAAAGCAAACTGATACAAAGCAGAGAAATCTGTAAGTCGCTTTTTCGCTGGGCTTCACGCTCTAAATAAACGGTGTTGATAATCGAATAAACTTCTGACATCAATAAAGTTCTAAACTGAACATTGCAATACAAAGCATCTTCAATGGCAGATTGCGTCAATTTATACGCCATATCTACATCGCCGATTTCGTAAAAAACCAAAGCCAATTCTTGCAATGAAGCATTGTCTTT
Organism: Flavobacterium sp. HJSW_4; assembly: GCF_042436695.1. Lineage (NCBI taxonomy): Bacteria > Pseudomonadati > Bacteroidota > Flavobacteriia > Flavobacteriales > Flavobacteriaceae > Flavobacterium > Flavobacterium sp. HJSW_4. Next base: position 155,849 of record NZ_JBHNPP010000004.1, read on the forward strand.
GTTGGCATTTTTAATGTCTGAAGTGGCAGAAAGCGCATAGTATTTTTTTCTAGACTCTAAGTCATGTGTAACTTCTGCTATTTTTCCCAATAAATAAGTAATCATCGCATATTGCGGACTTTCCTCTTTTGTTTTATTTAATAAAACCAATAATTGCTTTTTGGGATCAGTGTATTTTCTATCAATAAAAATGTCTTGCTGAATTCTATTGATTTTATAATCTAACGTATTCGGATTTAGAATACTCAATAACGAATCTCGATATTTTCCAATCTGTTTTCTGTATTCTGGGCTATAACTATTTGCTGCATAATGTTCGAAAAACTCGCGATATGAAATATAATAGTTTGGAAGCAATGAAGCTGCTAAACTTTTTTTATTAATGCTTTTTAAAAGAGCTTCAGATTCACGGTATTTTCCTGATGAAGAATAAAGCGTTACCAATTGCAATTGCGCTAAATTGAAAAGTTCTTTGTTCTGAAGTTCTTCAGCAATTTTAAGGTTCTTTTTTACGTATTGAATAGCCGAATCTGAATTTAGTTTCTGATATTCAAAATACAATGTTTTGTTATAATTGTACTCCTGCTCTTTCGTAAGATTATCCGATTTTATTTTCTTGAAATTAAGAATTCGCTCTTCTTTAATCTTTACGTAATGCTGTTTATTTTTAATCGCTTCGTTTAATTCTTTTAAAATAACATCTGTATTCTCCGATGCAAAAAGCGGAAAATTCAATATAAAAAACAGAAATAAGTAATATTTTTTCAAAGCGATTTTATATAAAGGAATTACAAATATAACAAAGCGAAAATATAAAAAATGAATTAATTTGACAGTGGTTAGAAACTACCAAAAATGAGTGTTTATTATTTTTATGATATTCAAAAACCAAACAACAAAATAAGCTTTGTTATAAATAAAATGATTCCGAATTGGAATGATCCAAACCGAAATCATTTATAAAAAAATTCTTTTTCAAAACTATGAATGCGTTGCAATCGGCGCAGATAAACAGCTTTCTGGAATATTAAAGGCATTTACCAGAGCCACAGCATCTGGACGAATGTCCCAACAAAGCTGATTTACCATTTTACGAACAGCTTTAGTTTTCACTGCTTCCATATATCCGTCTTCTAGATACCAAGCTTTATTTTTTTCGATTTGAGAAAGCGCATATAACTGATTCAATTTCGTCAAAATAGCTTTCGCTGATTCGTCTTCAACCGCTTTTATTGCGATTTGAAATTGCTCTAAAATTATTCTCTCTAAATAGGCTTCAGCTACATCAATCATTTGGTGTTGCACTACATTGAAAGCATCATAAGGTTCTAATCCGCCATCGATCAATTTCTTGATACGTCTTGCAGCAGAAGCCAAAATTGTTTTTTCTCTATGAACGAATGCTTGAAGATGAAATTCTCCATCTAACAAATGTTCGTCATCAGTTTTGCGTGTAGCAATCGGATTTTTCTCTGTAATTGCAGTTAGAGCATTTTCATACACATAATTGATAATTCCTAACGAACCCATTTCTCCAAATGACTTTCTGAATTCTGCTAAACGATTTTTAGCAACCAATTGCATTAAAACAGTATTATCGCCTTCAAAAGTGGTATAAATTTCAGTGTCGTTTTTAAGCGCATCGATTCTGTTTTCAGATAAATAACCTTTTCCTCCACACGCTTCTCTGCATTCTTGCAAAATATCTCTCGTGCTCCAAGTAGAATATGATTTCATTCCGGCTGCCAATGCTTCGATTTCCTGCATTTCGGCTTCGGTTCTATTTAAAAATCTGTTTGTTAAATATTGAAGTGCAAAATGAACAGCATAGGTTTTAGCCAAAGGCGGCAACAATCTGCGTTGGTGCATTCTGTAGTTTAAAATTGGAACTTCAGAACCTCCTTCTGGTCCAAATTGTCTTCTTTGATCGCTGTAGCGAATGGCAATTGTCAATCCTGATTTCGCTGCCGCTAAAGCCGAACGCGGAATCCCGATTCTTCCTCCAACCAAAGTTCCTAACATCGTAAAAAATCGTCTGTTATCACTCGGAATTGGACTTTCGAATTCGCCTTTATCATTCACAGAAGCAAAACGATCCAGCATATTTTCTTTCGAAATCACCACGTTATCGAAACTAATTGTTCCGTTATCAACGCCATTTAATCCCATTTTATGACCGCAATCGCCAATTGTAACACCGTTTACCACATTTCCGTTTGGATCTCGTAACGGAACCACAAAAGCGTTTACTCCATAATCATGATCATCAATAATTAATTTCGCAAAAACAGTTGCCATTTGTCCGTGAACTGCTGCATTTCCAATATATTCTTTTTGAGCGTTTTTATTTGGCGTATGAATCGTAAAAGTCTGATCGTTATGATTGTAAGTTGCTGTAGTTTCTAAACCTTTCACGTTCGATCCGTGATGCGTTTCGGTCATTGCAAAACAGCCAGGAAGTTTCAGCGAACCAATATCTTTTAAATATTTAGCATAATGTTTTTCTGTTCCTAAAGATTGAACACTCATTCCCCAAAGCCCGAACTGAACTCCGAATTTAATTACCAAACTCAAATCGTGGTAACTCAGCGTTTCCATAATGGCAAAATAATCTTCGATATTTCCTCCTCCACCGTATTCTTTCGGATACGCCATGCTTCCTAAATTTTCATCGGCTAGAATTTTACACCATTTGTAAACCGTTTGTCTGAAAACATTAATATCAGTCGAAGTTTCATAAGCAAATTCAGGTCTTGAAATCACCGATTTTACCCTTTCGATTATTGCAGCCTCTTTTCCATCTAAAATTTGAGTGATTTTCTGAATATCGAAACTCGCATCAGTATGAGAATTGGCCGTAAAAGAACCGGCTTTAGTTTTAAAGTTTTGAAGTGCTTCTTCTCCTAAAATACCTAAATCATTTTCTAGTTTTTTGAAATCAGATTCAATTGGAGTTAAATCCAAATCGTTTCCTGAAAGCGCTTTTGCAATATCAAAAATCGACTTGATTGAAGAGGTATCTTGAATACTTTTTTCAATATCCAATTTCCATTGTGTGAGTTCATTTCGCGAAGGCGGGTTTGAAATATCTGCCTTAGAAAGTAAATATTCTTTTTCTTCATCAGACAGAACATTCAGAGAATTGATAAACTCTTTTAAAGTTGCAAATTCTTTCTGTGTCAATAAATCGTCTGACCACACTAAATAAAATAACGGAGTAAAGGCTTGAAGTTTGGTATTTTTCATATCAATAGTATTCGGTTTTTAATAGTTTTTCGCCACGAATTCCACGAATTAAAATTAATGAAGAATAAAAATTTGTGAAATTCGTGGCAATCATTTTATTACACTTTGTCGCATAAAAAAACAGGAATGAAAAATAATCATTCCTGTTTAAACATCCTGTTAAGGTTCTTATAATTTTCGATTTTAAACCAATAAAAAATATGAAAACTAAACCCTATGAACCTTTGGATATTGAGGCCATTTTTTGCTTTATAGCAAAAATATGATGTGAATTAAAAACTAACACTGCGGCAAAAATAATTCCGTATGCTGTAATTTGTAAAGGTGTAATATTTTCTTTGAAAACAAAGGCTGCCAATCCAAATGCTATCATCGGATTGATGTTTAATAACATTCCAACTGTCGAAGAATTGATTCCGGAAAGTGCGTACAAATTCAGGAAAAGCGGTACAATTGTAAATAAGATTGCGATTGTTTCAATACAGAAATAGAATTTAAATTCCGTTGGAACCGGTCCTCCATAACTTGGATAAAATGGTAATAAACATAATGCAGCCAATGTAATATGAAAAGTCAAAACGATAAATTTATCAAACCCTTTGTTGGCACGTTGACTTACTAAATACGCAGCGTACGTTAAGCCAATAACAATACTGAAAAACATATCCATTATATCGCTGTAAGAAAGCAAGATACATCCTGAAATACTTAATCCTACTGAAAGCCATTGTGTTTTTAGCAGTTTTTCTTTCAATATAAAATAAGCTAGTAAAGTTGTCAAAATTGGGCAAACCAAATATGCCAAAGAAGCTGCTTTTACGCTTACATGATTTACGACATAAATGAATGTAAACCAATTGGCCATCAAAAATGCACTTCCGCCAATATTTAGCAGAATCGATTTTCTTTTTTCTGATTTTGATAAAGCTTTAAAAATCTGAACGGTTTCTTTTATCTGTTTTCTTTTGAATAAAAAAGCAATTAAAAGCATTAAACCAGCACAGCTAAAAACGCGAAAAAACAAAATATCTAATGAAGGATATTCGTGTATTGGCTTTAAAACCAAACTGAAAAGTCCCCATATAATAAAGGCTGAAATCGCCGCGATATAATACTTTGTTGTTTTCACAAAATTGCTTTTTTGAATTGTTTTCTTTTGATGACGCAAATTTCTTAAAAATAAAACAGCAATACAGATACAGTTTTTGTAAATTGCAGCGTAACAGTTTTTATTTTCTCATGAAAAATTCGAATTACTTATATCTTCAATTTGCTGACCGAATCGAAAAACAGATTAAATCGGGTGTTTTAAACGTTGGCGACAAACTGCCTTCTATACGAGAAGTTTGTGCCGAAACAGGTTATAGCATGAGTACGGTAAGCAAGGCGTATTACGAAGTTGAAAGCCGTTCTCTCATAGAATCAAGGCCTCAATCGGGTTATTATGTGAGTAATATCTCTGCGCGAATTATTCCAGAACCTTCTGCCAGTACTCCAATTTTAAGTTTGGAAAACATTGAACGTGAAGATTTAATCGACTTGGTTTATGGCGACATGCGCTCTAAAGATGTGACAATGCTTTCGCTTGGATTTCCGTCAAATGAATTACTTCCGATTGCAAAATTGAATAAAGGAATGGTTCAGGCCATGCGTCAGTTGCCCAACAGCGGAACGAGTTATGAGGAAATTCAAGGAAATAGCAATTTAAGAAAGGAAATTGCCCGCTGGTCTTTTACGTGGGGTGGTTCTTTGACTGAAGATGATATTATAACGACTCCGGGCTGTATTTCGGCTATTTCAGATTGTTTATTAACGCTGACCAAACCTGGCGATACTATTATTACTGAAAGTCCAGTTTATTTCGGAATCCTACAATTGGCGCGATCTTTAGGGCTGTACGTAATGGAACTTCCAACCAATATGACAACAGGAATTGAATTAGAAGCGGTTAAAAAAACGCTTTCTACCAACAAAGTTAAAGCTTGTGTTTTGATGTCCAATTTCAGTAATCCGTCTGGAAGTATGTTGCCTAACGAACATAAAAAAGAAATTGTCCGTTTGATGGATTTCTACAATGTTCCGTTAATTGAAGACGATATTCATGGAGATCTATATTTTGGCACAAGCCGACCAACAAATTGCAAAACCTATGACGAAAGCGGAATTGTTTTGTGCTGCGGTTCGGTTTCTAAAACTTTAGCTCCTGGTTACCGCGTGGGTTGGGTTTCTCCAGGGAAATTTAAAAAGGAAGTTTTAAGAACGAAATTGTATCATACGATTTCCAATACAACTATTACGCATGAAGTGGTTGGAGATTTCTTAAAAAATGGCCGTTATGAAAATCATCTAAGAAAAATTCGTCAGATTTTGAATCGAAATTGCACGAATTATATCAATACCATTTTAGAATCTTTTCCTGCGGGAACCAAAGTGAGTCAGCCACAAGGCGGATTTTTTCTTTGGGTAGAATTGGATAAAAAAATCGATACGGCTGCTTTTTATCATTTGGCGCTTAAACACAATATTAGTATCGCTCCTGGGAGAATTTTCTCATTTCAGAACCAGTTTTCAAATTGTATGCGATTAAGTTTTGGATTGCCTTGGTCTAATGAATTGAGAACTGCGATTCAGACATTGGGGAGATTGGCGAAGCAATTATAATTTTTTAAACACATAGAAACATAGATTTTACTTTTACGAAGAAGAAGAATAAAGAAAGAAACTAGTTTCTCACACATAGCCATGTGTATTTAAATAAGTGAAACGCCTTTTCACACCTAAAAAACTATGTTTCTATGTGTTAGAATTAAAAAAATGTTGGACAGCGCAACTACTCACTGTCCAACCAACAATTAAAAGAAGACCAAAATTAAATAGTTATAAGACAAAATAAGCGTCCTTTTCGACTTTCTTAGGTTCATCTTTTAAATCAAATTCTTTTAGAATATCAAATTCGCTTTGATATTCGTTCAGCATTTGCTTGATATTTTTTTCAATTGTGTTTGCAATTGCTGTAACTGGCGTATCTGTAGGTCTGTTTTCAAACGGATCTTGCAAATGAATCGCCATTCTTTCAATCAAAAAGAAAGCAGCGCCAATTGCTGTAATCAACGGAATCGCAAACCAGCTTAGAACACTTGTTAATCCGAAAGGCAATAACAGAATAAACAAACACAGCGTTAATCGAATGTACATGCTGTATGTTGTTGGAAAAATCGTGTTTTTAATTCGTTCACATTTTCCCATTTCATCACACAATCTAGACAATGTATTATCGATTTCAACTTGCTGATATACATTCAATCTCTTTTCATTTTTTGCATTTTTCAAGTCTCTTGCATGCAACATTAAAATCGCATTCGGAACGTTTTGATGGTTCTTGATGTATTTAATTTCTTCTTCATTCATTAAACCTTCAAGCGGTTTTACAGCGTCTCTATTTCTAAGCGACTGCCCAAGACTATAACACCACGCAATTTGTCTTTTGGCAAAATTTTCTTTGAATTCGCTTGCTTCAACAGAAAAATCTGGATCTTCATAAAAAGTTAAAACCTGACGAATTAAAGTTCTTGAGTCGTTTACAACAGCGCCCCAAACAATTCGCGCTTCCCACCATCTGTCATAAGCCTGATTCGACTTAAAGGCTAATAATAAGGATATAATGGTTCCGATCATGGTCGGAATGGCAATTGGAATATCTACGGGAAGATTGATAAAATAATGGTGAAAAATTTCAAATAGTATGGTATAAGCCAATACTAGAACAATTTCTACTTTAATTTTCCCGAGAACGTACTTCATTGGTATTCTTTTCTTTAATAACATATTTTCGGATTTAATTAAGTTAATATTTTTTAAGGGGCTAAGATTCTTAGTCTCTAAGTTTCTAAGTTTTTTAATTCTTAGTAGCTTAGCAGCTCAGAAACTTAGAAGCTTAAAAATCAAACCATCTCTTCGTACAATGAAAGAACCGGAAGTCCTAGTTTTTCATTGACATTTTCTTTTTTCGATTTTTTAAATTTGATTTTTTCGCCTTTTCTAGTTTCTACCAACATATCGATATTGTGTTTAGAAATGGCTTCTGACAAAAATGGAGCAACTTTTTCATAATCGTCTTCAAAACTAGCTGTTTGGCTTACAATTTCGAAAGAGAAATTGGCGCTCAAGAAATCCTGAACATCTTTAACATGAATGTTCATGCTAGAATTTTCTACGTAAAGCGCTTTATGGAAAACCTCTTTATTAATTTCTGTGCTCAAATGCAGAATCGGACATTTCTGATTTCCTGCCAATTGCACCAAATATTGATGAATTCTTTTGGTTTCTTGTTTATAAGAATGTGTCAAAATGACTAATTTCACTGAAAAAACTTCAATTAGTCTTTTAAAAATTGGTGCTGAAAGTCCGTATTGAGTATGAACTCTTAATTTTATGTTTGAAGTGTGTTCGACAATATATCTGCAAGTTTCTAAAACTTCTTCCTGACTTCTGGTAAGTCCGGATTTCATTTCCCTTAAAAAACCAGAAGAAGAAAACGTATCAGGCGCTTCTGAAACTAATACTAAAATAATTTCTGATTCAGTATTTTTGGACTGATTCACCGCAGATTTAACAGCCGAAATTGTATCATCTTTTAAAGTCGTAGGTATAAGAAAATTTTTCATAAGCATAATCTTTTAGTTTATACCTACAAAATAACTGTCCGCAAATTAGACCTTTATTAATCTAAAATTAGAATTTTCTAAACTTAAACATTAGATTTTTTAATGTTGAGTTTTTTAAAGATAATCGTAACGATTGTTCCTTTATCTTGCTCAGACTGCACTTGAAGTTCACCGTCATGCATGCGAATGATTTTAGAAGCTAAGGGAAGTCCTAAACCATATCCAATGTATTTCGCAGCAATTTTTCCTCTAAAGAAAGGCTCATACAAATGTGGAATATCTTCAGGTGGAATTCCGATTCCGATATCGTTAATCGAGATTTTAATCATTTCTTTATTAGCAGAAAGGCTCACAAATACTTCGTTATTATCAGAATATTTAACTCCATTCGTAATAATGTTATTGATTGCCAATTCTAAAAGTGGTTTATTGCACGGCAACAATAATAAATTAGAATCTTCTGGCGCAAAATTAAGCCTGATACTCACTCGGTTGTCTGGATAAATTTTATCGAGATCCGATTTCACTTCCAACAAAAGCTCGTCCATTCGAGCAATATCAGACACTTGTTTTTGTCCGTCATAACCCGTTTGCGTCAATTTTAGCAAACTTTCTGTTAAGTTTCCTAATCTTGAAGCCTGACTGTAAATATTTTGCAGCGATTCTACATATTCATGTTGCTGTCTTTCTTTAAGCAGCATAATTTCTGCTTCAGCAATAATAGTTGTTATTGGCGTTTTTAATTCGTGAGAGGCATTATTAATAAAGTTGGCTTGAATCTCAAAAGAAGTTTCTAGACGATCCAGCATATTATTAAAAGTATTCGTCAAATCTGAAATCTCATCAGAGTTTTTGACTTCCGGAAGACGATTATGAAGATTAGAAGCGCTAATTCTTTTTACTTCTTTTGTAATTCTTGCTACAGGATCGATAACGCGTTTGGCTAAAAATCGTCCCAAAAGAAAAGCTAAAATCACAAAACCTATTCCGCCAAAAAGCATGATTTTGACAATATAAACGGTCGTATCTTTTCCTTTACGATCTCTCGCACCAACAATTACAATATATTTTTGATTGTTTTCTTGAAAAATCTGTCCTAAATAATATTTATTATCTCTTTCGAAAGAATCTTTTCCTGTCCTTAAAATATTGGTATAAAAAGAATTCGGAAGATTTAAATTCGTATTATAATCAAAACTATTGTGGCTGTTGATTTTCAATACATATTCTTCCTCCTCGATCAATTCTTCAAGACCATTTTTTTTAAGGTTCTTGTAATATTTGATCTTTTCTGGATCTTTTTGAAAATGAATAGAAGAAACAATTTTTGCTCTGTCATCTAAACGCTTCAAAAAATGGTATCGATTGTTTTCTCTAAACAAGAAAAACACAATGATGCACAATAGCGATGTACTAAAGGTAGAAAGGGCAACGTAATTAAAGGTAATTTTTTTTCTAATATCCATATTATGGTTTTATAACATACCCCAAACCTTTCATGGTATGAATAAGTTTGGTCGAATAAGGCTTATCAATCTTTCTTCTTAAGTATGTAATATAGACATCGACAACGTTGGTATTCATATCAAAATTGATATCCCAAACGTTATCCAAAATCTGATCGCGCGAAACGATTCGACCCGTATTTTTAGCCAAATAATATAATAATTTGAATTCTTTAGCAGTCAAAATGATGTTTTCCCCGTCTCTTTTAACGGTTTTTGCACGTCCGTTTATTTCTAAATCAGCAATTGTGATGGTATCTATTTTTTCTGTTTCCTGTTGCGATCTTCTGTACAGCGCATTTATTCTAGCATCTAATTCGCCAAATTTAAAAGGCTTAACCAAATAATCATCGGCACCAGCGTTCAATCCAGTTACAATGTTTTCTGAGGTCCCTAAAGCCGTTAAAAGCAAAATAGGAACGAAGTTTTTGGCTGCGCGAAGTCTTCTGCAAATTTCAATTCCGTTAATATCAGGAAGCATCACATCCAAAATTACTACATCGAAGGTATAATTATGAATCATTTCCATAGCCGTTTTACCGTCCATAGCAACGCTTACTTCATTATTATTTTCTGCAAAACCTTTTCGTAAAATCGATAATAGATTTGGCTCGTCTTCGACTATAAGTAATTTCATCTTAAGAAGTTTGTATATACAACAAAAATAGGAATACAATTTAACATAATTTGGCACATCATTACAAATTATGATTTAATTATGAAGAATCAAAAAAGCAGACATAATCGCCTGCTTTTTAATATTATTTTACGCGTAAAGCTTTTTATTCTTAATTTTTAGAAAGTCTCACCTGCATTCAAATAGAATCCTTTAGAGCTGTTACCCCATGAATAATCTAAAATTAGATTGGTTTTGGAAGCTTTATCAATTAAAATTCTCAAACCAGCACCTACAGCAGGCTGTATCGATTTGAATAGTTGCAAATTAGTATCAGAATTACTGGTTGTTACAAAATTGGTAAAAACCGTACCGCTCAACATCTGATTGCATGTAATAGGAAAACGAAATTCTGTAGACAAATAAACCAAGCCATTTCCTCTAAATAGCCCCTGCGTATAGCCTTCTCCACTCCTACTACGCTGGTCCCAGCCAATTGCAGGAAGATTTAAGTAAGGTACTTTTCCTTTGGTCACAAATTGCCCGTAAGTCCAAATTGCCAAAATGTAGCGTGGATTTTTATGTGAAACAGGTATAAAATGGCGGTATTCTGCAAACAATACATTACTATAATCCTGATTATTAAACAATACTGGATTAAATCTGTAATTAATATTAGCAAACCAGCCTTTTGACGCATTTACCTGATTATCACGTGAATCATGAACGAGATTCAAACTTACTCCGTTTAAGAAATATTCAAAATTATCAAATCCGTATTTTTGACTGTAATTGTAATGGTAAGTATATTTCCCGTTTGCAACATCCAATTCCCTATCATCGATACTCGAATACCAATCAATATTAATGCCTCCTCCAATATAATAATCCTTTTTAACCTCAAAAGATACGGTTTGATGGAATTTCAAGTAATTGTAATCCATATCTTGAGCAAGTGAATCTACGCTAAAACCGGGAACTTGATCACGTCTCGGCGGAATTATATCAGTTCCTAAGCCATAATTAGGCTGCGAAAACAAATACAATCGATAATCTCCGCTCAAAAAGATTTTATTATTCTTCAGCAGAATATTGTTTTTAACATTAACCAACCACTGATTTTTGACCGTATAAGTAACTCCCACGTTAGCAATTGAATATTTATCTTTTTCTTCTTTTCCTTTAAAAGTATACTGAGCCACAGCACCAAAAAAGAAACCAGTTGCAGGCTGTGAACCAATTGCCGGAATTAATAAAAAGAAATTGTTCTTTGTTGGTTTAACGACCAAAGCATCGTCTTTTTTCTTAAAAAGGTCAAATAATGTTTTAGGAGGACAGAGAGTTGGCGTTTCTATTTCAGGATTTTTAATTTCCTCTTGAGCAAATAAATTAAAGGAAATAAGAAATAATAATCCTAAGATTTTAGACTTGTACTGAACGGCATTATTTTGAAAAAAAAGCACCATTTACAAAGTTTGTTTTAGAAATAAGAATCAAATCTCATTGTAAATATAAGTCTTATTTTCAACATGTTAAGATTTACATTTAAATAATTTTTAAAATATTTTAACAAAAAAAGCCGTCAAAAAATATTTGACGGCTTTGTGCTATTTCAACTTATATTATTTAGTTATAAATTTTGGATGAATTAGATTGTCTAAAGAATAAATCTCATCCCATTTTTCCTGCGTAATTAGCTTTCGTTCTAAAACTGCAATCTGATGCACGCTTTTGTTTGTTTTTAAAGCTTCTCCAGCAATACTTGCGCTTTCTTCATAACCAATAATCGGATTCAATTGTGTTACGATTCCGATGCTGTTCATTACCATATTGTAGCAATGATCTACGTTTGCAGTGATTCCGTTAATACATTTATCGATTAAAGTCTGGATTGCATTAGCAAGATAATCTAACGAAGTAAACATCGCAAAAGCAATAACAGGCTCCATTACATTCAACTGCAATTGTCCCGCTTCTGCTGCCATTGTAACCGTTAAATCCTGACCAATCACATAAAAACAAGTTTGGTTTACCACTTCTGGAATTACTGGATTTACTTTTCCTGGCATAATAGAAGATCCCGGCTGACGCGCTGGAAGATTGATTTCGTTTAAACCTGTTCTTGGTCCAGAACTCAATAATCTTAAATCGTTACAGATTTTAGAAATCTTAACCGCAGAACGTTTTAAAGTTCCCATAATCTGTACGTAAGCACCTGTATCTACAGTAGCTTCAATCAAATCTGGCGAAAGCGTTAATGGAATTCCAACCTCATCGGCCAAATATTTCACACAGATTTCTGGATAACCTTCTGGAGCATTTACTTTTGTTCCAATCGCTGTTGCGCCCATATTGATTTCTAACAATAATTCCTGCGCATTTTTCAAACGCTGAATATCTTCTCCAATCGTTGTTGCGTACGCTTTAAATTCTTGCCCTAAAGTCATCGGAACGGCGTCTTGCAATTGCGTTCTTCCCATTTTTAGAACTTCCTTAAATTCTTCTCCTTTTTTAGCGAAAGCAACTTCAAGACCTGCAAAAGTTTTAATGAAGCTTTCCATTTTTAAATACAAAGCAATTCTAAAAGCGGATGGATAAGCATCGTTTGTAGACTGCGAACAGTTTACGTGATTATTTGGATGAAGAAATTTGTATTCTCCTTTTTTATGACCTAAATATTCTAGTCCGATATTGGCAATGACTTCGTTAGCATTCATATTTACAGAAGTTCCTGCTCCTCCCTGAATCAAATCGCTCACAAATTCTTGATCAAATTTACCTGCAATAACCTGATCGCTTCCGTAGCAAATCGCTTCTGCAATTTTAGAATCGATCGCGCCACAATCTTTGTTTGCCATGGCTGCAGCTTTTTTTACATAACCTAAAGCCTTGATAAATAACGGTTCTTTTGAAATTGGAATACCTGTAATATTGAAGTTTTCTACCGCTCTAAACGTTTGGATTCCGTAGTATAAATGATTTGGAATTTCTAATTCTCCTAGAAAATCATGTTCTTTTCTTGTTGATTCCATATTGTAAAATTGATAAATTTTAGCTTAAAAAATAAGTGTAAAGCTACATCAAATTTATTCTAAAGTTGCCAATAATTCCAAAATGATTTACGATTTTCATCGAAAATTCTACAGCAAATTATTACCTTTTCAGCCTCAAATAATTATTGGAAAAGAGTTGAAAAAAGAAAGCGAATATTTTCTTGATAAAGAATACAATGCGATTATTTACGCTAAAGATGATCTTAATTTTAAAGACTTCGAATGCTGCGTTTTTAATAATTGTAATTTCTCTGCTTGCACTTTTCTTGCCGTTACTTTTATCGACTGCGTTTTTAACGATTGCATTTTTACTGAAGCCAAAATTAACTACGTTGCTTTTAGAACCGCAACTTTCAATAGATGCGAAATTAAAGACGTCAATTTTGCAATGTGCGATAAATTAATATTTGAAATTGAATTTAACGACTGCATTTTAGACTTTTCGAAATTTTATACTTTAAAATTAAAAGGAACATTTTTCACCAACTGTAGTTTGATTGCCGTTGATTTTATGGCCACAGATCTTACGAGTGTTGTTTTCTATAATTGTGATTTATATCGTGCCGAGTTTAACAAAGCAATCGCCAACAAAACCGATTTTAAAACGAGTTACAATTACACTATTGATCCATCCAAAACTAAATTGAAGAAAGCTATTTTTTCTTTGAATGAAGTGAAAGGATTATTGTTTAAGCATGATGTGATTGTGAGTGATAACAAATAAAAAAGCCAGTTGTTAACTGGCTTTTTTATTTTTCTTTTTGAAATTTACCGCAAAGTTTGTCATTCCGAGGAACGAGGAATCTTCGCAAGTAGCTCCTTATAGAATGTCGCCAATCTTTGTAGAGTTTCTCGTGGAGATTCCTCCTTCGTCGGAATGACAAGATTGTGGAAAAATTATTTTTTAGATTTTCTTCCCCATCACATAATCTTCCATTAAGTAACCATTTCCAATCTCTATATCTACAGTTTCTTTAATTTCGAAACCAAGTTTTTTATAGAAATTCAAAGCGGTATTGAAACGGTTTACGTTTAATAAAAGTTCTGTAGAATTGTTTTTTAAAGCCATTTTTTCAATTTCTTCAAAAACAATCTTACCATAACCTTTTCCTTGTGTTTCTGGTAAAAGATAAATTTTATGAATTTTGGTTGTTGCTTCTTTGTTATAGTTATGCTCAATTCCGATAAAACCAATTACGGAATTAGAATCTGAAATTAAATAAAACAACTGCTCTTTATTCTGAATTTGTTTTGAAAGTACCGCATCAGAATAAATTAAATCCAACATATATTCTAATTGTTCCTTTGTTAAAATTTCGCCATACGTAATTGGCCATGTTATATGTGCAATCTCTTGAATTTTAGCAATATCTTCAATCGATGCTTCGGTAATTTGAATCATATTATTTTTTAAAAACTTGATTTTCTTGTTCGCTTACGCGGATGAAAGTTGTTCGTTTTGTGAGTTCTTTTAATCTTGAAGCTCCAACATAAGTACAAGTACTTCTTATTCCGCCTAAAATATCTAAAACGGTGTGAATGACATCTCCTTTAAACGGAACTTGAACCGTTTTTCCTTCGCTTGCTCTGTATTCGGCAACTCCGCCAGCGTGTTTGTCCATTGCAGTTTTAGAGCTCATTCCGTAAAATTGTTTGAATTTTTCGCCTTTTACTTCGATTAATTCGCCACCGCTTTCAGTGTGTCCTGCTAGCATTCCGCCTAACATTACAAAATCTGCACCAGCACCAAAGGCTTTGGCAACATCGCCTGGAGTTGTACAACCGCCGTCGCTTATGATATGTCCACCTAAACCGTGCGCCGCATCGGCACATTCAATAATTGCAGAAAGTTGCGGATAACCAACCCCTGTTTTAACGCGAGTTGTACAAACAGAACCTGGGCCAATTCCGACTTTTACAATATCTGCACCAGCCAATAAAAGTTCTTCGGTCATTTCGCCAGTAACCACATTTCCGGCAATAATAATCTTGTCTGGATATTGTTTACGGGTTTTCTTTAAAAACTGAACAAAATGCTCCGAATAGCCATTTGCAACATCAATACAAATGAATTTCAGTGACAGATTTGCAGTAATTATTTTTTGAATCTTTTCAAAATCTTCTTTTCCTGTTCCTGTACTTACCGCAATGTAATCGTAGAAATCTGGACTTGCATTTTTTAGAAATGAATTCCACTCTTCTAAAGTGTAATGTTTATGAATCGCTGTAAAAAGCTTTTCTTTCGCCAAAACCTTTGCGATGTCGAAAGTTCCCACGGTATCCATATTGGCTGCCATGATTGGAATTCCTGTCCAGCTTGAAGTACTGTGCAAGAATTTAAAATTTTGTTCTAATGAAACTTCCGATCTGCTTTTAAGCGTTGATCTTTTAGGTCTAAACATTACATCTTTAAACCCTAATTTTAAATCCATTTCTATTCTCATAGTTCGAGATTTTGATTACTCTCAAATTTAAGAATTTCTGATTTTAGATTTCAGATATTAGATTAACAAAACCTTGAACTTTTGAACAATTGGGTTTCTGGTTTGCTTTCGCGAAAGCGCAAAATTAGAAACGTTTTTTTTATTTCAGAAATTGATATACTTTGCGTGGGCTTCGACTTCGCTCAGCCTGACAAACTTTAAACTTCAAACCTGAAACAAAACAATCATAAGACTGAAAACTGTGACTGCGACTGAAAACTAAAACTTACCCGTGAATCGTCTCTCCTTTTCCGTAATTGGTAATAATTGATTCTTCAAAAGCAAGCCATTCTCTCCAACGTTTTTCAACGTCGATTCCTGTTCCGTATTTACGTGCGTAAGTGATAAATGTTGTATAATGTCCAGCTTCGCTTTCCATTAATTCTCTATAGAAAACTGCTAATTCTTCATCCTGAATATTTTCAGACAAAACTTTAAAACGTTCGCAACTTCTTGCTTCAATCATTGCTGAAAATAAAAGTCTTTCAACAAGACCAGAAACACGGCTTCCGTCTCCGCTTTTTTTCATGTATTGGTATAGTTCGTTTACGTAATCGTCTTTACGCTCGCGACCTAATTTCAATCCTCTTTTGATAATGATGTTATGAACTTGCTCAAAATGATCGATTTCTTCTTTGGCTAAAGCCAATAAATCTTTCACTAAATCTTGATGTTCAGAATTATTTGTAATAATCGTAATCGCGTTTGTTGCTGCTTTTTGTTCGCACCAAGCGTGATCTGTCAAGATTTCTTCAATGTTTTTCTCAACGATATTTACCCATCTTGGGTCGGTTGGCAATTGTAATCTTAATACGCCCATTTTAAATTATGAGTTATGAATTAAAAGTTATGAGTTATAAAAGCAAAAATCGAAAGTCAAAAATAAGACTTTTGACTTTCGATTTTAAAAACTTTAAGGCTTTATCTTAATTAATATGCAAAAATTGGTCTTTCGCTCATTAATTCGTTTACTTCTTCAGCAACTTCTTCGATAAGATCTTCGTTTGTATGATCTGTAAGAACTTTGTCGATTAAAGCTACGATAGTTTCCATATCTTTTTCAACTAAACCACGAGTTGTGATTGCAGCTGTTCCAACACGAATCCCAGAAGTGATAAATGGAGATTTATCGTCAAAAGGAACCATGTTTTTGTTTACTGTAATTTCAGCTTTTACTAATGCGTTTTCAGCTTCTTTACCAGAAATATTTTTATTTCTTAAGTCAATAAGCATCATGTGGTTATCAGTTCCGCCAGAGATGATGTTGTATCCTCTTTTTACGAAAGCATCAGCCATTGCATTTGCATTTTTTTGTAATTGCATTGCGTAAGTAAAGAACTCATCTTTAAGAGCTTCACCAAAAGCAACCGCTTTAGCAGCGATGATGTGCATTAAAGGTCCACCTTGATTTCCTGGGAAAACAGCTAAATCTAATAATGAAGACATCATTCTGATTTCTCCTTTTGGAGTTGTTAATCCTTGTGGATTTGGGAAATCTTTCCCCATCAAGATAAGTCCACCACGTGGTCCTCTTAATGTTTTATGAGTTGTTGTAGAAACAATATGGCAATGTGGAATTGGATCGTTTAATAATCCTTTTGCAATAAGACCTGCTGGGTGAGAAATATCAGCAAATAAGATCGCTCCTACACTGTCAGCAATTTGTCTGAAACGAGCAAAATCCATATCACGAGAATAAGCCGAAGCTCCCGCGATAATTAATTTTGGCTGTTCTTTAGTTGCAATTTCTTGAATTTTATCATAATCTAAACGACCAGTTTCAGCATCTACACCGTAGAAAACTGGACGATATAAACGTCCTGAAAAGTTTACCGGAGAACCGTGAGTTAAGTGACCACCGTGAGATAAGTCGAAACCTAAAATAGTATCACCAGGATTCAAACAAGCGTGGTAAACAGATGTATTGGCTTGAGAACCTGAGTGAGGCTGTACGTTTGCATATTCAGCTCCAAATAATTCTTTAGCTCTGTCAATAGCAATTTGCTCAATAACGTCAACTACTTCGCAACCGCCGTAGTATCTTTTACCAGGGTAACCCTCTGCATATTTATTCGTTAAAACAGACCCTGCTGCTGCCATTACTTCATCACTTACAAAATTCTCTGAAGCAATAAGCTCTAATCCGTGAATTTGTCTTTCTTTCTCCTCTTGGATAAGATCAAAAATTTGTTCGTCGCGTTGCATTTTTTTGTTTTTCGTTAATTTCACGCAAAAATACAAAAAAACGTTTGTCAAACTGCTAGATTATGATATATTTGACATACAATTTTTCAACAAAACAATTAACATTAAACATGCCTATAACCGCTAACGATACCAGTAGAAAATCATGGTTAGAAGTACCAGAAAATAGCGACTTCCCTATTCAGAATATTCCTTTCGGCGTGTTTCTTACCAAAGAAAATGTCGTTACAGTAGGAACAAGAATTGGCGATTATGCTATAGATTTAGGGGCTTTACAGCAACTAAACTATTTCGAGGGAATAGAATTAACCGATGATATGTTTATGCAGGATACGCTAAATGATTTTATTTCTGACGGAAAAAAAACATGGCGTTTAGTTCGAAATCGTATCGCAGATATATTCGACGAAACTAATCCGCAATTAAGAGATTCAACAAAACATAGAGATATTGTTATATTTAAAATAGAAGATGTAGAGATGCAATTGCCAGTTTTAATTGGTGATTATACTGACTTTTATTCAAGTAGAGAACATGCTACAAACGTAGGTAAAATGTTCCGTGATCCTGAAAATGCTTTGTTGCCAAACTGGCTTCATATTCCAGTTGGATACCACGGAAGAAGTTCTACAATTGTGCCATCTGGAATTCCAGTTCACAGACCAATGGGACAAACTTTGCCTGCTGGACATGATACGCCTGTTTTTGGAGCTTCTCGTTTAGTAGATTTTGAATTAGAGACTGCTTTTATTACAACAGATGTAAATGTAATGGGCGAAAATATTTCAACTTTCGAAGCTGAAGATTATATTTTCGGAATGGTTTTACTAAATGACTGGAGTGCTCGTGATATCCAGAAATGGGAATACGTACCACTTGGACCATTCTTAGCTAAAAACTTTGCGACTTCAATTTCGCCTTGGATTGTTACTATGGACGCTTTGGAGCCTTTTAGAACAAAAGGCCCTAAACAAGATCCGACTCCACTTCCTTACTTACAGACAAAAGGTAAAAAAGCTTTTGATATTCATTTGGAAGTTTCATTAAAACCTGAGGATCAAGAAGAAGAAACTGTTATTTCAAGATCTAACTTCAAATATTTATATTGGTCAATGAGCCAGCAGTTAGCACACCATACCTCTAACGGATGCCGTGTAAATTCTGGAGATATGATGGGTTCTGGAACAATTTCTGGTCCAACTCCTGATAGTTTTGGTTCTATGCTAGAATTAACTTGGGGAGGAAAAAATCCGCTTAAATTAAAAGACGGAAGCGAACGTAAATTTATTGAAGATAATGATACTGTAATTATTCGCGGTTTCTGTGAAAATACAGAAGTAAGAATTGGTTTTGGAGAAGTTTCTAGCCAGTTATTGCCTCCTTTCATCAAACAATGAAGAGCAGATAAGTCTGAAGAGATATAGAAAATAAAAAACCTTGGCGATGCCAAGGTTTTTTTATGCTTTATAATTTCTCAAAAATTGAAAGGAAAAGTTATTTATTCTAAGACAACCTTTACCCAAACTAAACGATGATCTGAACTTGATTCACGTTTTTCAACTAATTCTGACATTGGTTCGCCTTTTGCAGGCCAGAACACACCACTGTTAACGAATTTAAAACCAAGTCTCGATGGCAATACATAATCAGCGCGCATTCTCCAAAAAGCAGTATGATTAACTCCAAAAGGATTTTCAGGACTATATTCAGCACCGCCTTTACTCGCAGGAGTGAAATCACTATTAATCTTTGGGTTTTCTATTAAAGACTTTATACCTTCTCTGATGGCATTTCCTTCAACTGGCGAAGCGTTTTGATCACCCAATATAACAAATTGAGAATTCGGAGACAAACCGCCTTTTACACCTTTATCATCATAAATGTACGAAGCAGAATTGTCTGAAATATAATCTTTCCAAAATCGGATTTCATCGTGATTTCTTTTTCCATTGCGATCTTCATCACCATCAAAAGTAGGAGGAGTTGGATGACTGGCTAAAATGTGAACTGTTTTATTGCCAATTTTTACAGGAACATCCCAGTGAGATTTTGAAGATAATGGAAATTCCTTCCATGCTTTTTTACTATACCAATCCGATCCATCTGCTTTTTTGGCAACCAATGCTCCAGGCATATCTTTCCATTTAAAATGTTGAAAAGTACGAATCGCATTAGCATCAATCGGATATTTAGACAAAAGCATCATTCCATATTGCCCAGGATACAGACCAAATCCCCATGCATCATTTCCAAAATTATCCAACTTTCCATCATTGTTCAAATCGTAAGGACTCGGCTGGCCAGTATTCACCGTTGAATAATAATAGTAAGGATAATCAATGGCTGCTGCTCCGCCTTGGCTTACGTTCAAATAATTTTTAATAAACGCTTTTACACCAAGTTCAGGATCTTTAATGTAATCAAATTCATTTAACAGAATAACGTCCGGCCTAACGGTCTGAATAATGTGGGCGATATTTCTGATTTGAGTATTATGCCCTGAATTAAGCTGATCAATCAATATCAGCTCCGATTTTCCCATTGCGCCTTTGGGAGAATAATTATCAGATTCCATACTTACATTGTAGGTAGCAAATGTAAGTTCAATTTTTTCTTGCGAATCAGATTGTGAAAAAAGAACTCCGGAAGAAAGCACGGAAAGGATAAAAAATATTTTCTTCATATAAAATTAAATCTGCATTTCTGCATTGTTGAACATACGAATATAAGAAGGATGTTGAGACACAAGCAAATCTCTTTGTTAAATATACAACAAAAAAAAGCTGCCACTTTTGGTGACAGCTCAAATATTTATAAGAAAGTCTCTGTATATCTGATAATTTTATCACAGATAAAAAAAATCAAAGTGATTTTTTATAATCTGCGTCTACTATTTTTATGCAGGAATCTGCTGACTTAAACAATGTAGAGTTCCAAATCCCCAAATAAAATCAATACAGCTAATACCGATTACTTCACGATCTGGGAAACATTCTGCTAAGATATTTAAAGCAACGCGATCGTTACTATCATTAAATGTTGGCACTAAAACGCAATTATTCAAAATTAAGAAATTAGCATAACTTGCTGGTAAGCGTAAATCTTCAAAATCTACGCGTTTTGGCATTGGCAACGCTACAATTACAGGAGATTTTCCGTTTTCTAATTTTGCATTCTGAAGGCGTTTCAAATTATCTTGCAAAGGCTTGTAGTTTGAATCGTTTTTATCTGTTTCAACAATCGTTACAATCGTATCTTCATTTACAAATCGGCATAAATCGTCGATGTGTCCGTGTGTATCATCACCTTCGATTCCGTCTCCTAACCAGATTACATTGGTAACTCCAAGATATTCTTTAAAAACTACTTCGTAATCTTCTTTTGTAAAACCAGCATTTCTTACTTGAATTGTTGGATGCATCAAACATTCTTCAGAAGTTAATAAAGTTCCTTTTCCGTTTACATCAATTGCACCACCTTCAACAATTACTGGTTTTCCTTTGTACATTACCTGAGTTAAAGGAACATCAATAAAATCTGCTACTTTACCAGGAACAAATTTATCTAACTGGTAGTTTTTATATTTTGCCCAACCGTTGAAATTGAAATTTAAAGCTTCTCTTTTAGAACCATTTTGTACAATAATTGGTCCTGAATCGCGCATCCAGCTTCTGTTGGTTTTATGAATAATATAAGAAACGTTATCAAGGTTTACACGAGCTCTTTCAAGCATATCAGCTACTTTTTCTTTTAGCTTTTCATCGGCAACTACCAAAAAAACAGTTTCAAAAGTGGCTACTTTTTTAATAAACTCTACAAAAGCCCATTGAACAGCTTCGTATTTTCCCGGCCAGTCGTTGCCATTATGCGGAAAACACAATACAATTCCTTGCTGTTTTTCCCATTCTGCTGGAAATCTTCTATTATTTGTTGACATAAATACGTTCTAATTTAGAAAGTGCAAAGATAAGCATTCGTTAGAATTTTAAAACATCTTAGTAAAAATCATATATAATTTCACAAAAAATATCTTGCAAAAATTAAGTTAAAGATTAAATAATACAGCCTTAATATTTAACACAGGCCTCAGAATTACTTTTGCGAAAACTAAAAACTAACACATGAAAAATTTATCAATCTCATTTTTAGCTGCTCTTTTTATATTAGCAAGCTGTAATAATGATGAAAATTCGAACAGCGAACCAGAAGTTGTTGTAAACGAAAACCCAGGAACTTTTAAAGAAATTGGCTCTATTACAATTGGTGGAGAAGCTGCTGCAGAAATCTCTGCTTATTGCGAAAAAACAAAAAGATTATTTACAGTAAATAACAGCGGTGTAAACCAAATCGATGTTATTGATATTACTGATCCGACAAAACCAAAAGGTATTGGAAAAATTGATTTAGTTGCTTACGAAGGCGCAGCAAACAGTGTTTCTGTTTTTGACGGAAAATTGGCTGTTGCTTTAGAATCTACTACAAACAAACAAGCAAACGGTAAAGTTGTTATTTTTAATACTTCAGATTATAGTTTAATCAAACAAGTTACAGTTGGCGCATTGCCAGACATGATTACTTTTTCTCCTGACGGAAAATATATCATGACTGCTAACGAAGGAGAACCAAATACTGATTATTCTCAAGATCCGAACGGAACAATTTCTATTATTGAAACTAGTACTTATAATGTTACAACTTTAGATTTCAGTTCGTTTGCTAATCAAGCTGCTGCTTTAGCAAAAGACGGTTTTAGAATTTCAAAATTTGCTAAAACTAGTTTTGCTCAAGATATCGAACCAGAATACATCACGATTTCTGACGATTCTAAAACGGCTTGGGTAACTTTACAAGAAAATAATGGAGTTGCAAAAGTAGATTTAACTTCTAAAACTATCACAGCGATTTATCCTTTAGGTTTAAAAGATTACAATACTGCTGAAAATGCAATTGATGCAAGCGATAGCGACAATAAAATTGCTTTTAACCCGTGGAAAGTAAAAGGGCTTTACATGCCAGATGCAATTAGCCATTTTACTGTAAATAACACTCCTTATTTTGTTACTGCTAACGAAGGTGACGCAAGAGAATATACAGCTTATTCTGATGTGAAGCGTATGAAAAGCATGACACTTGATGCAACTGCTTTCCCTGATGCTGCTACTTTAAAATTAGATGCTAATTTAGGAAGATTAAACCTTGTTGCTGACATGGGAGATACTGACGGAGATGGAGATTTGGACGAAATGGTAAGTTTTGGAGGAAGATCATTCTCTATTTGGAACGGAAACACTGGAAAAATCGTTTTTGACAGTAAAAATGATGTTGACAAAAAGACAAACGAAATTGGCACATACGACGATAAAAGGAGTGATGATAAAGGTTCTGAGCCAGAAGCTGTAGTTGCAGCTAAAATGGGAAATCAGAATATTATATTTGTTGGTTTAGAAAGATCTGATGCTTTTATGGTTTATGATGCAACAAATCCAACTTCACCACAATACCTTCAAACTGTAAAAACAGGAGATGCTCCAGAAGGCATTCTTTTTATTCCGGCTTCAAAAAGTCCAACGAAAAGAAGCTTGTTAGTAGTAAGCAGCGAAGGAGATGGATCTGTTAAAATTTATCAGCCAGATTTGAAATAATACAAACTTTTTCAGGATAGCAAAAGGGCAAAATGTGAATTTTGTCCTTTTTTTATGCTTTCTATTGTACTTATTTTAACGTATTTACATAATTAAAAGCCAAAAGATGGAAATTATGTAAGAGCATATGCAACGCATTCTAGGATTCGACCTCTAATTTTGTTCATGAGTTTAAAATAAAAACAATTTAATTTTTGATATCATGAAAAAGAAATTAGTATCAGCCTCTTTATTATTACTATCCTTCGCCGCAGGTGCGCAAAATATGGCTCCAACTTCTACAAAACCAAGCACAGAACAAGAATACAATAAATGGTCTCTTGAACTTAATGGTGGTGTAAACAAACCAACCAGAGCAATGACTCCAGGTTATACTACCGAATCATTGAACTTTTTTCACGGAGATTTAGGTGTAAGATATATGTTTAGTCCAAAGTTTGGGGTGAAATTAGACGTAGGTTACGACCAATTCCAAGAGAAAAAAGATACTCCAGATTTTGAAAGCCGTTATGTTAGAGCAAGTTTACAAGGGGTTATCAACGTTGGACGTGCTTTAAATTTTGAAACTTGGACAAACACAATTGGTCTTTTGGCGCATGGTGGTTTTGGAGTTTCTCAAATTAGTACACAAACAGGATTTGGAGGACAAGATTACATGGCTCACGGAATTGCTGGTTTAACTGGACAAATTAGATTAAGCAACCGAGTAGCTTTGACTGGAGACTTAACAGGAATTGTAAACGGAAGACAAAACTGGAACTTCGACGGAATGGGTAACACATCAACAGGGTCTTTCGACGGTGTTTTATTAAACGCTTCTGTTGGTTTGACTTTTTACTTAGGAAAACAAGCAAAACATGCTGACTGGGTTGGTGAAGAAGATAGAATTGGTGAATTGGAAAAAAGAGTGGACTTAATCGAAACTGGTCTTATCGATTCAGACAAAGATGGAGTTGCTGATTTATACGATTTAGAACCAAACACAATCGCAGGAGTTGCTGTTAACACAAAAGGACAATCTATTGATACTAACCAAAATGGTGTGCCAGATGAGTTAGAAAGCTATTTAGATAAAACTTACGAAAAGAAAGGTGCAGGAACAGCTACAAACAATACTGTTGAGGAATTAATTAACGGTGGTTATGTAAATGTTTACTTCGATTTCAATTCGTCTAAACCAACAAACGCATCTTTATCAGGAGTAGATTTCTTAGTGAAATACATGAAAAACAATCCAGAAAAATCAGCTGACATTATTGGATATGCTGACGAAATTGGAAATTCAAACTACAACACAGAATTATCTAGAAAAAGAGCTGAAGCTGTGAAAAAAGTAGCGGTTAATGCAGGAATTGATGCATCAAGATTGAATGTAATTGCTAACGGAGAAGATACTTCTGTTAACAAAAATTCTAAAGAGGCACGTCAGATCGTGAGAAGAGTTACTTTCCAAGTGAAGTAATCTATATAAATTGAAAAAAGGCGGTTTCAGAATCTGAAACCGCCTTTTTTATTTGAGTTAAAACAAAAAAGGACAAAATTCACATTTTGTCCTTTTTCTATATTTCAGATAAATCTAATTATTTATCAATTGCTCTTTTTGTAATATCTCCAAAAGCATCAATTCTTCTGTCTCTGAAGAATGGCCAGTTTTGGCGAACATTTTCTTGTAAATCTAAATCAACTTCAGCAATTAAGATTTCTTCTTTATCATGAGATGCTTGAGCTAAAATTTCTCCTTGCGGTCCTGCAATGAAAGAAGCTCCCCAGAACTGAATTCCTTCTGTTCCTTCAAGATATTTTTCTAAACCAATTCGGTTTGCTGCTGCTACGAAAACGCCATTCGCTACAGCGTGACCTTTCATAACATTCATCCAAGCACCATATTGGTTTTCCCCGTATTGCTCTTTTTCTTTAGGATGCCATCCAATAGCTGTTGGATAAAATAAAACCTCAGCACCTTTAAGAGCCGTGATACGAGCTGCTTCTGGATACCATTGATCCCAACAGATTAAAGTTCCAACAGTTCCTTTTTTAGTTTCAATTGCTTGGAAACCTAAATCCCCTGGTGTGAAATAGAATTTCTCATAGAAATGAGGATCGTCTGGAATATGCATTTTACGGTACAAACCAGCCTCAGTTCCATCAGTATCAATGATGTAAGCACTGTTATGATAGATTCCAGCCATTCTTTTTTCGAAGAAAGGAACAATAATTACTACTCCTAATTCTTTTGCCAATTCGCTGAATGCAATAAATGAAGTGCTGTAAAGTGGTTCTGCTAACGCAAAATTATCTACATCTTCACTTTGACAAAAATAATGACTGCTATATAATTCAGGAAGTAAGATTACTTCTGCACCTTGACTTGCAGCATCTCTTACCCAGCTGATACATTTTTTAAGATTATTTTCGGCAACATCATTCAGGTTTAACTGAATAACCGATATTTTATACTTTCTTTTCGCCATGACATAAAATTTAGAGCGCAAAAGTAGTAAATTTTAAAGTGATTTTTAAAATTTACCAATAAGACTCTCTAATATTTATTTCAGAATAACTTTTTTATTTACCTCTAAATGATCATCCAAAATAAGCTGAATAAAATAAACCCCTGTCGGCTTACCTGAAAGATCAACTTCTTTTAAATTTTCTGAATTGCCATCATATCTGCGAAATATTACATTTCCTGTCTGATCTATAACATTCACTGCAGTAACTCTTTTATTTTCAATCGCTTCAATTTTCACAATCCCCTTCGTAGGATTAGGATATAAAACAATATTGTTTTCGTAATTAAAATCATTAACTCCTAAGTTACTAGTGTTAAACGAATAGGTATCTGAATAAAACACCGTTGTAGTACCATTTAACTTTGCTTTCAATCTATAATAATAGGTCTGATTAGCAGGGAGATTTCCTAAAACAGCACTCACTGGCACGGTAGAAAAACTACTAAGATAATTAGGATTAGCCAATATAGAAATCCCGAAACTTTCTGTGGTACCATATTCTAACTCCACATTGACCAAATACCTTCCGCCAGAATTTACAATACCTTTAAATTCAAAAATGTTGTTATCATCTTTTGAAATGGTTTGAGGCTGTAATACAACCGAATTCGTAAAATTTATAATTTGCATTTCACTATAGATTGTTTTTCCATCGTGAAGTGCCTTAAGCCTATAAAAATACACTTTAGTCCTGTCTAGTAATCCTAAATTACCATTTACAAAACCTGTTGTTCCCGATAAAACCACTTCAGAAAGTGCCGAAACGCTTTTATTCAAATTCATTTCCCCATATTCAAAAGCTATGTTGGTTATATCTTTATTATTGGCAATTATGTAGGCGTTTACTATTATGTTACCATCATTTGAAGTGGGATTATAGATCAATATTTCATATTCCGATGGAGTTGTAAAAACAAGAGCCTCACTATAAATTTTGATTCCATTTTGAACCGCCTTCATCCTAACATAATACTGAGTTTTAATCTTTAAATCTGGCAACGTCCCTGAAATATTCTCTGTTGCACCTCCTTTAACTAGTGCATCAATTTTCAAGTTCTTAGAATCCGAAAAATCTCCTTTAACGCTATATTCAAATTCGATATCCGAAATATCTTCTTCGAAAGATTGCACACTTCCTGAAACCAAGACCTTAGTTGGATAAACACTTGAAATAGGATTTATTGACATAACGTAGTTTTTTTCCGTTTTAAAATTCAAAATATCGCTAAAAATTCCACTACCATTCTGAACAGCTACAAGTCTATATTGATAAACTGTATCTGGATCTAAATCCCATACAGGAATCATAAAATCTAATGACGATCCCGAACTAACCTTTTTGGGCTCTATCTCAACTGCTTTTACAAAAGAATAATCTTTAAAAACCTCTATCCACATATTAGTAATCTCGCCATCATTTGAAATAATACTTCCTGGCAAGTTCGCGAATCTATTATGCACATCTTTTGCTGGATACAACTCAAGATAGTAAGGTCGAGCTTCAACTTTATTTTTCATTATTGTTCCATTCCCCCCTGCTATATAAACATTTTTATCTACAAAATAGATATTTTTTGGATTTGAAGATCCTCCCCAAAAATAGATATCTCTCTCCCAAGTCTTTCCTCCATTCTCAGTTTTAAACAGCTGCCCTTCTTCATCAAAAACATAACCTATGTTCTTATTAAAAAACTTCACCTTTTCATAATATTCATATGGAAGTGTTAGTTTTTGCCAGTTCAAACCTCCGTTTTCTGTTTTATAAATCAAGGCATTAGATCCAACAATGTATCCATTATTATCATCAACAAAATCAATAGATTGCACATATTCTTCACCTGTAAAAACAACAGACCAGTTGTATCCTCCGTCAGTTGTTTTGTACACTTTTTTATCATAAGTATTATGAGCATAGGCAACATTTTCATTTAAAAACTTCATATCTATAAAGCTATGCTTCGAGCGCTCTTCCCAAGTTTTTCCACCATCAACACTCTTCATCATCCTTGGGCTATTAAATCCTCCACTGATATAAATCGTTTGCTCATTAATAACTGTCATAGTATTTATTCCTGCATCAACAATATCATAATTAAGAACCATCGCCCAAGAAACTCCCCCATCTGTTGTTTTAAAAAACTGGCCTCCATAAGTTCCACCAGTTGCTGCATATCCGATATTTTCATCGATAAAATCAAAAGAACTTACACCATTATTCCCGCTGTTAACTGTTCCAACTAGATTCCATTTTTTCCCCGCGTCGATAGTTTTATAAAATGTATTTCCAACCAACGCAAAACCAACATCTTTTGTTAAAAAGTCAAGTTGTCGTATATCATTGTAAGTTGGTGAATTTGGAGTCCATGTCATTCCGCCATCTGTAGTCTTATAAATCATTCCCTTCATACCTGTTACATATCCTGTATTTTCATCTGTAAAAAATATGCCGAAAAGATCAGTTGCATAATATCTCCCATTTTGAAAACTTACCCATTTCCAAGTTAGTCCTCCATCTGTTGTTTTAAAAATCGCACCATTATCACCTGCTCCATATCCAACATTTTCATTTACAAAATATACTGTATAAAAAGCATCTGTCCATTCTGTTAGCAATGTCCATGTTTCCCCCCCGTCAACTGTTTTATATTTATTATTATGCTCTCTTGTTGCAAAACCAATTTTATCGTTAACAAAGAAAACTGTAAAAAAGTCAGATGGAATAGTATTTGAAGTCATCGTAGTGTACCAAGTAACACCACCGTCAATTGTTTTTAACATTATGCCATCCATACAAGCAGCATGACCAACTAAACTACTAGTAAAAAATGTTTTAATGACTGTCCCTTTTGTAATTTCTAAACGATTCCAAGTGATTCCTCCGTCTTGCGTTTTTACCAACCCATATAAACTTGAAATTATTATTGTATTTGCATCAATAATGGTCACAGAATTAAAATTTTCGAAATATCCTGTATTTACTGCATTCCATGTGTTTCCAGAATCTGTAGATTTTAAGACCGAACCACCATTTCCAACAATAAATCCAGTTGTGCCATTAAATTTTAGATCTTTACCACTATTAATATTTTGTTTTTTCACCCAAGTACCACCAGAATCTAAAGTTTCCAAAATTTCGTTTTCGGTAATAATATATCCTCTACTATTTGATACAAATTGAATATTTAGCCCTGTTCTGTTTGTTGGAGTTGGATTTAACAATTCCCAACCTTGCTGAGCAAACCCATTAAGACAAAATCCTAAACTGAAAAACAAAATGATAACCCAAGAATGTAAAGTTCTAATCATAAGCATTAATTTAATTCCAAAAAAAAAATATAGAGCTTCAAAAATAATAATTCCTAAAAATAATTAAGAATAATTTTATGAATTTTTAATAACCCAAAAAAACATTTAAAACATATATTAATACTTTGTTATTTTAAAAAGCATAAAAAAACCATTTTACATTGATTTTAAAATCTCTGTAAAATGGCTTAAATTGAAATTATCTGTTTAAAATAGTTATTCGATAACTATTTTTTTAACCAAGAATTCAGTTTCTGATTTTTTGAATTTAATCTCGAAAGTTCCTTTTGACTGTGGTGAAAATGTATAAACCGTATGCAATGCAGTTGGCGTTTGATTAGCGCAGGTTCCCGTAGGATATTTAGCTTCTACCTGAAATCCGCTTTCTTTACCAATTGAGATGTCGCTAATTCTATCAAACTCACCGCAAGCATTATCAACTATAAAAGATACATCAAAATTAACATCGACACCTACTTTTCCTGTAGCTGGTCCGCTAATACCAGAAACATCTGCAGCTTTTGAAACAGTTTGAGGTGTCTCTTTATTGTTATCATCACTGCTACACGCAACTAAAGAAACAGCTAAAAAAAGCACCGCCAAAACCGATTGTATTCTAAAAATTCTCATATAAATTTAATTAAGTTCTATTATGTAGATGGCGCTAAAGTACAAAGGTTGCTTGAAATAATGCAAAATATTTTAAATCTAGCTAAAAATAAAGCCATTTTACATCAATTTAAAAAAGTAAATCTTTGCAAAATGGCTTCTCAACCTAAAAAAAATCAACTAAGCTTTTTATTATTCAATCACTACTTTTTGAGTAAGGAATTCTGTTTCTGATTTTTTGAACTTAATTTCGAAAGTTCCTTTTGTAGCTGACTTAAATTTATAAACTGTCTTTTTTGGTTCAGGCACTTGTTGCGTACAAACTTCTGATGGATATTTTGCAATTACTTGAAGCCCTTTTACCGATCCAATAGTTACTTCTGAGATTTTATCAAATTCGGCGCAAGCATTATCCACAACATATGTCACATCATAGCTTAATTCGTCATTTACTTTTCCTGTTGCTGGCCCTTTAATTTCTGTTGCTAAAGCAGCTTTTTCTGTTGGAGCTGGTGTTTTATTATCATCATCGTTACTGCATGATACAAATCCAATTGATAAAAATAATACTACTAAAACTAATTTAAATCTAAAACTTTTCATATAAAATAATAATTAATTGTTAATTACTATGAAGATGCTGTGAGGTTGCAATGGTTGCTTTAAACAAAATGTTAAAAATTTTACTAAAAAATTAAGCAACTATAAATCAACATTTTATTCATTAAAAAAAAAACTCGCACCAACCAATATTTCTAATAAAAAATAAACCTTTTTGTCTTAGCCCCGATAGAAACGACATCCTTTTGGGGCGGTCCCGATGGCTATCGGGACCGCCCCAAAAGATAAAGTGGATAGCGGGACTGGACTTGAACTGAAAACATTATTTCTGCTGCAAAAAAAACACCAGCCTTTCGACTGGTGTTCCTTTATATTTAAAAGCAGAAATTAAGCTGCCGTTTCTTTCTTTTTGAATATTTTCTTGAAAAGATTTACTATTGCCAATACAATAAAACCGATGATAAGTCCGATTGCAAATTCTTTTATAATTGAAGGAAAGTTTGGCAAAAGGTGGTGAAAAAATTCGATGTTATGAACGAATAATCCGCCAGCAACCAAGATTAAAGCAATAGTTCCAATAACAGTTAAGGCTTTAATTACCTTTGGAAGTGCCTGAACCAATATATTTCCAATACTTTTTAAAAGACTTTTTTCATTTTTGCTACGCTGAATCATTTTAAAACCTACCTCATCCATACGAACAATAAGCGCTACGATTCCGTAAACCCCTATAGTTGCTATTAATGCAATGATAGAAACTGTAATGATCTGTGATACTAGTGGTTTCCCGATTACAGTTCCTAAAGCGATAATTACGATTTCAACAGAAAGAATAAAATCGGTTACGATTGCCGATTTAACTTTGTCTTTTTCGATTACTAAAATTTCTTCTTCAGTAAGCACTTCGTCTGTTATTCCTTCAGATTCTTCGTGTGCGTGAGGAACAATGAATTCGTAGATTTTTTCAGCTCCTTCGTAAGCTAAAAACAATCCTCCCAATACCAAAATTACCATAATGGCAATTGGAAAAAACGCACTTAGTAAAAATGCGATTGGAAGAATAATGATTTTGTTTAATAACGAACCTTTACTGATTGCCCATAAAACTGGCAACTCTCTTGATGAAGCAAATCCTGAAGCTTTTTCGGCATTTACCGCTAAATCGTCACCCAAGATTCCGGCTGTTTTTTTTGCAGCAACTTTACTCATTACTGCAACATCATCCATAATTGCTGCGATATCGTCTAATAGAGCGAAAAAACCTGATCCCATTTTTTAATTTATTTTTAGTGGTGCGAATCTAGACATTTTGACTTAATCTGCCCAATAATATTGTATCAAAATTTGCATTTTTTATTCCTAATTTTCTGTAATGTGGTTCTTAACTACATTGACCTAAAAGAACCCAAAGAATAATGAAAACGATAATAGTTCCGAAGCAACCTCCGCCAAGTTTTTTAGCACCGTATCCTGCCAATAATCCTCTAAATATATTGTTCATGATTTCTAATTTTAATTAATAATTTGCTGATTTTTATAAATTTAAAATTGATTCTTTTTTGGGAATAATATGTTATATGAATTGCTTAAAAAGTTTCAGAATTTTAAACAAAAAAAGCACCAGTAAAACTGATGCTTTTTAAGATTAACAAAATGAAAAAAAAATTAATTAGCTGTCTGGTTTCTAAAAACCAACTTGCCATCGAAAGCATCTAATAAAATGATGCTGTCTGTCGTTATATTTCCTGCCAAAATTTCTTTCGACAGCTGATTTAAAACTTCTCTCTGCACGACACGTTTTACTGGTCTCGCTCCAAATTGCGGATCATATCCTTTGTCTGACAAATAAGCAATCGCTTCTGGAGTTGCATCCATTGTAATGCCTTGTTGTCCCAGCATTTTGGTAACGCCTTTTAACTGTAAGCCTACAATTCTTGAAATATTATCTACTGTAAGCGGTGTAAACATTACAATCTCATCAATACGGTTGATAAATTCTGGACGAACAGTTTGTTTCAATAATCCTAAAACTTCATTTTTAGCTGCTTCTGTAGCCGCTTCAACTCCGCCTTTCAAGTTTTCAAATTTCTCTTGAATAATCTGGCTTCCCATATTAGAAGTCATGATAATAATCGTGTTTTTGAAATCAGCCAAACGTCCTTTGTTGTCTGTTAAACGACCTTCATCCAAAACTTGCAATAAAATATTGAATGTATCTGGATGCGCTTTTTCGATCTCATCTAACAGAATCACAGAATAAGGTTTTCTACGAACTGCTTCTGTCAATTGTCCACCTTCATCATAACCTACGTATCCTGGAGGCGCACCAACCAAACGGCTCACACTGTGGCGTTCTTGGTACTCACTCATATCGATACGAGTCATTGCATTTTCATCATCAAAAAGATATTCGGCCAAAGCTTTTGCAAGCTCGGTTTTACCAACTCCGGTTGTTCCTAAGAATAAGAATGTTCCAACAGGTTTTTTCATGTCCTGTAAACCGGCGCGGCTTCTACGAACGGCATCACTCACCGCTTCTATCGCTTCTTCCTGACCAACTACACGTTTGTGCAATTCGTCTTCTAAATGCAATAGTTTTTCTCTTTCTGTCTGAAGCATTTTAGTAACCGGAATTCCAGTCCATTTTGCTACAACTTCTGCAATGTCTTCTCTCGTAACTTCTTCTTTAATCAAAGAATTTCCAGATTGGAATTCCTGCAATTGTTTTTGCAAAGATTCCTGACGTTCTTGCGCTTCTTTTATTTTTCCGTAACGAATCTCCGCTACTTTTCCGTAATCGCCTTCACGTTCTGCACGTTCTGCTTCATACTTAAAGTCTTCAATTTCATGTTTTACAGCTTGAATTCCGTCAACGATATCTTTTTCTTGTTTCCATTTTGCGTAGATTTCGTTGCGTTCTTCTTTCAGGTTGGCCAATTCCATACCTAAAATTTTCAGCTTGCTTTCTTCTTTCTCACGTTTGATGGCTTCAATCTCAATTTCCAATTGCATGATTTTACGATCCAAAACATCTAATTCTTCTGGTTTTGAATTGATTTCCATACGCAATTTAGAAGCCGCTTCATCCATTAAGTCGATCGCTTTATCTGGCAAGAAACGATTCGTAATGTATCTTTGTGAAAGTTCAACTGCCGCAATAATTGCCTCGTCTTTAATTTGAACTTTATGGTGTGTTTCATATTTTTCTTTGATTCCACGAAGAATCGAAATTGCACTTTCTGTATCTGGCTCGTCGATTAAAACCTTTTGGAAACGTCTTTCAAGCGCTTTATCTTTTTCAAAATATTTTTGATATTCATCTAAAGTTGTAGCTCCAATTGCTCTCAATTCACCACGAGCCAAAGCTGGTTTCAAGATATTTGCCGCATCCATCGCGCCTTCACCTCCACCCGCTCCTACAAGCGTATGAATCTCATCAATAAACAAAACGATGTCACCCTCTGCAGCTGTAACTTCTTTTACAACCGATTTTAAGCGTTCTTCAAATTCTCCTTTGTATTTCGCTCCCGCAATAAGAGCTCCCATATCTAATGAGAAAACGATTTTTTCTTTTAAGTTTTCTGGAACGTCTCCGTCCACAATTCTATGCGCTAAACCTTCTGCAATAGCCGTTTTACCAACCCCAGGCTCACCAATAAGCATTGGGTTGTTTTTGGTTCTACGAGTCAAAATCTGCAATACACGACGAATTTCTTCATCACGACCAATAACTGGATCTAATTTTCCTGTACGTGCTAATTCGTTTAGGTTTTTAGCGTATTTATTCAACGAATTATACGTTTCTTCAGCTGAAGCCGAAGTTACTCTTTCGCCTTTTCTTAATTCTTCAATTGCTGCTTTAAGACCTTTACCAGTAACTCCTTGATCTTTTAAAATCTGAGAAACTCGGCTTTTAGAATCAAAAATAGCTAAGATTAAATGTTCGATCGAAACGTATTCGTCGTTCATTTTTTGTGCAATAATTTCAGCTTCGTTCAAAGCTTTATTTGCGTCTCTTGAAAGCATGATTTCGCCTCCAGAAACTTTTGGAAAACTCTGAATTGTACTGTCTAAAATTTGTAAAAACAATGGCACGTTTACATTTAGTTTTTTCAAAATAAACGGCGCTACGTTTTCATCAACTTCAAAAATAGCTTTGAAAATGTGTTCATTTTCAATTTGCTGCTGGCCATTGCGCTGTGCTAATTGTTGCGACAACTGAATGGCTTCTTGCGATTTAATAGTAAACTTATTTATATTCATATTTTTATGTGATTTGATTGATTTAACTGTTTGAATTTTATAAGATTAAAGTTACGGTTTATTGAGGCAATTTTTTGACCCAAATAATTTAACTTTGCATTGAAATAGACAAATTATATTCCATAGTAAAAAAACAGACAAAATGACGCTTAAAATCAGGTTTTTTTAATTTTAGCACGTCAAAAAGTCATAAAACAAGCCAAATATGAGTTTTTTTAATTCAATCTTCGGAAGTTCAGAGAACTCAGAAGCTCCAAAAAGTAAAGTAAACTGGACAGAATTAACAGATATCCTTCAATTAATAGAAATCGAAGCTATTTCTAATGAAAAGCCAGTTGTTATTTTTAAACACAGCACAAGATGCAGCATTAGCCGTATGGCTTTAAAACAATTTGAAAGAGATTATGATCTTGAAAATGTTGTTGATGCGTACTTTTTAGATTTAATAGCACACAGAGATATTTCAAACGAAATTGCAAGCAGATTCGGAGTTTACCACGAATCTCCTCAATTGATTTTAATCAAAAACGGAAAAGCAGTTTACGATGTTTCACACAGCGATATTGATGCTGAAGCGTTGAAAAACAAAATCTAATTGTGAATTATGAGTTAATTACTCAATTTAAATTACAACGAAATTTAAAACCTAGAAAGCCTGAAATTATACGCATATAATTTCAGGCTTTTTCTTTTTCTTTTTATTTATTTGAATTCAAATCAACTCATAATTCATAACTCATAATTCATAACTCATAATTAAACTTAAAAGCTTCCTTCAGAACCTCCTCCGCTGAAACCTCCACCTCCAAAATCCATTGGAGATGCTTGCGGTTTTACTTCTGGCTTCATTCCGAAAGTTGAAGCTACGACCAAAGCTTCTGCATTTAAAAGTGTATCTGAATGATTGATTCTATCTGGTTTGAACGTTAAACCACTTTCTTTTTCTTTTAATTTTTTAATTGAAAAAAAAGCAATTGCAAATAAAACCACTCCGCCAAGTGTTAGCGCGACTTCTATAGGCAAAATTGAATGATAAAATCGAATCGTATAAATTGAAAATCCGATAGCTAAAAAACTAATCCAGAGCATTAAACGGTCTTTTGTTCTTAAAGCCTGAACGAGATAAACTACTGGAACTATAAAAGTAAATGCATAAAAGAAAAAAGCAAACGGAATATCTGTTCCCGGTTTTACTTCTACTCCTAAAAGTTCTGCAGAAAGCTCTCTTACAACCAAATAATTACAAGAAAGATAAAATAGAATCAAACAAAAACTATTCGCTAATAGCAATCCGTTGTAATAGTATCTTTCCTTTAAATTATTGATTAGCTTTTTTGTAAAAAAGTAAAAGGCTCCAGCAAAAATCATCGCCGTAAATGGCAGAATCGCTTTTCCAATATCTCCGAATTCAAACATTCCATAAAACAAAAAAGCAGTTGTTGACAAACAAAATACCAGCATTGACAAAACATGCAAATACCTTAAAAACATGAATAATGAGGCAATTGAAACAAATGTAGCAATGACCATTTCGTAACCTTCTGTTGTAATTGCGATCGCAAATCCGACATTTAAAAGAGTTCCCAAAATGAAAGCGTCATCGAGTCCGTGATTGCGAAAATTTTGTGTTGCTAATAATTCTACCCCAGCAAATCCGACTACTGCAAAAATATAACAACAGATCTGAAAAAATATGTGTTCACTACTTACTCCAAACAAGGAAATTGCCCCGCAAATGGAACCGAACAAAAAAGAACCCAGCAAAAAGAATCCAATTCTAACCAAAATATTGCTTTGGCTTTTTAAATCTGGCAATTCTTTCTCAATAAACTTTTTTTGATCTTTACTAATAAAACCTCCTTTGTACAATGTGCCTGCTTCATCAATTAGAGCTTCATTGTCTAACATTTTTTTATCGTACGCTATCATTCTGAAATTACTTTATGGAAGTTTTTAATTAATCTAATAAAGATTACAATTGAGCCAACAAAATATGCTGGCAATAAGAAAACAAATATTTCCCAAATATCTGAGAAATCAACGTTTTCAAAAATTCTAAACAAAAATATATTGGCTCCGATATAACCATAAATAATCATAAAGACATAAAGCGACATTGCTTCGTAATCGTAACTTGCTTTATAAAAATAGTAGGTTGAACCCGCTAGAATAAAAGTAAATGGTATCCAAGTAATTATATCATTGCTAGTCATGTTTGCTATAGAAGCAATACTGGTAATGTGCAATGCAAAAGTTAAAAAAATCAACCCGAAATGTGTTTTTAGAGCAATTTTACGGCTATAGATTACCCATAAAACCAACAATGCACCAAGAGCAACAGCCGAATAACTCAGATTTTGGCTAGCATAAAAATCATTATTTCTTAATAAATCTTGTGGCGTTACCGAAAGTCCGATGTATGCTGCCAAACCCGTAATAGCGATTGTCAAAACACTTCTGTTATCAAAATAATACGCACAAAAGAAACTCACAATTGTCGGAACTAAAGTTGCCAATCCGTAATGTTCTCCAAAAGGCTTGTACTGAAACTGAAGATATCCAATAAAAATACAAGTCAGAATATTTCCTGCTAAAACAAGATATTCCAAAACAGGATGCTCAAAAGTGGTTTCTTCTTTCTGAAAACCTTTAGAGTGTTTAAAACAATAAAAAAAGCAAACTGCAATCACAATCAAAAGCAATGATAATATCGCAATATGCCCTATTGAATCGATATTTTCGTAAATCAAAATCCCGATTCCAGATGTAAATAATAGCACTGAGAGATAAAGAAAAAGCTTTAATTCCGCATTTAGCGAAAAAATATTTAAGCTTCGATACGTTTTAACTTCATCAAACTGATTTTCAGTAATTAGCCCTTTCTCAAATAGATTGAGACTAGATTGTTCGTTAAATTTTTTCATTTTATTTTATAAACTGGTAAATCAAATATATGTATTTAGCATGAATTTTCTCCTTTTCACAATTAAAACCTTTTAAAGTTCATAAAAAACATCTCAATTAACCCTTGTAAAAATTAGTGTAAAAACAACACTTAAAGTTCCTTAAACCAAAACTTTATAAATAAAAATTTGCTAAATTAATTTGTAATTATTTTTATTCTTTTACATTTGTGCAATCGATTACATTAACTATTGAAACCACAAAAAACCACACTTAAATGAAAACAAAACTTATCTTATTAGCATTGCTTTTGCCTTGCTCCTTCTTGTTTGCACAAAATTATTATATGAGTGCACCAGAAGGATTTGGAGCTTCAGCCACTGGAGGCGGGACTGCGACTCCTGTAACAGTCTCTACTTTAACAGATTTAACCGCTAAATTAAAATTAACTACTCCGCAAGTTATCTTAGTTTCAGGAACCATAAACTGTACTTACACTAGTTTGCTGGTAAACGATAAAACCATAATTGGTCTCCCTGGAGCGCGATTGGTAAATTTAGATCAAACAGCAGCAGGATCGGGTATTTTAAGTTTAAAACCAGCATCTAACAACATTATTATAAGAAACTTGATTTTTGAAGGACCTGGCGCGTATGATGTTGACGGACGCGACAATCTAACTTCTGAAGCAACTAATCTTTGGGTTGACCATTGTGAATTTCAAGACGGAATGGATGGCAATTTTGATAATAAAGGCGCAGCTGACAACGTAACTGTTTCTTGGTGTAAATTTATTTATCTAAAAGCTCCAAAAGCTGGAGGTTCTGGCGGAGCTGACGATCATCGTTTTTCTGATTTGGTTGGTTCTTCTAAAACTGATGCTCCTTCTGATGGTCATTACAGTATCACTTTTAAAAATTGCTATTGGGCTGAAGGCTGCAAAGAAAGAATGCCAAGAGCTAGAAATGCAGAACTTCACATTTTAAACTGCTATTACAACACTTCTGTTTCGGGTTCATTAGCGATTGGTTTAGGCGGAGGAAGCAACAATACAACTTGTTATGTTGAAGGAACTAATTTTGCTAACATTGGAACTGCTTTTAAAAGCTACGTAAGCACAGATGGCGGAACAATCGGAATTGCTTTTACAGATTGTTTAAATGCGCCTGCAAGTTCAGGAACTACTGTAACAAAACCTTCTTATACTTACAGCACTCTTCCAATTGCAAATGTTGCGGGATTTGTTTCAAACTCAACTTGCGGTGCTGGAGCAACGCTACAGGTTACAGCTCAAGGCACTATTTCGACAAGTTGTACTAATTTAGGATTAAACGACAATGTCAAAAATAATCTAGAATTAAAATACTATCCGTCAGTTATCAATCGCCTTTTGAATATTGATTTTTCAAGTTCGGATAATGGTTTAGCTGAAGTAGATTTATTTTCTTCAAATGGATCTAAAGTATATTCGAATTCCAAAAATATTACTCCAGATGAAAAATTAGAATTGAATGTTGGAAATCTTGCGAAAGGCATTTACATCTGTAAAGTTCAAATCGAAAACCGAAGCAAAACTTTTAAACTCGTAAAAAACTAAATTTACTCCATAAAAAAAGGTCATTGAAACAAATCAATGACCTTTTTTATTTTTAAGCTTATTATTAAAAAGCAGCTTTCATTTTATCTTTAATTGCATCAAGGCATAAATTATTGATACTTCCTTCGTGCGTGTGTTTTGTTTCTTTTGGAGATTTATACGTTCCTGCTTCTAATTGTTCGGCAACAGCTTTGTAAGCATCTCTAAATGGCATTCCTGCAACCACCATTTCGTTTAAAGTATCAACTGTAAATAAGTAATCGTATTTTTTGTCTTCTAAAATATGATCTTTTACTGTGATGTCTTTTATTGAAAATATAGCGATATCTAAACAAGCTTTTAAGTTTTGAATCGCTGGAAACAAACCTTCTTTTAAAAGTTGCAAATCTCTATGATAACCGCTCGGAAGATTATTTGTAATTAAAGTGATTTCGTAAGGAAGTGCCTGAATCTTATTGCATTTTCCTCTAATTAATTCGAAAACATCTGGATTCTTCTTATGAGGCATAATGCTTGAACCTGTTGTAAGATGTGCCGGCAAACCAATAAAATCGAAGTTCTGACTCATATACAAACAAACGTCCATTGCAAATTTTGATAATGTTCCTGCAACGCTTGTCATCGCAAAAGCAACTGTTTTTTCTGCTTTTCCGCGGCTCATTTGTGCCGCAACTGCGTTGTATTTTAAAGTTTCGAAACCTAATTCTTGAGTGGTAAAAGTTCTGTTGATTGGGAATGAACTTCCGTAACCTGCCGCAGATCCTAAAGGATTCTGATCTACAATTTTCGACGCTGCATTCAACATTGTAATATCGTCAATAAAGCTTTCTGCGTAAGCCGAAAACCACATTCCGAAAGAAGATGGCATAGCGATTTGCAAATGTGTATATCCTGGCAATAATACATTTTGATGTTTCTCTGCTGATTCCATCAACAAATCAAAAAGTGTTTTTACCTGTTCTTTTATTGCTTTTAATTCGTCTTTTAAATATAAATGAACGTCTACTAAAACTTGATCGTTACGAGAACGCGCCGTGTGGATTTTTTTCCCTGCATCGCCCAATTTTACAGTCAGTAAATATTCAATTTTAGAGTGAACATCTTCAAAACTGTCTTCGATTTCGAAATTTCCAACTACGATATCCGCAATGATTTCATTTAAAGCATCAACCAAAGAAGTCGTTTCTTCTGAAGTCAATAAACCAATTTGTCCTAACATTTTGGCGTGTGCAATTGAACCTAAAGCATCGTATTTTGCTAAAACCAAATCTAGTTCACGGTCGTTTCCTACTGTGAATTGCTCGATTTGTTTATCTGTTGGTATTCCTTTTTCCCAAAGTTTCATAGGTTGTGTTTTTTTTCGCCACGAATTCACGAATTTTTATGTTTAAGATTAAAAAAAAATTCGTGAATTCGTGGCGGTTTTTCTTTTCTTATAATTTAAAGAAATCAGTTAGTATTTTAATATACAAATCGACTCCTTCTACAATTTCGTTTACAAAAATAAATTCGTCTGCTGAATGTGAACGCAATGTTTCTCCAGGCCCAAGTTTTAACGATTGACAGCTTAAAACCGATTGATCTGAAAGTGTTGGAGATCCATAAGTTGTTCGCCCTAAAGCAATTCCTGCCTGAACTAAACCATGTTCAACTGGAATAGAAGAAGCATTTAAGTGCATTGATCTTGGCGTAACTTCGGCGTTTACATTTGCTTTTACTACTTCAAGAATTTCAGCATTTGAATAGCAATCAGTTACACGAATATCAACAACCAAATCACATTCTGACGGAACTACATTGTGTTGTTTTCCAGCATTAATCTGCGTTACAGTCATTTTTACAGGACCTAAAACATCTGAAATTTTGTCGAATTTATAGTTTTTAAACCATTCCATTACTGGAATTGATTTGTACAAAGCGTTATCATCATTTTGATGCGCTGCGTGGCTTGCAGTTCCTTTTACTTTTACATCTAAAACTAAAAGACCTTTTTCTGCAACAGCTAATTGCATTAAAGTTGGTTCGCCCACAATCGCACAATCTAATTCTGGCAAATGTTTTAAAACACTGTTTAAACCATTTTTTCCGCTGCTTTCTTCTTCTGCCGAAGCAACGACAACAATATTATGTGATAAATTTTGATTTTCGTAAAAGTGAACAAAAGTCGCTAATAACGAAACTAAACATCCTCCTGCATCATTACTTCCTAAACCGAATAATTTGCCGTCTTTTTCAATCGCTTTAAACGGATCGTTGGTGTAAGCCTGATTCGGTCTTACTGTATCGTGATGTGAGTTTAATAAAAGTGTTGGTTTCTTTTCGTCGAAATATTTATTGAAAGCCCACACATTGTTGTTTTCTCTCTTGAATGGAATTTCATTCTGATTGAACCAATTTTCTATTAAAAGAGCTGTTTGATCTTCTTCGCTTGAAAATGAAGGCGTTTCGATTAAGCTTTTTAATAAACTAATTGCTTCTTGGGTAAGCGTATCTATATTTTTCATTTTAATAAGGTTCAAAGGCTCAAAGGGACAAAGCAACAAAGTTTTTGAGCTTTCCTATGACCATTTTTACTTGCGCAAATTTATTTAAAATACCTTGTGCGCTCTATTTTTTTGCCACGAATTACACGCATTTTCGCAAATTATTTTTTTGTCTCAGATTTAAAATCAAAATAACTTTTTAATGCACAACTGAAAATTATTTTCTCCTTTAACAGAAAAAATTAGTGTCAATTTTTTTAAATTCGTGACAGCAACTTTTATAATGTAATCGTTGTATGCGGAACATCTGCATTTTGAAGCATTTTGTGATGCCCAATTTTGATTTTCTGCACACCTCTTGATAAACTATTGAAACAGTTATCCAATTTCGGAATCATTCCGGAATGGATTACTTTTTCTTCTTTTAGTTTATTGTACAAAACTTCGTTGATTTCTGTAATTACAGATGAATCATCTTCTGAATCCATCAAAACGCCTTGTTTTTCAAAACAGTAAGTCAGCGTAACATCAAAAACTTCAGACAATGCAATTGACAATTCACTTGCAATTGTATCGGCATTTGTGTTTAATAATTGTCCGTTTTTATCGTGTGTAATCGCACAGAAAACAGGAACAATCCCAGCTTCTAATAAAGTTGCCAATAATTTTGTATTGACTTGCTTTACATCGCCTACAAATCCGTAATCAATAGTCGGGTGATTTCTTTTTGTGGACTGAATTAAATTTCCGTCAGCTCCAGAAAAACCAACTGCATTATTGTCTTTTGCCTGCAATTGCGCTACAATATGTTTGTTGATCTGACCAGCATAAATCATTACCACAACATCAAGCATTGGAGCGTCTGTAATTCGGCGTCCGTCAATCATTTGTGGAACTAAACCAATACTCTGAGCCATTTTCGTAGCCGATTTTCCACCACCGTGAACTAAAACTTTATGTCCT
This sequence comes from Flavobacterium sp. HJSW_4, assembly GCF_042436695.1. Lineage (NCBI taxonomy): Bacteria > Pseudomonadati > Bacteroidota > Flavobacteriia > Flavobacteriales > Flavobacteriaceae > Flavobacterium > Flavobacterium sp. HJSW_4. Next base: position 198,462 of record NZ_JBHNPP010000004.1, read on the forward strand.
TCAATTTTAGAAAAATCAGTTAAAAATTGTTCTAATTCTGCTGGATTGTCAATGATGTTTCCACCAATTTTGATTACTGAGACGTTCATTTCTTTTAAGGTTCAAAGGAACAAAGGAACAAAGGCTCAGAGGCTTTTCCTTTGCACCTCTGCAGCTTTGTAGCTTTGTACCTAAAATTTACAATTTTTTCAAAATCTTCTGCAACACTAATTGTGCAGAATATGTTCTATTATTTGCTTGCTCGATTACAATTGAATTTTCACCATCCAAAACTTCGTCAGTTACAATTACATTACGACGAACTGGCAGACAGTGCATGAATTTTCCGTTGTTGGTTAAAGCCATTTTTTCAGCTGTAACTGTCCAATTTGGATCACTGTTGGTTACTTTTCCGTAATCGTTAAAATTACTCCAGTTTTTAACATAAACGAAATCAGCATTTTCGAAAGCTTTATCTTGATCGTATTCAATTACACAGTCTTTTGTAATTTCTGGGCTAAGTTCATAACCTTCTGGGTGTGTGATTACAAAATCCATATCTTTTTGCATTTGCATCATTTCTACGAATGAATTGGCAACTGCCTGCGGTAAAGCTTTTGGATGCGGCGCCCAAGAAAGCACTACTTTTTGTTTGTTTTTATGTCTAGGTTTGAATTCTTCCATTGTAATCGCATCTGCTAATGACTGCAATGGGTGACGTACAGCACTTTCCATGTTTACGATTGGCACTGTAGCATATCTTTGGAATCCAGAAATTACAGTTTCCGCATAATCTTTTTCTTTATCAACTAAACCTGCAAAAGCACGGATTGCAATGATGTCACAATATTGAGAAACTACTTCTGCCGCTTCTTTAATATGTTCTGATGCACCAGAATTCATTACTGCTCCGTCTTCGAATTCCAAAGTCCATCCTTCGTTGGTAAAATTCATTACCATAACGTTCATTCCTAAGTTCATAGCCGCTTTCTGAGTACTCAAACGCGTTCTTAAACTAGGATTGAAGAATAACATTCCTAAAGTTTTGTTTTTTCCTAAACTTTGATTTTTAAGCGGATTCTTTTTGATTTTGATCGCTTGATTTACCCATTTTGATAATGAGTTGATTTCTTTTATTGAGATATAGTTCATGTTTTTTTTATTAATTAGAAAATTTGATGATTTGATAATTAGACAATTGTGACATTTTCTAATTACCTAATTGACTCATTAAATTATTTTAGTAAATGGAATTTCGTCTTTCAGTGCCCGCAGAATAAAATTATCATTTAATCCATTGACGATCCAGGTTTCTATGTTGGCTGCTTTTGAAATTGCGGCCGCTTCGATTTTGGACTGCATCCCTCCTGTTCCATGCGATGATTTTGAATCTCCGATTTCTTTTTCGAGCGATTTTAAATCATTTACCAATTTAATTGTTTTTGGAACTTCATTTTGAAAAGTCTCTTTCGTATAAATTCCGTTTGTATTGGTTGCAATTATCAGAATATCAACATTTAAAAGAACCGCCGTTAAAGCCGCTAATTTGTCGTTATCTCCAAACCGAATCTCATCTGTCGCCACAGTGTCATTTTCATTGATAATCGGAATGTAATTGTTCTTAACCAATACATTAATCGTATTTACAATGTTCTTTTTGGTCTGCTCTTTTTCGAAATCAGAATAAGAAAGTAAACACTGCGAAGTATTTAATCCTAAATCCTTAAAATTCTCATTGTAAATCCGCATTAAATGAGGCTGTCCGATTGAAGCTAAAGCCTGTTTTACAAAAACATCTTTATCTTGATTGTCAAGTTTTACAAATTGCTTTGCTGCTGCAATTGCTCCAGAACTTACGATGATAAATTCATATTCGCCGTTTAAAGCCGCAATCTGAATTCCAAGATCTTCAATCTTTCCCCGCGAAATATGATTCGTTTCTTTGGTTAAAGTATTACTTCCTATTTTTAATAAAATCCGTTTTTTAGTCATTTTCTAAGATGCTAAGATTCTGAGATACTATCCCGACAACTATCGGGACTAAGTCTTTTTTTTCTCAAAATGAAAATTTTCTAATTATCTAATTGACAAATTATCTCAATTATCGAATTTGCCCTTCTCCGTACACATACCATTTATTGGTTACCAAATGCTGTAAACCAATTGGTCCTCTTTGATGCAGTTTATCAGTGCTTATTGCTAATTCTCCGCCAAGACCGAATTGTCCGCCGTCTGTGAATCTCGTTGATGCATTTTGGTAAACCGCCGCTGCATCTATCGATTCCATAAACTGCTGAGCAGCTTCATTATCTCTTGTAATAATTGCTGCAGAATGTCCTCCGCAGTATTTATTAATCATATCAATCGCATGATCTTGAGAATCGATGGTTCCGATTACGATTTTATAATCTAAAAACTCTTCGTACCAAATATCTTCGTTTTGAATGGTTTTTGTATTCTCGAAATTCTCTAACGATTTATCGACAATTACTTCCACTTTTGATTCGATTAAAGCTTCAATTAACATCGCCGTAAAACCTTCAAAATTTGGAAGTTTAGAACTGATCAAAACTTTATCTAAAGCATTACAAGCCGAGATTTTAGCAGTTTTAGCATTTAAAATTACTTTTAAAGCCAAATCTGTATCAGCATCTTCATGAACGTAAACAAAATTATTGCCACGTCCGCTTACAATTACCGGGCAAGTCGCATGCGCTTTTACAAACTCAATTAATTTTTCTCCTCCTCTCGGAACAATTAAATCTACTTTTTGAGTTGGTTTTTCTAAAAATGCCTGAGTTTCGGTTCTGTTATAATTCAGATATTCTACCCAGCCTTTTGAAACTCCGTTTTCCTCTAAAGCTTTATGCCAAAGACTTACAATCTTTAAATTCGACTTTAGAGATTCTTTTCCGCCTTTCAATAAAATTTTATTTCCAGATTTAAAAGCGATTCCTCCTGCTTCGATTGTAACATCTGGACGAGATTCGTAAATAATTAAAATAGTTCCGAAAGCTGCGGTTTTATTTATGACTTTAATTCCATTATCATGAGTAAAATGAAAACGCTCAATGCCGATGGGATCTTCTTGTGAAGCTAACTGATTCAATGACAAAATCATTTCATCTACTTTTTTATCATCTACTTTCAGACGTTCTTCCATCGCTAAATCTGAACCGTCGTAATCGCTAAGATCTTCCTGATTTGTCAAGATAATCTGATTCCGCTCTTGTTCGACCAGCTTTGCCATAGTCCGCAAAACAGCGTTACGTATTTCAATTGATAATGGTTTCATAGTTTTAGTTGGTTGGTTGTTTTAAAAGCATTAAATTTTTAATCCCATTGAAAAATTTGTATTTGTTGCTCTTTTTCATTGTTGTAAAAAAGAAATGTATTAGTAGCGCTTGAAGAAATAAAATCGCCTTCATCTGTCTGACCAATAAAAATAGTTCCTGATGGAAACTCATCATTTTGAATAAATTCAGGTCGTAATAACAGATTATCAACAAAATCAATTTTACCAATTTTATTAAAATCTATTTTTTCAAGTTCCTCATCAGAATAGTCTCCTTTAAATTTATATTTAAAAAAAGAATTATCATCAAAACAGGAATTTACCACTCCATAATTTTTAAACCTGTATTTGGAAAGAAGAACAGAGGTAACTCTTTCAAAGTAATATTCTGATTCAAACTTTCCAAACTCTGGAATTCTATCTAAAATTAAATTTCCTCCCCGTTCAATTTTAGACTTATACTCTTTGTAATTTAAATTACTTAGATAATATTCTTTTTGTGTCTCAAAATCTTCGCTTATAATAGTATAAGCTTCTTCTAAAAATTCAATTTTTGGAAAATCAATTTTGTCTTTATAACCTAATTTATCACCAACTAAATCAAATGCAATTTCGTTTACATCAATTCTATAGTCACCAAAATACTCTGTTTCGTAATCTCCTGTATCCCAAAGCGAAATCAAATGAAATGTTTTATCATTAAATTGTTCATGATTCCTAATTTTTATAGTAACTAAAGGCAAAAAAACAAATTTTGCTTTAGGATCTGTTTCTTCTGTAAACACGTCCTCAAACTCTGGATATGGAATTAAATCAACAGAATATGATTTTTGCTCACTTCTCAAAACCTCATTAACTATCTTTACTGGAAGAAAACTAAAAATCAATTCTTTTTTTTCTGGCAGATAAGGCAAAAAAGCTAAGGTTTCATCTTCCTGATCATAAAATAACCAGACAACTGTATCTGTATTGAAAACTTTATCATTTTCATCTTTCAGAGAAAAACTATAATCCATTTTTAATATAAGAAAATCTCCTTCTGACGTTGGATCTGACAAAGAGTGTAAATCAAATTGAGCAAATTCAGTCTTAAATTCGTGATTTAATCCAAAAACAAAGTTTAAATCATCCTTAGTAATCTTATCTTCAAATTTATACAGTAGAAGATCTAAATACTTTTCATAATCTCTATCGTTAATCGAATCGAAATATTCTTGAAGAATGAGTTGACACTTCGCGTTATCCATACTATTTATACTCTGAAATTAAATGAACATTTTTTTACTTTAGAAAATTAATTCTTAAGCTCTAAGTTCTTCTAAACTTTCTTTCAACGATTTTACAAACGTATCGATATCTGCTTTTTTCACTGTTAAAGGCGGTAAAATTCTCAATAGATTTTTATTGTTCGCACTTCCTGTAAAAATGTGTTTTTCGATAATCAACTTCTTTCTTAAAGCCGCTACATCAAAATCAAACTCTACTCCAAGCATTAAGCCTTTTCCTTTTACTTGTTTGATTCCGTCAACTTCTTTGATTTTTTCTAAGAAATATTCGTAAACTTCATTTACATTCTTTTGTAAATCAAGCTTTTCAATTACATCTAAAACTGCAATTCCTGCTGCGCAAGACAAGTGGCTTCCGCCGAAAGTAGTCCCTAATAATCCGAAACTAGCTTCGAATTTTGGAGAAATCAAAATTGCTCCAACTGGGAAACCGTTCCCCATTCCTTTTGCAACTGAAATAATATCAGCATTGATTCCGTGGTGTTGGAAAGCGAAGAATTTCCCGCTTCTTCCGTATCCCGACTGTACTTCGTCTAAGATTAAAACCACATCGTGTTTTTTACATGCTTTTTCTAAAGCTTGGAAAAATTCAGTTGTTCCTTGGTCTAAACCTCCAACTCCTTGAATTCCTTCTATAATTACAGCTGTAACATCTCCTTTTGCTAATTCTGCTTCAACCAATTCGATTTGGTTTAAAGGCAAAAATGTTACTTCCTGTTGTGCGTTTATTGGCGCAACAATCTTTTTGTTATCAGTAACTGCCACTGCTGCAGAAGTTCTTCCGTGGAAAGAATTATGAAAAGCCACAACTCTAGATTTTCCATTATGGAAAGAAGCTAATTTTAAAGCATTTTCGTTTGCCTCAGCACCAGAACTACACAAAAATAATTCATAATCTTCTAATCCTGAAAGCTTTCCTAATTTCTGTGCCAATTCAACCTGCAAAGGATTCTGAATCGCATTCGAATAAAAACCTAAATGATCGATTTGATTTTTAAGTTTTGCTACATAATCTGGCTGTGTGTGTCCGATAGAAATCACACCATGTCCGCTGTATAAATCTAAATATTCTACTCCTTTGTCATCGATAATTTTACAATCAATTGCTTTTACTGGAGTAATGTCGTATAATGGGTAAACGTTGAATAAGTTCATTTTGTTTTGTTTATTTTGTTTCAGGTTTCAGGTTTCAAGTTAACTTGCAACGTGAAACTTTAAACTTGAAACTAGTTTATGTTTCTATGTATCCATTTCAAGTCACGTACAGAACGTGAAACCTGAAACTTTAAACTTGAAACTAAAAAAATTAAAATCCGCTTGGTTTCAAATGTAAACCTGTGGTTTCTTCCAATCCGAACATTAAATTCATGTTTTGAATCGCTTGTCCTGAAGCACCTTTGGTTAAGTTATCTATAATTGATGTTATGAGAACCCGGTTTCCTTTTTTCAATAAACTAATGATACATTTGTTTGTTTGAACCACTTGTTTCATGTTGATATTAGTGGTTGTAACCGTTACAAAAGGCTCATTTTTATAGAACTCTTCGTATTTTTCAACCAATTGCTCTAAACTGTCATCACATACTGTGTAAAGCGTTGCAAAAATTCCTCTTGGAAAATCTCCTCTGTTTGGAATAAAAAGCAATTCGCTGTCAAAATCATCTTGCAACTGAACCAAACTTTCTGAAATTTCACCTAAATGCTGGTGTTCAAAAGCTTTGTAATGCGAAAAATTGTTGTTTCTCCAGCTGAAATGAGAAGTTTCTGAAAGACTTACTCCTGCTCCAGTACTTCCTGTTGTTGCATTAATATGAACATCATTATTCAACAAATTATGTTCTGCTAAAGGTAACAAAGCCAACTGTATAGCCGTTGCAAAACAACCTGGATTGGCAATATAATTTGCTTTTTTAATTTCCGCTTTATTGATTTCAGGCAATCCGTAAACGAATTCTTTTCCTTCGAAATTAGCATCTTTATTCAATCTGAAATCGTTTCCTAAATCAATGATTTTAGTATGACTTGCAAACTGATTTTCTTTCAAAAATGAAATCGATTTTCCGTGACCTAAACACAAGAAAACAACATTCACATTCGGATTGATTTCGGCCGTGAAATTCATTTCAATATCACCCATCAAATCGTGGTGCGCTACAGAAAGTGGTTTTCCAGCGTTTGTTGTACTGTAAACAAAATCGATGTTTACATTGGGGTGATACATTAATATTCTGATGAGTTCTCCAGCTGTATAGCCCGAACCACCAATAATTCCGATATTAATCATGCTCTAAATGATTTACTGATGAAAATATGTTTTGTGCATTTCCTAAAATCTTAATAAATCCTTTTGCATCTTCTGATGTCCAAGCATTGTTCATTTCGCCATACTGACCAAAACCAGTATTCATCAAATCATTTTTAGATTCAATTCCGTCAAGCGAAAAATGATATGGTTTTAACGAAACAGTTACTGTTCCATTCACTGTTTTTTGAGTGTCTTGCAAGAAAGTTTCAATGTTTCTCATAACAGGATCTAAAAACTGACCTTCGTGAAATAACATTCCGTACCAGTTTCCTAACTGCTCTTTCCAATATTGTTGCCATTTTCCTAGAGTATGTTTCTCTAATAAATGATGCGCTTTGATGATAATTAATGGAGCAGCAGCTTCGAAACCAACTCTTCCTTTAATTCCGATAATAGTATCTCCAACGTGAATATCTCTACCAATTGCATAAGCATTTGCTAATTTTTCAAGTTTTACAATATTTTTTTCTGGAACATCTTTTTTACCATTCAATGCAACTAATTCTCCTTTTTCAAAATGAAGCGTTACTTTTTCTTCACCCTCTTTTTGCAATTGCGAAGGATAAGCTTCACTTGGCAAAGGCTGGCTTGAAGTTAGAGTTTCTTTACCTCCAACGCTTGTTCCCCAAAGTCCTTTATTGATAGAATATTGTGCTTTTTCCCAAGAGTAGCTAACTCCATTTTTTTGAAGGTATTCTACTTCTTCTTGTCTTGAAAGTTTTAAATCTCTAATTGGGGTAATGATTTCGATTTCTGGAGCAATAGTTTGGAAAATCAAATCAAAACGAATTTGGTCATTTCCTGCACCTGTACTTCCGTGTGCGATTGCGCTTGCTCCAACTTTTTTAGCGTATTTAATTGCTTCAATAGCTTGAAAAACACGTTCTGCACTTACTGATAACGGGTAAGTATTGTTTTTTAATACGTTTCCGAAAATCAAATATTTTATAGCTTTATCATAATATTTATCAACGATTGTAAGATTTGCGTGTTGCGCACTTCCTAATTCGTAAGCTCTTTTTTCAATAGCTGATAATTCTTCTTCGTCGAATCCTCCTGTGTCAACAAGAACAGTGTGAACTTCGTATCCTTTTTCATTTTTTAAATATTTCAAACAATACGAGGTATCTAATCCTCCGCTATAAGCTAATACTACTTTTTTCATTTTTTATAATTTAGGCTAATACTTTCGTATGTAGCAGTTTGAGATTTTTTCTAATTAATTGACTTAAACAAACAATGACAATATTTTATTCAAGAATAAAGCCTGTTTGATTTTTTTAAGCCTGTTTAAAACAGCCTCATTAAAAGGATGTCTTGGTGGTGTTTTTTGTTTTTCCTTCGGGTCATATAACATTCCGGTACAAAGGCACATTTTGTTTTCTTTACTTTGTAAAATCGGGAAATTAGTACAGGTTTTACAGCCAGCCCAGAAACTTGGATCGGTTGTAAGTTCTGAGAAAGGAACTGGTTTATAGCCTAGTTCAGAGTTAATTTTCATAACCGCCAAACCAGTAGTGATACCAAATATTTTAGCATCTGGAAATCTCTTCAAAGAATAATCAAAAACCTTTGATTTTATCTTTTTAGCCAAACCATGGCTTCTATAATCTGGATGTACAATTAACCCCGAATGCGCCACAAATTTTCCGTGTTGCCAACTTTCTATGTAGCAAAAACCAGCAAATTTTCCGTCTGCCAAAGCAATCATCGCATCACCATTTGCCATTTTTTTCTGAATGTACTCAGGAGTTCTTTTAGCAATCCCCGTACCTCTTAATAAGGCAGATGATTCTATCGTATCGCAGATTTCCTGCGCATACTTAAAATGTTCTTCTTGAGTTACAACAATAGAGATCTTCATTTCAATTATTGAAGTTAGAGTTAAAAATTAAAGCATATTGATTCGCTTGAAATCCAGAATTGAATCCAATAAAATTAAACATAAAAGAAGTAACATTCTCAAAATCAAAACATTGATTAAGAAAATTTACAAAATAATAAATACTTTTAGGATACGTTTGTCCAATGGACAAATTATGTGATTTCAAAATGAAAAATGGATATGAATAAATATACGGCTATAAAACTCAGTGAACACTATAGAGATAGTGTCCGTACTTCGGGAGAAGTAATCGGTGAGTTTGTCCGTGACAAAGAAGTTATATGTAAACTTATTTTATTCATCGGTGCAAAAGTACATTATTTTTTTATTTACAAAACAAAAAATTAAAATTCTAACATTTTTTTTACGTTTTGTGAATATACCGAAAAACAAAACCCGATAATTATTTCTAATTATCGGGTTTTTAATCAATTATATTTTTGCTTTTTATTTTTTAGTAAACTGCATTGATTGACCATTATCTAAGAAAATCATTTCAAATCCAGTTTTAGCTTCATTGAATTTAAATTTCAACCCTGCTCTTTTTGATTCGAAAGTATCTTTTTCGTTTGCAACAGGATCTAAAGAGAAGTTAGGATAATTCGGCAACTGTGCTGTCAAAACACTATTTTTATCTACTAACTCAATAGTTAATGGAGATTTTGCCGTAGTGTAATTACCTAAATAACCATCGATTATAATCGCTTTTTCTACAATTCCTTTTCCTGCTGTCCAAACATTATTTGATTCATTATTATCTGGAAAAACATGGTCAGGATCTAAAGTAATGCTTTCAATTTCTTCTGTAGAATTGTGTTTGAAAGACCAAGATTTATTTCTCTGCCAAATTTCTACTGGTAAATTAACTCTTGATACTTTTCCGCTTTTTGTTTTAACATCTAAAACAATCGGCATTGGCATTTTATCAAAATTTTCGACTGTAATTACGACTCCTTTTGCAGGATCATTTTTTACATATTTAATTGAATTAATACCTTGATCAAAACGCCAGTTGTTTACATACCAGCTTCTCCAGAACCAGCTTAAGTCTTCCCCAGCAACGTTTTCCATAGATCTAAAGAAATCATCCGGCTGTGGATGTTTGTATGCCCAACGCTGAATATATGTTCTAAAAGCAGTATCAAAACGCTCTTTCCCTAAAATCTGTTCTCTTAAAATTACTAAACCAGCACTTGGTTTAAAATAGCACAACATACCGATATTACCTTCCTTCATATTATCAGGAGAACTCATAATCGTTTCTAAGTCAGGTCTTGTGAACGGTTCTGCTTGATGATGCAAATCTGTTGGATCTTCTTTGTATTCTCCATTATTAAATGCTGCTGTACTCAATGAGTTAATGAAAGTATTAAATCCTTCATCCATCCAAGCAAATAGTCTTTCATTTGAACCAACGATCATTGGAAACCAAATATGACCAAATTCGTGGTCTGTAACTCCCCATAAATCTGCTCCTTTAGACTTCCATCCGCAGAAAACAATTCCAGGATACTCCATTCCTCCTTCGTTACCTGCAACGTTTGTCGCTGCTGGATAAGGATATTCGAACCATTGTTTTGAATAATGCTCAATTGATGCTTTTACATATTCTGTAGAACGCCCATAACCATCTCTACCATCACTTTCAACTGGATAAGCAGATAATGCTAATGATTTTTTACCGCTTGGAAGGTTAATCTTAGCTCCATCTAAGATAAAAGCTGGAGACGATGCCCAAGAGAAATCACGTGCATTTTTAATTTTATAGTGCCATGTTTTCTCAGTTCCTGAATTGCTATTTGCAGTTGCCGCAACTTCAGAAGCTGTACGAATCATAACCGTTTTGTCGCTGTTAGAAGCGTCTTTATATCTTTTTAATTGCTCAGCAGAAAATACTTCCTGACCATTTAATAATTCACCAGAAGCCACAACATAGTGATTTCCTGGAACTGTAAGTTTTACATCAAAATCTCCATACTCCAAGTAAAACTCAGACGCACCTAAATATGGAGCTGTGTTCCAACCTCTCACGTCATCGAACACACACATACGTGGATACCATTGTGCAATCGTGAAGATTTTCCCGTTTTTAGTTTCTAAAACTCCCATTCTATCAGACCCTTCAAAAGGCGCGATGAAAGAGAATTCAATTTTAAGTTTTACAGAACCTCCTTTTGCTGCTAATTCCTGTGGAAGGAAAACCTGCATTCTTGTATCTGTAACAATGTATTTTGCTTCAACTTCTGTTTTAGTTTTTCCTCCAGAAATTACTTTTACAGATTTAATTTTATTTCCGCCATCAAAAACTTGCCCTTGAGCTCCATTACGGCTTCCTGTTAAAGGCAAAATAGCATTTCCTCTTGAATCGTCTTTAAACAAGTTCTGATCTAAATTCAGCCAAAGAAACCCTAATTTTTCAGGACTATTATTAGTATACGTAATTTCGTCTGTACCAACAATCTCATTTGTAGTTGCATTCAGTTTTGCCGTAATCTGATAATCGGCTCTGTTCTGCCAATACTCTACTCCTGGCTGCCCGCTAGCAGTACGAGTTGGCGTACCATTTTTTGTGTAGAAATGAGGACCAAAGGCATCATGATAATTGTAATTGTTTACTGGATTTGCTGTTGTCGCTGACGGAGTTTGCTGCGCCCATACTGAAGAAATCCCAAAAAATAAAGCCGCGGTTAAAATGGCTTTCCCAGATTGCTTTTTCATATTTTTTAGCTGTTTATGTAGCAAATTAATGAAAAAAAAAGCTATTTACAGAGAAACTTCAAAACATAAATTCAATTTTAGCAAAATTTTATCAATAAAATAATTTCAGCCTTTTTTCTTAAAAAACTAAATTTTATAAAATATATTTACATCTCTATAAAAATCATTCATTTTATATTCAACATTGTGACTACAACTATTTCAAATTCAATATTAAAAGCTTCTATCAAACATGCTGGAGCTGAATTATTTTCTATAAAAGACAATCAGAACAACGAATATATCTGGGAAGGAAATCCAGATTTTTGGGGTAAGCACTCTCCTGTTCTTTTTCCGATTGTCGGAACTTTAAAAAACAATACTTATAAAATCAATGAAAAAGAATATCATTTGCCGCGTCATGGTTTTGCACGTGATATGGAATTTTCTTTGATTGAAAAAACTGAAAACAAAGCTATTTTCTCTCTTAAATCTTCTGACGAAACATTACAGAAATACCCTTTTGAGTTTGAATTACAACTTATTTATACACTTAACGAAAGCTCTTTAGAACTTGAATACAAAGTAATTAATCACGGAAAAGAAAAAATGCCTTTTTCAATTGGCGCGCATCCTGCAATTGCACTTCCTGATAATTTTGAGGATTATGCTTTTCAATTCGAAAAAGAAGAAAATTTAAAATATTATCTTCTTGAAAACGATTTGATTTCATCTAAAACTAAAGTTTTGGAAACAAAAAATAATTTAGTTCCTTTAAATTATGAGCTGTTTAAAAATGACGCTTTAATCTTTAAAACATTAGAATCAAAATCTTTAACGATCCTAAATAATTCAAAACCATACGTAAAAGTTGATTATTACGATTTTCCAAGTTTAGGAATTTGGACAAAAGAAAATGCGCCGTTTATCTGTATCGAACCGTGGCTTGGCTATTCGGATACAGATGAAAACACAGGCGATTTATACCAAAAAGAAGGAATTTTGACATTGGAAGAAAACAAAGATTTCAGTGCAAAATTTAGTATCACAATATTATAACGAACAAAATGTTAGATTTTAACTTCACTCCATTTCCTATAATAGAAACAGAACGTATACTTCTAGACAGGCTTACAGACAAAGATGTTCAAGAAGTTTTTGAATTGCGTTCGAATCCTGAAACTATGAAATATATTCCGAGGCCTTTGGTGAAAAATCACGAGGATGCTTTGGAACATATTCGAATGATTGATGAAAAAATTGAAAATAATACTGGAATAAATTGGGGCATTAGACTTAAAGGTGGTCCTAAATTATTGGGGATTATTGGTTATTACAGAATGCAACCGGAAAATTACCGAGCTGAAATCGGCTATATGCTTTCGCCAGATCATCATGGAAAAGGAATTATACCAGAAGCTGTAAACAGACTGATTAAATTTGGATTTGAAGATTTAAAACTACACTCAATAGAAGCCGTAATTGATCCCGAAAATTACGCTTCTGAAAAGGTATTACAAAAATGCGGATTTGTTAAAGAAGCTCATTTAAAACAGTCAGAATTTTGGGAAGGAAAATTTCTCGACAAGGTAATTTATTCATTACTAGAAAAGTAAGTTTTTTTACTTGTTAAAATAATCTTATAGATAATTGTTCTCAAGCATTATAGGTTATATTTGCGCTCGAAATCAGCTAAAAATGGCTGTTTTTGAATTCAAAAAATAGTTATGAAAAAAATATCCGCCCTACTTGTTCTTTTATTTTGTTTGCAATTACAAAGTCAGACATTTGTAAAGTTTAACGGAGCAACAGCTTTATTATTAGTTCCAAATATTGGAATAGAAACTAGCATTGGAGAGAAAACTACATTTAGTGCCGACGTAATGGCTTCTTTCTGGGAATCGTTTAACGGACAAAACCCAATGAAATTTATTACTGTTACTCCTGAAGTTCGCTACCATTTTAAAGAAAAATATAATGGCTTTTATGCTGGAGCACATATTGGAGCCGATAAATATCAGATCCAAAAATGGAACTATTGGGACACCAACAAATATGAAGATGGTTTTGGCTATAGAATTGGAGCTACAGTTGGTTACAATTTAAAACTTAATGATAAATTTTTACTTGACTTTTTCGTAGGTGGAGGATGGCATCAAGGATTTTATAAGGGGCATTACAATGATGGAACTCCAGGAAGATACGATAAAGCCCCTAATTACAATAAAAGTGGAGAATGGCTTCCATACCGTGGAGGAATTATGATTTCTTATAAACTATAAAAAATCAGCTTAATTTAGGAAGCGTTTTAACATAAAGCTCTTCTACTTTTTTACGAGCCCAATCTGTTTTTCTTAAAAAAGTAAGACTAGATTTTACGCTCGGATTAGAGTTAAAGCATTTAACAGGAATTAATTCGCCTAGAGTATCAAAACCATAATAGTCGACTAAAGTTTCGACAATTTTTTGAAGTGTAATTCCGTGTAGTGGATCTTTAGATTGATTTTGCATCGTATACTTTTTAAATAATATTAAAAGACCGCACTATTAGTACGGTCTTTTTTTTTTGCAAAATTACTAAAATAGAATTTTACGTTAATCAAATAAAGAATAAATTAGAATATGAATTTAAATCCAACAGAAACTGGAGTAGTCAAGTTTGGGTTACTTCCCGCTAAAGCAGTATTATAAAACGGATCTACATTCGCAACATGCGCCAATCCGAAATTGGTAACAGTTGTTTTTTCTCCATCTTTAGCTTTTAAAGTTGTAGAAGTAAAATTAGCTAGATCATAAGAGAATTCTACTGAGAAGTTTTTAGTCACAAAATAATCTAAACCTCCTGATACAGATAATCCTACTTGATTAACTTTCAACTCGCTTTCTTTTTCTTTACCAGTAATAACCGGTATTGCTGCCTGTCCGAAGAAGTATAATGAACCTGCTATATTCCAGTATTTTCTAATTAAAGGCTGAACAACAATTAAATCTGTTTTCGCAGCAGTTCCTGCAGCTGTTTCCGCTTTAATATTAATATATCCTACACCTGCTCCTACAGCAACTGATGGCGTTATAAATGTACCTACAACTGGAATTACAGATAAATTGGTATTTTTATTATCATCATTTTTAGTCTGCTGATAGCCAAATTGAGAAGTAGCAAACCAAGCGCCTTTTAATCCTTGAGATGAATCTTGGGCTTTAGCAGTTAAACCGATTAACACCATACTCATGATCGTAAAAATCTTTTTCATTTTATTTTGTTTTTTAAAAATTACAAGACAAACTTATGAGTAAGGTTTTGCCATAAGACTGATTAAAATCATAGATTAAAAAAAATCTTTAATTATCTTTAACTGCTACGATTTCTTTCAATTTTGTCTTACATTTGCAATCATGATAAAATCAGTCAATATACTTAACAAAAGAGCCAGATTCGATTACGAAATAATCGACACTTATACTGCTGGAATTGTTTTGGCGGGAACAGAAATTAAATCTATACGTCTAGGAAAAGCAAATATTACCGAAAGCTTCTGCGAATTCAGTGGCATGGAACTTTTTGCCATTAATACTTATATTGAAGAATATTCTTTTGGAAACCAATTCAATCATAAATCAAGAAGCGAACGAAAACTACTTCTTAACAAGAAAGAATTGAAAACACTCCATAAGAGTGTTCAAGCTAAAGGGCTTACAATTATTCCTTTAAAACTGTTTACAAATGAAAAAGGTTTAGCTAAACTGCAAATCGGACTTTGTAAAGGAAAGAAAAACTATGACAAACGAGAATCTTTAAAAGAACAAGATACCAAACGAGATTTAGACCGTATAAAAAAAGCTTACAACTAGTAAGCTTTTTTATTTTTACACAAAACGCTTATAATTAACATTTTATAGTTATTTTTACTTATAACCAATTTAACTGTAAAATATGAAAAAGTACTTCGTTTTGTTTTTCGCTATTGCGGCGTTTTCAAGTTGTGGCAGTAATACTTCTATTGTAAACAGCTGGAGAGATCCTGACGTAACAATCACTCAGGAACAATTTAAAAAAGTTTTGGTTGTAGCTTTGGTCAAAGATGAAGCTTCGAGACGAATTACTGAAAACAGAATTGCAGCAAGCAGTCCTATATTTAAGACTTCATATCAATACTTAAATGCAACCACACAATTAACACAAGAACAAAAACTAAAGGTTTTACAAGACGAAAATTTTGACGGAGTTGTCACTATGCGTTTAGTCAGCAAAGAAAAAGAAGTCAATTATGTTCCAGGAACTTACACCGGAATGTACTATGGAGGATTTGACGGAATGTATACTGGAATGTATGGTTACGGTTTTGGAAACTGGTACGGAATGTATTCTCCAAATTTCTACGATCCGGGTTATTATCAAGAAACCACTTCTTATATGGTTGAAACTAATATTTTTTCATTAAAACAAAATAAATTAATTTGGACAGGAACTACTGAATCGCAATATGTTACCGATTTAGGACAAACTGTTGACGCTATAATGCAAGCCGTTGTAAAAGAAATGAGAAAAGACGGTTCGCTTCCTCCAAAATAAAATATCATAAAGCAGTATCGTAAAATGCTGCTTTTCCTTTATTAGAAAAAATGACTAAATTTGTCAAGACTAAATTTTTCATAAATGAAATCGCTACTAAAAAATGCTAGAGAACAAAAAGGTTTAAAAACTCGTGAGTTGGCCCAGCTTGCCGGTATTGACCAAGCTTTAATTAGCAAATTTGAATCTGGCACTCGAAAACCAACTAAAGATCAAGTAACTAGATTATCTCAACTTCTAGAGATTGATTACGAAACTTTGATGGTAGCTTGGCTTAAAGAAAAAATTCTTTATGAAATTGGAGATGATGAATTTGCTTTGAAAGCTTTAAAAGTTGCCGAAGATGAAATCAAATACAATAAAACTGTTTCACATCTTAAGTTATCTACTTCATTAGAAAAGATTTTAAAAGAAATCGATTCTCTAAAAGCAAAACTTGATTCTCATCGTCAAAATGACAGTTTTAAAATCAAACAAGCACTCGAACTAGAATACACTTTTGAAAGCAATAGGATTGAAGGAAATACTATGACGCTTCGCGAAACGGATATGGTTATCAATGAAGGTTTGACAATTTCGGGAAAAAGTATGCGTGAACATCTTGAAGCTATTAACCATCAGGAAGCAATTGGTTTTATAAAAGAATTAATGAACAAAAGTAATTCTTTAAACGAACGAGATCTTTTATCTATTCATAATTTGATACTTCGCGGAATAATTCCAGAAGATGCCGGACGTTACAGAAAAGTTCAGGTTATGATACAAGGAAGTTCGCACATGCCTCCTCAGCCTTTAATGGTTCAGCAAGAAATGGAAGAATATTTTATTTGGTATGAAATCAACAAAAACAAATTACATCCCGTGATTCTAGCTGCTGAAATGCACGAACGCTTAGTCACAATTCATCCTTTTATTGATGGGAATGGAAGAACGTCAAGATTGATTATGAATTTAATTTTGATGCAAAAAGGTTATCCAATAGCAAATATTAAAGGCGATTATGAAAATCGAATGCAATATTATCAATCTTTAGAAATAGCCCAAACTAAAAAAGACAAAGAAGATTTTTTCCTTTTCATTGCACAAAGAGAAAAAGAAAGTTTAGAAAGATATATTTCAATTCTAACGCAATAAAAAAGCCCGCATCAAACGGGCTTTCTTTTAATTTTTATCTTCTAATAAAGGAACAAATCTAAACTCTCCAAACTCATGTTTTTCAAATTGAGTTTCATTCTTTCTGATTAATAAAGTCATAATCTGAACATCTTCTCCCAAAGGAATAACCAGCCTTCCTCCTATTTTTAATTGCGCCATTAAAGGCTGTGGAATGAAAGGCGCGCCTGCAGTAACGATAATACTGTCAAACGGAGCAAAATTTGGCAATCCTTTATATCCGTCTCCAAAAGAAACATGTTTTGGACGAATATTTAACTTTGGAAATAAATTAGATGTTGTTTTAAACAATTCACTTTGCCTTTCAACAGTAAAAACTTTCGCGCCAAGCATAAATAAAACGGCAGTCTGATAACCAGAACCTGTTCCTATTTCTAAAACTTTATGATCTTTCTTAACCTCAAGTAATTGCGACTGAAAAGCGACTGTATAAGGCTGAGAAATAGTCTGCCCTGCTCCAATAGGAAATGCTTTGTCTTGATAAGCGAAATCTTCAAAACTTGAGTTCAAAAAAAGGTGTCTTGGGATTTTTTTTATCGCATCCAAAACCGCTCTATCAGTAATTCCTTTTTGCTCTAAAGTAGTTACTAATTGATTACGAAGTCCTTGATGTTTGGCAGTGTCTTTCAAAATGGGTAGGTTTTATTTTCGCAAAAATAAGAAACAAAACAGGATTTCAAATATTGATTTTTAAATAATAATGTGTAAAGTCGAAAGTCAAAAGTCGAAAATTCACTATCTGTCAGACTGAGCGGAATCCAAGCCCTTCGCCCCGCATAGCCCTTCGACTTCGCTCAGGGTGTCAAGTTTCAAAAGAAACAAACAACAAACGAAAAACGACCAACAACAATCAACCAACAGCCAACAACCAATAATTACCTAAATTCATTTTCACTTTCAACAAATAAATTATATTTTTGTTTAAAATACATTCTCATGTTAAAAGTAGGAGTTTTAGGTGCTGGTCATCTTGGTAAAATACATTTACGCTTATTACAACAATCTGACCAATACGAATTAGTTGGATTTTACGACGAAAATCAAGAAAATGCCGAAAGAATCTCAAAAGAGTTTGGCTATAAAAACTTCAGCACAATTGCAAAACTTATTCACGCTGTCGACGTGATTGATATTGTTACTCCAACACTTTCACACTATAAATGTGCAAAGGTAGCGATCAAATCTGGAAAACATATCTTTATTGAAAAACCAATTGCCAACACTGTAGAAGAAGCTGAAGAAATCATTGCTTTAGCGAAAGAATACAACGTGAAAGGACAAGTTGGTCACGTAGAGCGCTTTAATCCCGCTTTTATTGCTACAAAAAACATGATCGAAAATCCGATGTTTATAGAAACGCATCGTTTAGCCGAATTTAATCCGCGTGGTACAGACGTTCCTGTTGTTTTAGATTTAATGATTCATGATATTGATGCTATTTTAAGCGTTGTGAATTCAAAGGTAAAAGATATCCACGCAAGCGGTGTTTCTGTAATTAGTGACACTCCTGATATTGCCAATGCTAGAATCGAATTCGAAAATGGATGTGTTGCGAACTTAACTGCGAGCAGAATTTCATTAAAAAACATGCGTAAATCACGTTTCTTTCAAAAAGATGCTTACATTTCAGTTGATTTCTTAGAAAAGAAATGCGAAGTAGTTCGTATGAAAGATGCGCCAGAAGTACCTGGAGATTTTGATATGATTCTTCAAAATGCTGAAGGTGTAAAAAAACAAATCTATTTCACTAATCCAGATGTTGAGCAAAACAATGCTATTCTGGACGAATTAGAATCTTTTGCAAATGCAATCAATACAGATACTACGCCAGTTGTAACTTTAGAGCAAGCTACAGATGCATTAAGAGTGGCTTATCAAATTATTGATTGTTTCGATAAATAATTAAAGGAATTTAAAAAAATAAATTAGCCACGAAATTCGCGATAAAATTGTGAATTCGTGGCTAAATCGTAAAATATAATATACCAAAGCAATATGAAAACAATAGCTGTAATTGGGGCTGGAACAATGGGTAACGGAATTGCGCATACTTTCGCGCAAAGCGGATTTACCGTGAAATTAATCGACGTTTCTGAAAAATCATTAGATAAGGGAATGGCAACTATTGCAGCCAATTTAGATAGAATGCTGTCTAAAGGAACAATCACGCAAGGTGATGTTACTAAAACAATCACCAATATTATCACTTATACAGATATAAAAGATGGGGTTGTTGGCGCTGATTTAGTAGTGGAAGCAGCAACTGAAAATGTGGAATTAAAGCTGAACATCTTCAAACAATTAAACGAATATTGCTCTCACAATACGATTTTAGCAACAAATACATCTTCTATTTCAATTACACAAATTGGATCTGTTGTAGCACACCCTGAGCGTGTTATCGGAATGCATTTTATGAATCCGGTGCCGATTATGAAATTGGTTGAAATCATTCGCGGTTACAATACAAGCGATGAAGTAACAAAAATCATCATGACTTTATCTGAAAAATTAGGTAAAGTTCCTGTTGAAGTAAACGATTATCCAGGATTTGTAGCAAACAGAATTTTAATGCCAATGCTAAACGAGGCAATTGAAACGTTATACAATAAAGTTGCAGGAGTTTACGAAATTGACACTGTAATGAAATTAGGAATGGGGCATCCAATGGGACCTCTTCAATTAGCTGATTTTATTGGTCTTGACGTTTGTCTTGCCATCTTAAATGTAATGTACGACGGATTTAAAAACCCTAAATATGCTCCTTGCCCACTTTTAGTGAATATGGTGAGAGCTGGAAAATTGGGAGTTAAATCTGGAGAAGGTTTTTACGATTATAGCGAAAGCAAAAAAGCGGAGAAAATTTCAAAGCAGTTTATTCTTTCATAAAAAAGAAATATCATGTCGATTCAATCGAATTTAAATACAATTAAAGCAACTTTACCTGAACATGTAACTCTTGTTGCCGTTTCAAAAACTAAACCTGTTTCAGACTTGATGCAGGCTTATGAAGCTGGTCAACGCATTTTTGGAGAAAACAAAATTCAGGAAATGACTGATAAATGGGAAGAAATGCCAAAAGACATTCAATGGCATATGATTGGTCATGTTCAGTCGAATAAAGTCAAATTTATGGCGCCGTATGTCACTTTGATTCATGGTGTTGACAGTTTGAAATTATTGCAAGAAATTAACAAACAAGCTTTAAAAAATAACAGAATTATAGATTGTCTTCTTCAAATTTATATTGCAGAAGAAGAATCTAAATTTGGTTTGGACGAAAATGAACTAAACGAACTTTTAACTTCTGCAGAGTTCAAAGAATTGAAAAATATTCGTATCTTAGGTTTAATGGGAATGGCCACTTTCACCGAAGACCAAAACCAAATAAAAAAAGAATTCACACATTTAAAATCTATTTTTGATTCCATCCAAAAACTGCAAATTGTTGATTTAAAAACAATTTCAATGGGAATGTCTGGAGATTATCAATTAGCCATCGAATGCGGAAGCACAATGGTAAGAATTGGAAGCAGCATTTTTGGAGGCCGCTAAAAATAAATCGTAGATTTTAACTGATTACTAAAAACTGAGACTGAATACTGAATTTGTACGCAATACTTGACATAGAAACCACTGGAGGACAATTTAATGAAGAAGGAATTACCGAAATCGCCATCTATAAATTTGACGGGCACGAAGTAATCGACCAATTCATCAGTCTTGTTAATCCCGAAATTCCGATTCAGCCGTTTGTAGTAAAACTGACTGGGATTAATAACGCTATGTTACAGTCGGCGCCAAAGTTTTATGAAGTTGCCAAACGAATTATCGAAATCACTTCAGATTGCGTAATCGTGGCTCACAACGCCTCTTTTGATTATAGAATCCTTCGTACAGAATTCCGTCGTTTAGGCTATGATTTTGAAGCTAAAACACTTTGTACGGTAGAATTAGCCAAAAAACTAATTCCAGAACAACCTTCGTACAGTTTAGGGAAATTAGTACGCGCACTCGGAATTCCGATGGCAGACAGACATCGTGCAAGTGGAGACGCTATGGCAACGACAAAGCTGTTTAAAATGCTTTTAGAAAAAGACACCGAGAAAACAATTGTAAAAGACTTTATAAAACTCGAAGTCGAAAAAGGAATCTCTCCAAAATTCTTAGATATTTTAAACCAAATGCCAGCCAAAACTGGGGTTTACTATATCTATAATGAAGGCGGAACTTTGATTTATATCGGCAAAAGCCAAAACATCAAAAAGAGAGTCAATCAGCATTTTACTGGTGTTACAACCAAAAGCAAAAGAATTCAGGCAGAAGTCTTTACCATTACTTATGAGGAAACAGGAAGCGAATTAATTGCACTTTTAAAAGAAAGTCAAGAAGTAAAAATCAACCGTCCGAGACATAATCGTTCGCAAAAGAAAACCGTTTTCCCTTTCGCATTATATGCCGAAAAAGACACAAACGGATACATCAACCTAAAACTGGAAAAAGCCGACGGACGTAAAAAAGAAATTACATCATTCGCATCTTTACAAGAAGGCAAAAATGCACTCTTTAGATTTACAGCAAAATATCATTTATGTCAAAAATTGACAGGTTTATATCAAACCAAAAAAGAGTGTTTTCAATATAAAATCAAAGAATGCGATGGCGCTTGTATTGGAGAAATCACGCCTGAAGTTTACAATTTAAGAGTACAGCAATTTATTTCAGAAAACAGTTTTGAAAACAAAAGCATGATCTTAATAGATAGAGGCAGAAATGTAAACGAAAGAAGCGCAATTTTAATTGAAAACGGCATATATCAAGGTTATGCATATTACGATTTGAACTATCAAATCACGAATATTGATATCCTGAAAAACATCCTAATTCCAATGCAACATAATCGCGATGTAAAAAATATTCTTCAAAGTTATATGCGCAAAAGCAAATCTTTAAAAATACTTCATTTTTAACAAAACAAAACTTTGATTATCTTTAAGGATATGAAAAAGCAAAAATCACAATACGAAATCTTTAGAGAAAAAATCAAAATCATCCTTTATGGCACAGACACCATTTTAGGCAGAATGTTCGATTTAATTCTTTTAGGTTTAATTTTGCTGAGCGTTCTTTTAATAATGCTCGATACCGTTCAAGGAATCAACTCTAAATATCACGAACAACTATTAATTTGCGAATGGATAATCACTATATTTTTCACCATTGAATATATTTTGAGAATAATTTCCATTCAAAAACCAATAAAATACATTTTCAGCTTCTACGGAATCATCGATTTGCTCGCCGTTTTGCCCATGTATTTGTCTATATTTTTTCCTGGTGCAAGTATTTTATCAATCGTAAGAGCGTTACGTTTTCTTCGATTGTTCAAAATTTTGCATATTCCGCAAATCAATCATCAATCTTTACAGTTAAAAGAAGCCATTGATGCAAGTAAAGAAAAAATTCTAGTTTTTATTTATTTCGTTTTAATCAGCACCATAATTATTGGTTCTGTAATGTATTTAGTCGAAGGAAAAGAATCAGGATTTACAAGTATCCCGATGGGAATTTATTGGACAATTGTTACCCTGACAACAGTTGGCTATGGCGACATTTCTCCGCAAACTCCTTCAGGACAATTCATTGCAGCATTTGTAATGATTTTAGGTTACGGAATAATCGCGGTTCCAACAGGAATTGTAACTGCCGAATTTGCAAAAAGCAGTCTAAAAAACAACGCAGTAAATAGTAAAAAAACATGCAGAAAATGTCAATCTCAAGTCCATTTTGACAACGCCAAATATTGTTATCAATGCGGAACAGAATTGCCAAATAATTAAAATAAGAAGCTAATCCAGCTGTACATTGCAACTCCTCCTTATCTTTGTTGTTTTTTAAAGTCATAAAAGGAGCTTCCGTTGGTCGCTCTTTTATTCCAAAAAAAACAAACAAATATAAGTCCGGGGTTTCCATTTCCATCTGGGCTAAAAAATATGAAATACCTAATAACAATCGTCGGACCAACAGCTATCGGGAAAACAGCCCTGAGCATCGCTTTGGCACAACATTTTAAATGCGAAATAATTTCTTGCGACAGCCGTCAATTTTTTAAAGAAATGACGATTGGAACAGCTGTTCCTAGTCAAGAAGAATTAAACGCTGCGAAACATCATTTCATTCAAAACAAATCGATTTTTGAAAATTATACCGTTGGCGATTACGAAAAAGAAGCGCTTTTAAAACTAGAAGAATTACACCAAACCAATGATTTTGCCATTCTAATTGGCGGATCAGGCCTATATGTCGATGCGATTTTAAAAGGTTTTGACGAATTTCCAGAAATAGATCCAGAAGTTCGCGCCGAAGTAAATTCAAACTACGAAAAATTTGGAATCGAATATCTTCAAGAACAATTAAAAAATTTGGATCCCGATTATTATCAAAAAATAACAATCGAAAATCCTCAGACTTTACAAAATCCACAGCGAATGATGCGTTTTGTAGAAGTTTGCATTGGTTCAAAGAAGCCATATTCTTCCTTTTTAAATTTGAAGAAAAACAACCGAAACTTCACTCCTATCTTAATTGGTTTAGATGCCGACAGAGAAGTAATTTACAGCAGAATCAACCAGCGTGTCGACATCATGATGAATGAAGGGTTGCTTAAAGAAGCCGAAATACTTTATCCTAACAAAGAGTTAAATGCTTTACAAACGGTCGGTTATAGAGAATTATTTAGTTATTTTGACGGAGAATTCACTTTGCCATTCGCAATTGAAGAAATTAAAAAGAACACTCGAAGATTTTCTAAAAGACAATTAACGTGGTTCAAACGAAATGAAAACACCAAATGGTTCGATTATTCATTAGATAGAAAACAAATCATAAAATATATTGAAGAACAAGTAAAGTAGTCTATCTTCTTGTTTCTTTTCTCTAAAAAATAAAATTCAGAAATGCCAATATCACCAAATTTCACATCAGTTTTAAGTAAAGACTGGGAAATTAATTTTACACAATGCACGCCAAACGGCTACTTAAAATATACCGATTTATGCAATCTTTTACAGCTGACAGCCGCAGCACATTCTGAAGTTGGCGGAATCAGTTTTACAGATATGCAAGAATTTGATCAAGCGTGGGTTTTAAGCCGTATGCGTGTAGAAATAACTGCTTTACCAAAATGGCAAGATGTTGTGACTGTAAAAACATGGATTAACAGTCTTGAAAATTCACGTTCGGTTCGTGCGCTTGAAATGTATGTAAACGGGAAAAAGATTGTTGGGAGCGAAACGTATTGGGCAGTTTTCAATACTAAAGCACGCCGTCCAGAAGCTTTGGCTTTACCTTTCGAACATTTTGAATTATTCCCAGACAATAGAGCAACTATAGAAGGTTTTTCTAGAATAAACATCAATCCTGAAAAAGAATCTGTTTTCGAAAAAACGGTTTATTTATCTGATTTAGATATTGTAAATCATGCCAATAACGTTAAATATTTAGAATGGTGTTTAGATCATGTTGACGCAAAAAAAATTCTAAAACAAGAAGTTAAAAGCTTCGAAATGAATTTCCTAAAAGAACTTTCTCTAAATGATCAGGTTATAATTCACGAAAATGATAACGAAGACCATTCAGCAACAACTTTCAGTATTACAAAAGGAGATAAAAATTGCTTTGCATTAGAATTGCATTGGAAATAAATTTTTAGCCACGAATTACACAAATTTTCGCTAATTTTTAAAAATTTGAAATTGCTAATATTAGAGTTTCTGTGTGATAAAAATCTCCGAAATCCTTTTAATCTGTGCAAAAAAGAATTCGTGCAAATTCGCGTAATTCGTGGCAAACAGAAAATAAAAAAACGATGCAATTCCAATAGAACTGCATCGTTTTTTGTTAAAATCATTTCGATTTCTTTTTAGAATTTTTCTTCTTTTCTTTAGGCTTCTTTTTTTCCAACAAAGCAACTTTATCTTTAATTCGTTTTTCAACTTCACTAATTCCAGAATCATAATCGTGTTGAATCGAATATAATTTTGCCTGTTTAATTTCTTTTAAAGCTTCTTTAAATTTATGTTGCACTTCTAAAAGAATTGCTTTCTTCACAAAAATCATCGCTTTACTAATCCCTTTAATAGTCAAAGCAAAATCAATTAATTTTTGTGCTTCCTCGTAATCTTCATTTAAAATCAAAGTCTGCAAATAATACGGATAAACTTCAAGAGCATGAATATTTATTGCTAAAGCTTCTTGAAAATATATTTTTGCTTCTTCATAGTTCAATAATTGCTCCGCCTGAATTCTTCCGTACAAACACAAAATCATTGTATTTTTTGAATCATATGAAAAAGCATAATCTAAAGATTCTATTGTTTCTTCAAGTGAATATGGATAACTATCCAAAGCTTGAAAAAGGTATTTATCAATTGTTTTCATTTCGTAAATCGTTTTTTAGTTTCTGACGAGTTCCTTTATAACTTTTCTCTGCTTTATTCTTTTTAAAATCACTTCCAGAAAAAACTCTCACAGGATTTCCACGCTGTACATTTAGCTGATTTTCCCATTGTTTCCCTACATGATTTTTAAGCTGAAGCAATTTCTCGTCTTCTAGTTTTTTAATTAATCTTTCTGTTGCCAGTTTTTTGTTTTGATGTTGCGATCGGCTGTCCATTGAAACTACTGCAATTCCTGTTGGAATATGAGTTGCCCGAATCGCCGAACTCACTTTATTCACATGTTGCCCTCCTGCTCCGGAGCTTCGCATAGCCTGATACTGAATATCATTTTCAGAAAATGAACTATTTTTTTCTTGTTCAATTTCAAAAATGCCAATAAACCAGTTTTTGCGTTTGTGCATTTTCCTAAATTGACTTTGACCAATCCATTGAACTGTTCCAATCCAAGAATTCACAAACTGATCTGCGTTTTCACCTTTTACAGCAATCGAAGCCGTTTCAACAGTTCCGTTTTCAGTCCCTGCTTCTCTTTGCAGTAATACTGTTTCCAGTCGATGTTCTTGTGCTTCTTCGAGAACTTTTTTAAGCACTTGGGCCACAACCCAAGTGCATTCTGCAGGTCCGCGCCCCGCTGTTATCTGAATTATTCTTTCCATTTCTTTAATATTTTGAGCAGCTTCTCTCTGTTTTTCGCTGCTTTTACAAATTGTGGGAGTCTCGAAATCATAGTTCCATTACCACTTCCTTCATTGTTTCTTTCTCTCAAATCTGCTTTAATGTATCTTTCTAAATAATCAATATGATCCAGATTATAAGCCCAAAAAAGATTTCCGCTAACCTCTTTTTGAAACCACAACGGCAAATCATACCACATTTCTTTTACTAAACCATTGTCAACTTTCGATTCTTCTTTAACTCGATATGTTTTAGCTTTCCATTCCTCCTGAAAATCACAATGAGGACATTTAGTTTTATACGTTTCAGGTTTCTCTTTTAATGGTTGCGACTCATACTCAAATTTTTCGAAACAATTATTGCAGTATTCTTTTATGTAAACTATGTACTGATAAACAGGTTCTTTAATCTTATGAAAGCATGTTTTGCATTCAAAAACCATACTGTGGCATCTTCCGCATTCACATTTTTCCTTTAATTCTTCTTTTACAGTCGCTTTCGATTCGCACTTTGGACATTTAACCAAAATCTCATTATAAAAGCTCCCCAGCCATTTATTTTCGTCTTGAAATCTTTCCATAATCTTTAATTTTTAGCGATCCATTCTAACAATTTTAGGCGTAAATGTTCCTAAAACTTCTACTAAATCGGTTTGGTTTGCCATTACTTTTTCAATGTCTTTGTAAGCCATAGGAGCTTCGTCAATATTACCGCCAATTAAAGTCACATCATGTTTCTTCAATTCTTTCTTAATCTGACTTTGCGTAAAACTGCTTTTGCATTTTGCTCTTGAAAATAGACGTCCTGCACCGTGTGAAGCGGAGTTCAAACTTTCTGAATTTCCTTTACCTTTCACAATAAAACCTGGCGCAGTCATCGAACCTGGAATAATTCCCAACTGACCTTCGCCAGCCGGCGTTGCACCTTTTCTATGCACAATGCATTCTTGATCGTTTACCATTTCTTTCCAAGCAAAATTGTGATGATTTTCAATTGTTACCACTACTCTTTTCCCAATCGCTTTGGCAATTCTTCTATGAATATCATCGTGACATGCTTTTGCATATTCTCCTGCTAGATTCATAGCCAGCCAATATTCCTGACCGTCGTGCGTATTCAAATCCAACCAAGCTAAATGCTGTACATTTTTCGGTAACGGACATTGTTTTGTTGCCAAATACGTGTAATGCTTCGCAATGTTAGCTCCTAATCCGCGAGAACCGCTGTGCGACAAAACAGCAAAATATTCTCCTTTTTCCAATTTCCATTCGTTTTCTGGATTATCAATTTTTGCGATTCCAAATTCTACGAAATGATTTCCTCCGCCCGAACTTCCCAATTGCTTATACGCTTTCGGTAAAAGATTCTTTAACAATGGGATATCTTGAAATTCGCTTTTATGAAAAACTTCATGATCTACTCTAGACGATTGTACTTCGTTCATTCCGAATTTGGTATGATCTCTCAAAATTGCTTCTAATTGATGTTCTCTTCCTTTGAAATGAGAAGCTGGCAAATCAAAAATTGAAAGGCTCATTCGGCATCCAATATCAACTCCAACTCCATATGGAATTACAGCATTATCAGTAGCCAATACACCGCCAATTGGCAATCCGTATCCAGAATGCGCATCTGGCATTAAAGCTCCAGCAACTGAAATAGGCAGTTTTAAAGAATCATACAATTGAAATTTCGCCTGCTGATCGATTTCATTTTCACCAAAAATGGTAAATGGCGCTCTCGTTGTCTTAAGCTGATGCATTCTTACATGAACCGGATTTATTAAACCTTCAGCCACTTTCCCCCACGTTCCGTTTCCTTCATACTTTTCAGGATTTAAAAGCACATCTTTTGCTTCTGTTAGAATAGATTCCTTTTTTTCTCTTTTTCTATATCTGTTTATCTGCCCTAAGGCGATGTTTATTGAATTGTTCTTTGGAAAACCCAATTTAATCAGGTCTTTTCCAGATAATTTATTTCCCATGATTTTCTATCATTTCATCTGCATATTGCTGATACAATGCATGCAAACTTTTATTTTTAATTGGACTTATCTCTTTTGGATTTTCATTTTCATAGTAACTCCATTTATGAGATCTGCCGTGTATTAATCTATTTATTTTATTTCTCAGATTATGATTAACAATATAATTGTCAATAAGTTGAATTTGACTTTCTAAATCTGAATCGACCATTTTGGTGTGTGTTATCATATAAGGGCTAACACGAAGCACATAACGCCAAGGCTCGTTAAATACATAATGAATTTTGTATCGTTTGCAATTGCTGCACCAACGTTCCCTTTTATAAAAATGTGCTTTTTCTTTTTCGGTCAATTCAAGTTTTGAACTTTTCCATTCCCATTCTGAAAACTCTTTTACAGTTTGGAGTTTTTCAACATACAAATGTTTTCTTTTTCTCTTTTTTCTTTTCTTGAAGGATTTTTCAGGAGAAAACTGCCATGTGTTTATTTTTTCCAATAACTCTATGTAAAATGAGGCCTCGCTTGATCTTGCAACATCATCTCTTAATTTGAAATTGCGTTGCCAGCCTTTTTGATAAGGAATTTCTAAAGGAACTAATGGTAAGTCTCTGCGCTTTTTCCAAAGCTCAACTTCAAGCTCTCTTAACTGAATTAATTGTTTTTCAAAATCTTCTTTTACTAATCTTTTCTTTCTTCTTTTACTTTTAAAACGAGTACATAAAGCATACTCGTCTACCGTATAATTTTCCATAAAAAAATTATCGTGCATTAAATTAACAGCCAAAAAGGCTAAAACCATTTATCCTGACGGATAAATTCTAAAAATCGATTTTCGGGAAAATTTTGAAGAGTCTAGAATAAAAAAAAAGCCCGAAACTTATTGTCTTCGGGCTTTTTTTATATATCTAAAAATATATTTCTAAGATTGAAATAAGCCACGAAGAATTGCTTCACCAAATCCGTTTGGTGTAAAGCTCTGAGATGTCGATGTAAGTACAAACACTATTTCTTCGTTTTAAAGGGTTATTAATTTTTTCGTTTGCAAATATTCATAATACTTTTTCGATTTTCCAAATTATTTTAAAGAAAATTCATCAAAATAATTTATCACACTATTTTGAAAGAGTTAAAAAGTAACAGTAAAAAACTGAAAACAAGTCGATTAATTTAAAAATAATCTTGAAAAAATAAATCAAAAAATTTTTAGTTTATTGCATAAAAAAAGCCCTGATTTCTCAGAGCTTCTATATTTTTTGCTGAATTAATTATTCAGAAACTTTGCTTTTTATCACTAATCTGAAACCTTCACCGTGAATGTTTAAGATTTCAACATCTTCATCTGCTTTTAGATATTTTCTCAATTTAGCGATGTAAACGTCCATACTTCTTGATGTAAAGTAGTTGTCATCTCTCCAGATTTTTGTTAAAGCTAATTCTCTTGGCATTAAATCATTTTCATGAAGAATAAGCATTTTCAACAATTCGTTTTCTTTTGGAGACAATTTGATTGGCTCTTCATCTTGAAAAGTCAAGAATCTTAATTTTGAATTTAAATGGAATTTACCAATATTGAATTCAAACTGTACTTGCTCTGCTTTTGTATCTGCTGATTTTCTCTGAATGATTGCTTTAATTTTCATTAAAAGAACTTCAGAATCAAAAGGTTTATTTAAATAGTCATCAGCACCAGCTTTGTAACCTTTTAACACATCCTCTTTCATAGATTTTGCTGTTAAAAAGATAATTGGCACCTCACTGTTCTTCTCTCTAATTTCTTTGGCTAAAGTATAACCATCTTTATAAGGCATCATTACGTCAAGAATACACAAATCATATACATCTTTCTTGAATTTCTCGAAACCTTCCATACCGTTTTTAGCTAAAGTAACTTCAAAGTCATTTAACATTAAATAATCTTTAAGAACCGCCCCAAAATTTAGGTCATCTTCTACTAAAAGTATTCTTTTGTTAGTATTTTCCATATTTTAATTTATTAATGGTATTTTTATTATAAAGGTGCTACCCTTTCCTTTTTCACTTTCTACATATACTTGACCATTGTGATCCTCTACTATTCTTTTTACGTAAGCAAGTCCTAAACCATGTCCTTTCACATTATGAAGATCCCCTGTGTGTTCTCTGTAAAATTTCTCAAACACTCGTTTTTGAGCTATCTTACTCATTCCCAAACCATGATCTCTCACTTTTATCAAAATCATATCTTTAATGTTTTCAGTAAAGATTTCGATCTCTGGTTCGTCAGGAGAATATTTAATGGCATTTTCCAAAATATTAACCAGTACGTTTGTAAAGTGAACTTCGTTGATCAAACAAGTCGTTCTTGCCGCGTTATAATGCTTAACTACAGTACCTTTTCTGTCTTCTAAGATCAGGTTCACATGTTCTATAGCATCATCAATTATATCTGTAACTACAGTTGGCTCTTTGGTTATATCAAGTTCTCTTTTTTCTAATTTTGAAATACGAAGAACGTTCTCAACCTGAGCGTGCATTCTTTTGTTTTCATCTCGAATCATTTGAAGATAACGATAAACCTTTTCTTTATCTTCAATAACTTTCGGACTTCTAATAGCATCTAATGCTAGGTTTATAGTTGCAATTGGAGTTTTAAACTCATGCGTCATATTATTAATAAAATCTGTCTTGATTTCAGAAATATGCTTCTGACGCAATAATTGATTTAACGCACTTGTGTATGCAACTATTATAATTAATGTAAAAACTATTGATAAAATAGTAATACTTAATAATTCAGATAATAAGAATTTCTTTTTGTGCGGGAAAGTAACTGATAATTCGTACCTGCTATTCCCTTCATTATCTGTATAAATTGGAATATTATAAGTGGATTCTTTATCAAAATGAAACCCATCCGATTTTATTTTCGTTGGATTACCGCTACTGTATATTCCGAATTCAAATTTGGTTTTTACACCGTATTCTTCAAGCTCCTTTTTTAATAATTTAAAAAGCTTATCTTTTGTTATTCTCCCTTCAATTGGGGTTAAAGAGGCAATATCTTTATATTGAATTTGTTGCTGAACTTTATTTAAAATATCTAAACTTCCTGATTTTTCACTTCTAAGATCAGGAATAATACTCTGTCCTAAACTATTATTGTCAATTCCGGCGTTGTTATTATAAACTTCAGTTACTCTTTTTGAGCTAAAATTTTTAAATCTCTCGCTACTGAATTTTTTGTTAAAAACAGAACCATTAATATCGTAATCTTCAGATGTTAATGTGTTTGAATAAACGATTGTTTTATTCGTTTTTGTGTTTCTCTGTACATAAAGTACTTCTAGTAAATCTTCTTTTTTAGGAATTTTACCCGTACTGTCTTTTATACGGTTGTATTTGTCGTAGAAACTGTACTCTTCTTGCTGTTCCAGTTTATCTGCAACATTTCCAATTACTTGAGTAACGTGGTATTTGAATTGTTCTTCATTGTTTTTGAACGAAGAATTGAACCAAAATACTTGTACCAGAATTATCCCTATCAAGGACAGACTCATCAGTAAAACAAGTATTCTAAAAAATAATTTATTCATCGAAACAAAATTAATATTTTAACAATATACTAAATAATACATTAACCAAATATTAACATTTAAGACTGTTTTTGTTTTATATTCAAAATTTTAAGGATTTTAACAACTTCTTCTTTGGCATTTTTAAGATTATTGTTATTAATCACGAAATTGCTCTTAGAAATTCGTTTTTCGTCATTCCACTGCATTTTCATTCTACTTAAAACTTGTTCTCGGGTAGTTTTATCTCTTTTTATAACTCGTTCAATCCTAACTTCTTCTGGAGCAGTAACAGTTATAATTACATCACAATCTTTATATCTCCCGCTTTCAAACAAAATAGCGGCTTCATACATTACATAATCATAATTTTTGTGCTCTTTTACCCATTCTTCAAAATCTAATTTTACTGCAGGATGCACAATTGCATTCAATTTTGCTAACTGTTCTTTATCGTTAAAAACAACTTGCGCTAATTTCGCACGATTTAAAACTTCATCATCAAAAATATTGCCACCAAAAGCAGATTTTACTTCTTCAAGAATATTTTTTGACTGCATTACTCTTTTAGCACCGTCATCAGCAATATAAACAGGAACGCCCATTTCTTGAAAATAGTTTGCAACAGTCGTTTTTCCGCTGCCTATTCCTCCTGTAAGACCAATAACTTTTGTCATTCTTATAATTTAAAAAACATACGTGGAAAAGCTTCTTGTGGTTTTTTCTTTAATAAAATCACTTTAATATATGATTTCAAAAATCCTGTTCCATAACCATAAAACTGTTTCCACACAGCTATTACAGATAGATATCCAATTTTTATACTTTTGTTTTGAATACTAGCTGTAAGAAAAATTATAACGAAATATACGAAATATAATTGTAATAAAATATCGATATTGAAAATTAACAATAAAAAAGCTAATAATAATCCAAGTATAAACAAAGTCGGAAAGAAAAAAGTTAACTTATTATGTTCTGGATACCAACTATTTAAAATTGGTCGAGCAATCCCAAATTTGTTTACTTGAATAGAGAATTTTTCCCAATCAATTCTTCTTTTGTGGTATACATAAGCCTCTTTAAAAAGTCTTGTTTCGAAACCTAAATTCCATAAACGGATCGATAAATCTGGATCTTCCCCTGGGTGAATATTCCCAAAACCTTTTGAAGCTTCAAAAGCTTTTTTAGAAATTCCCATATTGAAACTACGTGGCTGGAACTTGTTTATCTTCTCCGAACCACCTCTAATTCCTCCAGTCGTCAAGAAAGAAGTCATTGCAAAATTAATTGCTTTCTGAATATTCGAAAAGCTATCTAATGCCTTATCTGGACCACCAAAACAATCAACATACTGTTCGTCTAATTCTTTACGAACTTCTGTTAAATATTGCGACGGAATAATACAATCTGAATCAAAAATGATAAAATAATCACCTCTTGCTCTCTGCATTCCGAAATTTCTAGAATCTCCAGGACCTGAATTTTCTTTAAAATAATATGAAATATTTAATTTTCCTTGATAATTCATCACCACATCTCGACATGGAATAGAAGATCCATCTTCGACAAGAACAATTTCAAAAGCTTCATTATAATCAGATTTTGAGAGACTTTCCAAAAGCTCATCAACTTCATCTGGACGATTATACACGGGTATAATTAAAGAAAAAATCATAGCAGAATATGCGTTATTAAAGGGTGTATTTTTATTGTTTTAAAATTTTAACAAAGATATGTTATATTAACAAAAAAACCATCAACTTTTAGCTGATGGTTTTTCGTTTTACGTAGTAAAAATATATTATTTGATGCTTTCTATATTAACAACTTCGTTAGTATCTGCGTTGTAATCAACACCAGGAACTTCGAATCCGAATAAATTTAAGAAATCACTTCTATAACCTGCTAAATCACCAATTCCTGGCAATGTTTCAGTTGTAGCTTCCAACCAAAGTTTCGCTACTTTTTCTTGAACATCTTCACGCATTTCCCAGTCATCAATTCTGATTCTTCCTTTTTCATCAACAGGAACTTCAGAACCATTGTACAATCTGTCTTGGAATAAACGCTGAATTTGCTCAATACAACCCTCGTGAATTCCTTCTTCTTTCATGATTTTGTATAAAAGAGAAATATACAACGGAATTACCGGAATTGCAGAACTTGCTTGAGTTACTAAAGCTTTATTTACAGAAACATATGCTTTACCTCCAAGAGATTGCAAAGTATCTGTAATAGTAAATGCCGTAGCTTCCAAGTGATCTTTTGCACGACCGATAGTTCCTTTTCTGTAAACTGCTTCAGTTAATGCTGGCCCAATATAAGAGTAAGCAACTGTTACAGCTCCTTCAGCTAATAAGTTTTCAGCTTTTAAAGCGTCAATCCACATTGCCCAGTCTTCACCTCCCATTACTGCTACAGTATTTTCAATATCTTCCTCATTTGCAGGAGCAATAGAAACATCTGAAACTTTTCCTGTATGGAAATCAACTGTTTTGTTTGTAAACGTTTGTCCAATTGGTTTTAAAACTGAACGGTGCGTAACACCTGTATTTGGATTAGTACGCACTGGAGATGCTAAACTGTAAATTACAAGATCTACTTGTCCTAAATCTGCTTTAATTAAATCTAGAGTTTCTCTTTTGATTTCATTTGAGAACGCATCACCGTTGATACTTTTTGCATATAAACCTGCTTTATGAGCTTCTTTTTCGAATGCTGCAGAATTATACCATCCTGGAGAAGCTGTTTTTCCTTCAACTGGTGGTTTTTCAAAAAACACTCCAATTGTTGATGCACCAGAACCAAAAGCACTAGTAATTCTTGAAGCTAATCCGAAACCTGTAGAAGCACCAATTACTAAAACTTTTTTAGCACCAGCGATTTCTCCTTTAGATTTTACGTATTCGATTTGATTTTTTACATTTTGCTCAGCTCCCGTTGGATGGGCAGTCAAACAAATAAATCCTCTCATTCTAGGTTCTATAATCATCTTGCAATTATTTTTTTTGTATTATTTCAATTTCAGTTTTAATTTTTCAAAAATAGACATTTTATCCTTAACCCTTTTCATATTGGCCTTCATATTGTCAATAAAATTTGGGTTTAATGCATTTTTCGTAGCCTCTTTATAATAGTTATAAGCTGCTGTATAGTCGTTTTCGTATTCGGCCATTCTTCCTAATTCACTGTTATAAGAAGAGTTATCTGCATTTTCTAAATTTGCTATTGTAAATTTAATATGCTCTTTTGCTTCGGTGTAACGACCAATATCAATAAGCAAATAAGTATAGTTTAAGTATGGAGCAGCATATTTAGGATCAAATTTCATCGCCAATTTATAGTGATAAATCCCTCTTTCGTAATCGCTCAGCTTGTTATAATAAATCCAACCCAAATGATTGTGTGCTTTACCGAAATCAGGATACTGGGATAAGATTTCTTCCAGTAATTCTTTTGCATCTGCCGAATTTCCTTCAGAAATTAACGAATCTGCTTTTATAAACTGATTTTCGTAAAAACTCAAACTCTCCATTTCTATATTTTAATTCAATAATTCTTTTGCGTGATTTAAAGCCGAATCAGAAATATTGGCTCCCGATAACATTTGAGCTATTTCTATGATTCGATCTTCTTGTGATAAAAGCTTCAATTCTGACAGCGTATCATTGCCAACAGTAGCTTTAGAAACTTTAAAATGAGAATCTCCTTTTGCAGCAATCTGTGGTAAATGTGTGATAGCGAAAATCTGCATTGTGTTGCTCATTTCCTTCATAATTTCTCCCATTCTAATGGCGATTTCACCAGAAACTCCAGTATCAATTTCGTCAAAAATTAAAGTTGGCAATTTTGAATATTTAGCTAAAATTGCTTTCACAGCCAACATAATACGAGACATTTCTCCTCCTGAAGCTACTTTTTTCAGCAAACCAAAATCGGTTCCTTTATTTGCAGAAAACAAGAATTGCAATTCGTCTTTTCCATTTTGGAAATACGTTTCAGAAGACTGCAATTCCATGTTGAAACGAGCATTCGGCATTCCTAATGTTTCTAAAATTGAAACCAATTGCGCCGATAAACTCGGGATAGCATTCACCCTATTTTCATGTATTTTAGAAGCGTAATTATCTAATTCTGTAGCTTTTTCTTCGATAATTTTAGACAACGAAGCAATTTCTTCATCCATATTATCCAACTCTAAAAGAGAGTTTCCTAAATCTGATTGAATTTGAAGCAATTCATCTACAGAACTTACTTGATGTTTTTTCTGTAAATTATAAATCGTCTGCAATTTTTGATTGATCAACTCTAATTGCACAGGATCATTCAATAATTTTTCTGAGCTGCTTTCCAATTCTTTAGAAACATCATCAAACTCAATAGACAGACTTGTTATTCTTTCAAATAAATTTTGATATTCTACAGAAAAAGGAGCTACTTTTTGCAATGCATTTTTGATTTCATTTAAACTATGAAAAACACCAAATTGCTCTTCATTTGCAATTGCTAAAGATTTATCTAGAGATTCTTTAATAATCTCCACATTATTCAACTTTTCGTAATCTGCTTCTAATTCTTCTTGCTCACCAGATTTTAATTGAGCAGCCACCAATTCATTCAATAAAAACGTGTGATATTCTTGCTCTTTTCCTGCATCACTTTGTTTTTTAAGCAAAGCATTCAATTTCGATTTATCTGATTTGTAAGACTTAAGCAGTTTTTGATATTCCGCAATTACTTCATTATTGTTAGCAATGGCATCAATAATTTTAAACTGAACGTTTTCATCTGATAATTCCTGAGTTTGCTGCTGAGAATGTATATCTATCAAATACAAACTCAAATCCTGCAATTCTTGAAGATTTACCGGACTATCATTTATAAAAGCACGAGATTTACCAGAAGGCAAAATTTCTCTTCTAATGATGGTTTCATTTTCATAATCCAAATCATTAGCTTCGAAAAATTCTTTTAAGTTGTATTTTCCAATTTCGAATTGTGCTTCAATAACACATTTCTCTTCTTTATTTTTTAACGAAGTAAGATCTGCCCTTTTTCCTAAAACAAGCCCAATAGCTCCTAAAATAATTGACTTTCCTGCACCTGTCTCTCCCGTAATTATAGAAAAACCTTTAGAGAAATCTATGGCCAGTTTTTCGATAAGAGCATAATTTTTAATTGACAGCGATGTAATCATAGGGCAATTTTGTAAAAATAAAAGTTAAAAGTTAGCGAAGATAAAAATGAAAAACGAGATTAGTATTTAATCTGTGACCATTTTGTAGAATTTAACGGCGAAACTTTATTTAAAACATCGGTTAAATCTGTAATCGTGATACTTGGCCCTCCTGAGAAAATAGAAACAATTTCATCTGATTTTGCATCAAAGAAAACTCGAGTTATAAAGGCATTTGGCTTAACAGAATTTAATTTACCAATAAGCATTAATGCATTTTTAATTTTTTCTTTAGATGCTTTTATATCTAATGTCATGGCATCCAATCCTGTGTGATAAGCATAACTTGTTTGACGCAAATCACTATATGTTGGCGCAATCATATCATTAATTAAATAATAGCGGTTTTGAAGTCCGTCAGATTGATTCCAACCTTTAAATCCTCCTTGCTGTGCGACGTTGGC
Source organism: Flavobacterium sp. HJSW_4 (assembly GCF_042436695.1). Taxonomy (NCBI): domain Bacteria; kingdom Pseudomonadati; phylum Bacteroidota; class Flavobacteriia; order Flavobacteriales; family Flavobacteriaceae; genus Flavobacterium; species Flavobacterium sp. HJSW_4. The sequence goes on from NZ_JBHNPP010000004.1 coordinate 235,967, forward strand.
AATATTCTGTGCGGTTTGAAGATACGGATTTCCTGCTCCCATTTGAAAGGTATCAGCATCCATTCCTAAAATCACATAGCAATAGAAAGATATAACAGAAACCAAGTTTGACTCGTAAGTACTCGGATTAAACAATAATGGCTCGTATTCTGTATATCTGAAATTGAAATCTTTATCGTTGTAATTTAAAACTGGAGAAGAATACGTAGAATTAAAAATCAATCTCGAAGACTGAACTTGAATTGTTCCCGTAAATTGATCTGAACTGTTAGAAGACAAAGTAATATACATCGAACAGTTTATTCTCTCGTTTTGTTTTAAAACCGATCCCGTCCAATCTGTTTTATTGACAAATTCTGCTAGAGAAGTTTGAAGTGTTTTAAAAACCTGATTGTTTGGATTTGTTAGACGTTCTGTATTAATAGTTACTGTACAATTTAGCTGTTGAGCTTGTACAAAACCAAAGCTTAAAAACACTAATAGCGTAACTATCTTATTCATAATCGTCTAAATATTTAATTTTACAAACATAAATTGCTTCCAAATTATGCTTTCGGCGTATATTCTAAATTTATGATTTTGAAAAATGCAGAATAACTTTATTCAAAATATCAGCCGCAACAGATTCTTTTGATTTTAATTCCATAGGTTTGATTTCAAAATTTTTATCAATAAACGTTACTTTATTGGTTTCTTTTTTAAAACCTGCACCTTTATCTTGTAAGGAATTTAAAACAATCAAATCTAAGTTTTTTTTCTGAATTTTCAACTTAGCATTTTCAATTTCATTTTCAGTTTCTAATGCAAATCCAATTAAAAACTGATTTTTTTTGATAGCTCCCAATGACGACAATATATCTTTTGTTTTCTCAAGCTCTATCGAAAATTCTTCTGTATTCTTTTTAATCTTTTGATCTGCAACAAATTTTGGCCTGTAATCTGCAACTGCCGCCGCCGCGATTGCCGCGTCAACTTCATTAAAATATAAATGACAAGCATCGTACATTTCTTGAGCCGAAATTACATCTACCACTTTTACCAAACTGTTTTTTGCTTTAAAATGAGTAGGCCCTGCAATTAAAAACACTTCTGCACCTAAGCTTGCCGCTTCATTAGCTATATCAAACCCCATTTTTCCTGACGAATGATTTCCAATAAAACGTACAGGGTCTATCGCTTCGTATGTCGGTCCTGCAGTAACTAGTATTTTTTTTCCTTTTAAAGGCAATTTACTTTCTAAATCAGCCTCTAGAAAAGCGACAATATTCTCAGGTTCAGCCATTCGGCCTTCGCCTGACAAACCACTTGCCAATTCTCCGCTTTCAGCAGGAATCATAATATTTCCGTACTGTTTTAATGCAGCAAAGCTCGATAAAGTTGAAGGATGCTTGTACATATCCAAGTCCATTGCAGGCGCAAAATAAACTGGACATTTTGCCGATAAATAGGTCGCAATTAAAAGATTATCGCAATTTCCCGTAGCCATTTTAGACAATGTATTTGCAGTAGCAGGCGCAACCAGCATAAAATCTGCCCAAAGAGCTAATTCTACGTGATTATTCCAAACTGCATCTTCATCATCTTGATTAAAGAAACTTGAATGTACTGGATTTTTAGATAAAGTAGATAATGTAAGCGGGGTTACAAAATCCTTAGAAGCAGGTGTCATGATCACTTGGACATGTGCACCTGCTTTTATAAAAAGTCGTACTAAAGTGGCTGTTTTATACGCTGCGATTCCACCAGAAACACCTAGTAAAATCTTTTTCCCGTTTAAAACTGACATTGTACTATTATTTGTTTGAACTTCTGTGGTAAGTTTTACCGTCTAACCATTCTTGAACAGCTAAAGCGTGTGGTTTTGGTAATTTTTCGTAAAATTTAGAAACTTCAATTTGTTCTTTATTTTCAAAAACTTCTTCTAGACTATCATTATAAGTAGCAAACTCTTCTAATTTTTCAGTCAATTCTTTTTTAATCTCTGAATTAATTTGATTTGCTCTTTTAGCCATAATGGTAATTGCCTCATACACATTTCCTGTTGGCTCTTCAATAACTGTCTTATTGTAAGTTATTGTGTTTACAGGAGCATTCGTCTTTTTTAAATCCATGACTTTCTTTTATTTAGTAAATTTTTGTAAATCTGTTTCAACTCTGGCATTCATTTCTTCTGCCTGTTTTTTATATTTTGTATCGTTTTTAAATTTGATCAAATTAGCATAAGCTGTTTGCGCAACATGCAAACGTTCTTCCATTTTTGAAGGAATACTGTTAATTGCTAACTTATATGCAGAATCATATTTATAAAACAATGCATCTTCTTTGAAAGGCGTTCCAGGAAAATCAGCGATAAAATTATCAAAAGCTATTAAAGCCGATTTATAATCTGAAATTGTATTATATCCTTTAGCATTTTCATATGCTTTTTTCTCCAATTTACCATTTAGCAATTGTACAGTCTCATTTGCCTGAGGAATGTATTCAGAATTTGGATAATTATCAATAAAAGTCTGTAACTTTTCTAATGCTTTTACAGTATCTGCTTGATCTAAGCTATAAACTGGCGACAATTTAGAATAACTATAGGCACCTAAAAAAGCAGCTTCTTGCACTTTTTCACTTCGTGGATAACCAGAAACAAACGCTTCAAACTGATAACCAGCTAAATAATATTGTTTTGTTTTATAATACGACTGCGAAAACATGTAAAATAGCTTTTCTGCTTGAGGTTTTCCTCTGTACGAAGTTGCTAATTGCTCAAAAAGACGAATCGCTTTTGTGTATTTACCAGCATCATACATTTTTGTTGCCATTTCAAATTTTGCTGCAACATCTTCATTTTTCAACGCTTTTTGATATTCTCCACAAGAATAAAAAAGAGTTACAACAATTAAAAGCAATACTATTTTTTTCATTTTCTTACTGTTATTACAATCTCTCAGACAATTATGCCAAAGTGAAATCGCACCGAAGTTTCGGTGGCAAATTTAGTTATTAATTTAGCTACTGCAAAATAATTTTTTAGTATCTTAAAATACTAACACTTTAACAATTATTTAATGCTGTTTTTTACAAACTCATTTAGTCTTGCCGCAAGTGAATCATCGACAGAAACCAAAGGAAGACGAACCGTATTTTCAGCAATTCCAAGGGCTTGGAAGATCTGTTTGATTCCGGCTGGATTTCCTTGTTCAAAAATCATATCGATACTGTCTGACAAGAAATAATGTGTTTTAAACGCATCAACCGCTTTTTTATTTAGTCCTAAACGAATCATTTCTGAAAATTCTTTAGGAAAACCTTGTCCAATTACAGAAATAACTCCTGCTCCACCCGCCAAAACGATTGGAAGCGCCAGCATATCATCTCCAGAAATCACTAAGAAATCTTTCGGAGCATTTTTAATAATCTGCATTGCTTGAGCCATATCTCCAGCTGCCTCTTTAATTGCAACTACATTTTCGAAATCATTAGCCAAACGCACTACAGTAGAAGGAAGCATGTTGCTTGAAGTTCTTCCTGGAACATTATATAGGATTACAGGAACTGGAGAAGCTTCAGCAATTGCTTTAAAATGCTGATAAATTCCTTCCTGTGTTGGTTTATTATAATATGGAGAAACAGATAATATCGCTTCAAAAGCAGTAAAATCTCTTGTTTTTAACTCTTCAACAATCTGCATAGTATTATTACCTCCTACTCCTAAAACTAGAGGCAATCTTCCTTTATTTACATCGATTACAGTCTTTATAACCAACTCTTTCTCATCTGCTGTAAGGGTTGCATTTTCTGCTGTTGTTCCCATCACAACAAGATACTCCACTCCACCATCTATAGAGAAGTTTACAATTCGCTGTAAAGCCTCGATGTCAACTGAAAAATCTTTTTTAAATGGCGTCACAAGCGCAACACCAGTTCCTATCAATGATTGCATATTATTAATTTATTTTATTTTTTCTAAATACCTAAACAATTCCGAAATGAATAGTTTATAGCTTCCTAATTCTGTACTAATCATCAAGCGATTTAGTCTTTGATCTACAGCAGAGAATCCGACTTTAAATTTAGCTTTTGACTTGCTTGTTATCAATTTTAAAATGATATTATCCACATCATAATAACTTAATAAAAGATCAAATTCTGAATTTACAAATTCAGTCAAGAAACCTTCTGTAATTTCTCCCCTCCAATTGATATGTTTTTTACCAAAAGTCGCACGAGGATAGGTCTCTTTTTCCTTGAATTTCTCCCTGTAAGCAACAACTTTTATATTTTCTGAAGCAATTCCGTGGAGCGCTAACTCCTTTATTAATGCTTCTGAAGATTCAAAATTGCTCTCATCTATCAATAAACCAACCGTTTGAACGTTTTTAGTAAAGACTTCGCTTTTTTCATTATTTAAATTATCATTTAATGATTTTTTTACAAAAAACTCCTTTATATAATTCAAAAACATAGTACTTTTACCAGATTACAAAATTAATTATTTAAGTTGCATTTAAAATGGTAAAACTAAAAAAGTATAACGGATTTTTAAAACTTTTTGTTATATTCTTAACACTTTTTTTAATCTCTTCTTGTAGTAAGAGTAACTACAATTTAACAAAAATTGAAGGAAAACAACTTCCAGTTAACGAAAAAGCTGCGGAAACTCCTGAAATTGAAAACTTTATTAAGCCTTATCGCGATCACATTAACAAAGATTTGGATAATGTATTGGCTTATTGCCCTGAAACTCTTGACAAAAGCACTGGAAAATGGCAAACTGGCATTGGAAGCCTAATGGCAGATGTTTGTGTGCAAAGAGGAAACATTGTTTTTAACGCTCGCGAAAAGAAAGATATTGATTTATGTCTTTTAAATCATGGCGGTATTCGTGCTATTCTTCCAAAAGGAAATGTAACGACAAGATCGGCTTTTGAAATTATGCCTTTTGAAAACAGCTTGGTTGTTATGGCTTTAAAAGGAGAACAGATCTCAGAAATTGCTGCTTATATTATTAAGGAGAAAAAACCTCAGCCATTGTCTGGAATGACTTTTACAATTACGAAAGACAATAAGGCAAAAAACATCATGGTACAAGGCAAACCGCTTGATCTAAACAAAACGTACTATGTTGCTACAAATGATTATTTAGCAAATGGAGGTGACAGCATGACTTTCTTTGCAAAAAGCACTCAAAAGTTTGACTTAAACTACAAACTTAGAGATGTACTGATTGATTATTTTAAAGAAGTAGACACTGTTGTTGCTCCTAAAAATATCAGAATCACAGAGGAATAAAAATTATAAAGAACAAGCAAAGCATTTCTGCAAAAAATATACAAAATGAAAAGAAGAGAGTTTATCGAAAAAACAGCAGCAAGTACTGCCCTACTAAGTTTAGGATTGTCTTTGAGCAGTTTTGAAAGTAACGATATTAAGCATTTAACGATTCTACATACTAATGATGTGCACAGTCACATCGATCCTTTTCCTGCTGATGATCCGCGTAATCCTAATAAAGGTGGGGTTTCTCGTCGTGCAGCATTGATTGAAACTATTCGCAAAGAAAATCCGAATGTACTTTTGTTGGATGCTGGAGATATTTTTCAGGGAACGCCATATTTTAATTATTATGGAGGTGAATTAGAGTTCAAATTGATGAGCATGATGAAATATGATGCTTCTACAATTGGAAATCACGATTTTGATAATGGTCTTGACGGATTGTATGCGCAACTTCCGCACGCAACTTTCGATTTTATCAATTCTAACTACGACTTTAAAAACACGGTTATGGATGGACATGTGAAGCCGTACAAAATCTTTAATAAAAACGGAATTAAAGTTGGTGTTTTTGGTGTTGGAATCGAACTGCAAGGTTTAGTTGATAAAAAATTGTATTTAGAAACAGTTTACCACAATCCTGTTGAAGTTGCTCAAGACATGACACAGCTTTTGAGAAAGCAAGAAAAATGTGATTTGGTAATTTGTCTTTCGCATTTAGGTTACAAATACAAAGATGAACCAACAAAAATTAGTGATTTGACTTTTGCAGAACAAACTCAAGATATCGACTTAATTATTGGAGGACATACTCATACTTTCTTGGACAAACCTACAATTGTAAAAAATAAAGCTGGAAAAGATGTATTGGTAAATCAAGTTGGATGTTACGGAATAAATTTAGGCCGTATCGATTTCTATTTTGATAAAGACAAAGCCCATACAAATCAAAGCGCAACTATTGTTGTATAGTCTTTTTTTGAATTCTAGCTTTTTCTAAAAAGTATTCTACCATAAAGAAATAAGCTAGAATTTGAGTTGTATCTCGTATCAAAACTAAAACAATAGAATACGAGAAATATTCATTAAAAATATAAAAAATATCAGAGAAGATGTAGCTTACTGCCATGAGCGACATCAGCAATGCTATGTGCGTTCCTTTTGTAATGTAGCTCACGAAACAGAAATAACTGAGAACACTTAAGACGATTCCGTAGACGGTGTAAAGCAGTATAAATTTTCTCATGCTGTCGAGCTGCAAGCTTAAAACAGAGATTAACAAATAGACTATAAAAACCACTACGATAGAAATAGGCAGAATATCACGCCTTGTTAATTTTATCCTTTCGTGTTGCCTAATAAATATGGTAACGATTAAGCTATAAACAATCAAGAAACTGATTACCCCTCCTAATTCAGAAGTTTCAACATCCATTAAATCATATACTTGTCCAACAAAACAGAAGAGAAAAATTACACCTTCTGTTTTTCCGATTTCGAACTCACTGCTAATTAAATAATAAATAAAAATAGCAGGGAGAACGATAGCCTTTGCATATGTCGCAAAAACCTCTTGTTCTGTCCAATCAAAAATAATTGTACAAAACAAGCCGATAAAGAACAAAATTAATGATGGTTTGTTAGGCTTCATTCAATTTGTTTATAAAATCTTCTTCTGATAATATGGCGATATTCAACTTAGTTGCTTTCTCCAGTTTTGCTGGTCCCATATTATCTCCTGCCACTACAAAATCTGTTTTTGCAGAAATTGAGCTTCCTACTTTTCCTCCGTTATCTTCAATGGCTTTCTTAAGTTCGTCTCTAGAAAATTGACTAAAGACGCCAGAAACCACAAAAGTTTTTCCAACAAATTTATCAGTAGCATTGGGGTTTATTTTTTCTTCAATTTGAAATTGAATTCCATAACTTTTTAAACGTTCAATAATTTTTTGATTTTCTTCATTTTCGAAGAATTCGATCACACTTTTAGCAATTCTTTCTCCAATTTCATCAACCAAAACTAAATCCATTAAAGAAGCTTGCGCTAAAGCATCTATATTTTTATAATGTTTGGCTAGTTTTTTAGCAACAGTTTCTCCAACGAAACGAATTCCTAGCGCAAACAATACGCTCTCGAACGGAATCTCTTTTGATTTCTGAACTCCATTGACCAAGTTCTCAGCTGATTTTTGAGCCATTCTTTCCAAATGCAGAATGTCTTCCACTTTCAATTCATATAAATCAGCATAATTGTGCACTAAATCATTTTTGAACAACAAGGCAACTGTTTCTCCTCCAAGTCCTTCAATATCCATTGCTTTTCTTGAAATGTAATGCTGCACTCTTCCAATAATCTGCGGAGGACATCCGTAAAAATTAGGACAATAATGATTGGCTTCTCCAACATTTCGAACCAATTCAGTATGACATTCTGGACAATATGCGATATAATTTGTTTTCTCTGAATTCTCTGGACGCTTTTCTAAATCTACTGCAATAATTTTTGGGATAATCTCTCCTCCTTTTTCAACAAAAACAGTGTCATTTATTCTAATGTCTAATTTTTCAATCTGATCGGCATTATGAAGAGAAGCTCTTTTTACAATCGTCCCTGCAAGCTGTACCGGCTCTAAATTGGCAACTGGCGTTATAGCTCCCGTTCTTCCAACTTGGTACGAAATTGATTTTAATTTGGTTGAAACTTGTTCCGCTTTAAATTTATAAGCAATTGCCCAGCGTGGTGCTTTTGCCGTATAACCTAATTCTTCCTGATGCTGAATGCTATTAACTTTTACCACGACACCATCTGTTTCATAAGGCAAATTATGACGGTGAGTATCCCAATAATCGATAAAGTCAAAAACTTCATCCATACTATTGGCCAATTTTGCTTCTTTAGGGACTTTGAATCCCCAGCTTCTAGCCGATTCTAATCCTTCATATTGTGTTTTAAAAGAAAGATTATTTCCTATTACAAAATAAAGCAGACACTCTAAAGGACGTTTTGCTACCTCAGCACTATCTTGTAATTTTAAACTTCCTGATGCTGTATTTCTTGGGTTTGAATATGGAGTTTCTCCAATTTCTATTAATTCTTGGTTCATTTTTTCAAAACCTGCATGCGGAAGAATAATTTCTCCACGAATATCAAATTTATCAGGATAATTTCCTTTTAAATGCAACGGTACCGATTTTATCGTTTTGATGTTATTTGTTACCTCATCTCCCTGAAAACCATCTCCGCGTGTTAAGGCCTGAACTAATTTTCCGTTTTCGTATGTAATGCTTATCGAAGCTCCATCGTATTTTAACTCGCAAGTATATTGAAGACTTACGTTTCCTAAAACTCTCTGAATACGGTTTTCCCAATCTAGAAGATCTTCTTTAGAATAAGAATTATCTAAAGAATACATTCTGTATTGATGTGCAATTGTTTTAAAATTCTTAGTCACACTTCCTCCAACTCGTTGAGTTGGCGAGTTTTCGTCAAAAAACTCTGGATGTTTGTTTTCTAAATCCTGAAGCTCTTTAAGCTTAATATCAAAATCATAATCTGAAATTGTAGCATTGTCTAACACATAATAATTATAGTTGTGCTGATTAAGTTCATTTCGTAATGCTTGAATGGTCTCTTGAATGCTCATAAATAGTAAAATATTGCAGATTATAGTAATGAAAAACTGAATATCAAAATTAGAATTTATTTTTGTTCAAATGCAGAAAAAATAAAAGTTTTAGAAAATCAAAAATCAGACTGCAAATTCATGCAGCCTGATTTTCTCCTTGTCCATTATTCTTAAAAAAGAATTAAAAAAACCAACTTCCAAATGGTTTCGACGTTTTATATTTCTAACTGTAAATCAATACTTTACAACGAAAATATAAAATTATTTTTGAATAATGATAAAGTCCGAACGTCTATTTTGCGAATGCTCTTCTTCAGAACATTTTACACCATTTTTACATTTATTAACTAATCGAGATTCTCCATATCCAATTGCGCTTTCGATTCTAGAAGCATCTATACCTTGTGAAAGAATATAATCACGTGTAGATTTTGCTCTATTGTCTGAAAGTTTCAAATTGTATGAATCTTTTCCGCGTGAATCTGTATGCGATTCAATTTTGATTCTAATATTTGGAAATTTCTGCATAATAAATACAACTTTAGACAATTCTTCAATTGCTTTTGGCGTAATATCGTACTTGTTGTAATCAAAATAAATTGGATTTACATCGACTTTTTCAACTCCTTGTTTTTTGACAACTAAGTCATCGTAATTGCTCAATTCAAAATTTACATCTTTTATTTCGCCACCATTTTCTTTAGTTGTTTCTACTGTTCTATCATCACTGCTGTAATTTGGTTTTGCAGCAATCATTTTAACTACTTTGTTGCAAGGAACTTCAATAGCATATTTTCCATCAAAATTTGTTTTGGTTTCACCTAAGACTTCGCTAAAAGAGTTATACGCCATTATCGTAACATCTGTAAGAGGCTTTTTCGTTTTGTGATCGATAGCCATTCCAGAAATACTTTGGTTGCAAACTGGTTTTCCTTTTACGAAAGAATAAATATCATCATCACCTTTTCCTCCTGCTCTGTTAGAAGAAAAATAACCGTAAGCATTTGTCTTATCGATTATGAAAGAGAAATCATCTTTGTTACTGTTGATTGGTGCTCCAAGATTCTTTGGTGCTGAAAAACTTCCATTTGCCAAAAACTTGCTTTCGTAGACATCTAAATCTCCCCAACCATAATGTCCGTCAGAAGAAAAGTATAAAACTCCGTTTTGATAAAATGGAAAAACTTCATTCCCAATCGTATTAATATTTGGCCCTAGATTCTGAGGCGAGCTCATAGTTCCGTCGGCCGCAATTTTTACCATGTACAAATCTGTTTCTCCATATCCTCCAGGCATATCTGAAGCAAAGAAAAGCAATTGCCCATCTTCACTTAATGATGGATGTCCTACAGAATAATCATCGCTGTCAAAAAATACTTTCTGCGGATTTTCTAATTTATTATCTACAATTGCTCCTTTGATAATTTGAAAGTTATTTACTTTGGCTTCATCAACGACTAATTTGTTTTTCTTTACAATATTGGTCGAATAATACATAGTCTTTCCTTCTTTATCAAAACTAGCTGTCGCCTCATGATATTTGGTCATCACATTCGGAATAAAGACTGTTTCGTTGAATAAACTTCCATCTGCAGGATTTCTTTCTGCTAGATACAAATTAAGAAAAGGCTGATTATTCCAAGTGTACAACTTATCCATAAACTTTGTTGTATCACGAGCTGATGTAAATACTACGTTGTCTTTAAAAAATGTAGCTCCAAAATCTGATTTACTAGTATTAATATCTAAATTTTTAATGGTGTAAAGAGGTTTTGCTTTTGCAACGCTGTCCATATATTTCTTTTGGACAACATATTTATTAATCTCCGTTTTATCACCTTTTTTATCTAGATATTCTTTTGTGATTTTGTCTGCTTCATCATAATCCATAACTGCTTTCATAGATTGGATATAACGCAAGTAGTAGATATCAGTCAGATTATTTCCTTGCACTTCATACAATTTTTTGTACCATTTAAGTGCATTTCTAGAATCAGAAATAAAATAGTAAGAATCTGCTGCATTCTTCAAAGTCTGAGCTGATGGATCTTTTATGTTTTGCAAACATTCTTCGTAAGCTTTAGAAGCATCCAAATACGAGAAGTTTCTAAACAAAGCATCGGCTTTCTTCAAATTAGTTTTTTGAGCGAAACTAAACGTAACGCTCAAAATTAAACATAGGATATATAGTTTTCTCATAAGTTTTGGTTTTAGAAGAATCGAGGAGATTTAATTTTGCTTTGGTTTTTCACAAACTGATAACGCAAAATGAATTCGTGTGAGCCATCATTGTATTTATTCAATTGGCTTACAGTATAATCAAATGCGTATCCAAGATAGAAACTTGGTGATATTTGAAAACCTGCCAGTATGCTTACCGAATCATCTGTTCGATATGCTCCCCCTATAACAAACTTTTCTTGAATCATGAAATTTGCCGATATATCTGCTGTAAGTGGCGCACCGCTTACTGCTTTTACTAAAAATGCTGGTTTAAATTTCAAATTTGGATTCAAATCAAAAACATAACCTCCCATTAAATAGTAATGCATACGATCATAATCAATAGATTCACGAACATCGTCATAATAATCATTCTGAATAAAACTTGGAACTGAGAGTCCTACATACCATTTTTCTGTATAGTAGTAAATACCTGCTCCTACTGCTAGTTTCATCTGATTGTTAATGTTCTGATTTAACAAAACATCATCATTGTCATAATATCTTCCTTTAGACCAATCGACGTTTAACATTCTAGTACCAGCTTTTATACCAAAAGCCAATCTTTTTTCATAACCAAGAGGCAATGAATAAGAGAAGTTTCCGTCAAGATATAGTTCATTTGAAGGTCCGATTTTATCATTTACAATACTCAAACCCAGTCCTAATTTTTCATTTCTAAGAGGAGAATGAATAGAGAAAGACTGTGTTTCTGGAGCTCCAGGCATTCCTACCCATTGAGAACGATATAAAAGAGCTGCTTCTATGGTTCCGGTAGATCCAGCATACGCTGGATTTACCGCCATAGTATTATACATATACTGGGTATATTCGGGATCTTGTTGTGCCGAAGCACAAACAGAGATAAAAGAACATATTAAAATTAAATACGTTTCTAATGATTTTATATATAGTTTCATAACGATACTTATTTAGTTTAATTAATTAGATGATTAATAGAAGTGGATTATCTCATAATAGATAACCAGCCTTTTTTAACCGTTCCATCTCCAATGGTTATCACATAAAAATAAGTACCTGTTGGCAGCATATCTCCTCTATTAACAACTCCGGATACATTTGCAGTACCGTTCCAATCATTTTCATAATGTGCTTTACTATACACTAATGCCCCGTATCTATTAAATACTTTCAACTCGTTGTTTGGATGAGATTCAATACAGTCAATTCTGAACAAATCGTTTTTACCATCATTATTTGGAGTAAACTCATTGTAAACTGTTAGACAAATTGGCACTAACGTTACTGAAGCTGAATTGTTTGAAGCATCAACATCTAAAGGAGTCGAAATTTCTACTGCTGCAACAACTGTGTAAGTACCACTTGGCAGAACTTCTGCTACAATTGTCAATACTGTACTTTGTCCTGCGTTTAGTGTTGGAATTGTCCAAATCTGTGTTGCTGGATCGTATGTTCCTGAAGTTGCTGAAGAACTTACTAATTGTAAACCGCTTGGAAGTAAATCACTAACAATAGTATTAATGAAATCACCTTCACCTACATTGTTTACTGTTATGGTAAATGTCACCTTATCTCCAAAATTCGGAGTTGGATTATCTACAGTATGAGTAATCGTTAAATCTGAACAACTTGCAACACTAACATTTAGAGTTTTAATTGTTCTTTCGTCACAATTATTCACATAAGCTACAGTTACTGTTCCTGGACCAACATCTGACCAAGAAACTGTTACAGATCCATCGCTTGTACCTCCACCAGAAACAATTGTACCTCCGTTGATCGTCCAAACATAATTCGATTTACCATTTGCAATTGAATAAGTTACACCTTTGAATACACATGGCGTATCATCTGTAGTTGCAATCTGAACAGCTGCATCATCTTCAAATGCAATTGTAACACCTAATCTTGGTCCGTTATCACAACCATTAAATGTATTGGTTAATGATCCCGCATAGTAAGTCGTTGCAGTCAGCGGAGTCGTATTTGCTAATGCTGTTCCACCAGTTGCAGATGCATACCAAACTACATTTGTTTCGTTTACGAAAATACTAGCCAATGTTGGCACAGCAGATAAACAGAATGTTTGTGTCGTTCTTGGCGTTGTAATAACACTTGGTGAATTTACATTTACAGTAACTGCCAATCTAACTGGGTTTTCGCAACCAATAGCACTTGAAACTGCACCATAATAAGTGCCAGTTGTTAGAGCTGTTGTTAACGGAATTGCCGTTCCTCCTGTTGCTGTATTATACCACGCAACATTTGCTTCATTTACTTGAATATTAGCAACCATTGGGTTATCTAATGAACAGAAATTTTGAGTTGCGTTGGCAGTAGTTGGTGTCGCACTAGGATTAACCACTGTAACCGTTACTTGTAAACGAGTTGAGCTTTCACAACCTGATGGATCAACAATATTTCCGAAATAAACTCCAGAAGTTAGAGGTGTTCCCGCTGCTATTGCTGTTCCTCCTGTTGCAGCTGTATACCATGTTACATTACTTTGGTTCACTTGGATATTAGCAACTGTCGGTGCATTTACAGAACAGAAAGTTTGTGCAGCATTGTTTGTTGTTGGGTTTGTTGTGTTACCAACTGTTACAGCCACTTGTAATCTTAAACTGCTTTCGCATCCTGTCGCTGGATCTTTAATCGCTCCAAAATAAGTTGCTGTAGTTAGAGCTGTTGTAGCCGCTAAAGCTGTTCCTCCTGTTTGAGTTGTGTACCAAACTACATTGCTTTCATTTACTTGAATATTAGCAACTGTTGGATTTGTTCCTGTACAGAAAGTCTGTGCAGCAGCATTTGTTGTTGGCGTAGCTGGATCTGTTACATTAATTACTATTGGAGCTCTTACTGCACTTTCACATCCTGTTACTGGATCTTTGATAGCCGCATAATATGTGCCACTTGTTAAAGCTGTCGTAGATGGAATCACTGTTCCTCCTGTTATAGCTGTATACCATACAATGTTAGCTTCATTAAATTGAACGCTTGCAAAAGTAGGCGTATTAACTGTACAGAAATTTTGTATTCCTGCTGTAACTAAAGTAGGTGTTCCCGGATTGGTTACAATCACATCAACCGGAAGTCTTGTAGCGCTTTCACAGCCTGTTGTAAGATCTGAAATTGCCGCATAATATGTTCCGCTTGTTAAAGCTGTTGTCGGAGCAATTACTACTCCTCCTGTTGAAGCCGTATACCAGACAATATTAGTTTCATTAATCTGAATGCTTGCAAATGTTGGCTGATTCTCGGTACAGAAGTTTTGTATTCCTGCTGTAACTAATGTTGGAGTTCCCGGATCGTTTATATTTACCGTAACAGCCAATCTTACTGAACTTTCACATCCTGCAACTGGGTCTGTAATTGCTCCATAATAGATTCTGCCTGTCAATAGATCAGTTGAAGCAAATGCAGTTCCTCCCGTAGCCGCATCATACCAAATCACATTGCTTTCATTCACTTGGATATTGGCAACTGTCGATGCAGAAGACAAACAGAAATTCTGATTGCTGTCTGTAGTTGTCGGCGTCGCTGGATCGGTTACAATCACATCAACCGGAAGTCTCGTAGCGCTTTCACAGCCTGTTGTAAGATCTGAAATTGCCGCATAATATGTTCCGCTTGTTAAAGCCGTTGTAGAAGCGATTAATGTTCCTCCTGTTAAAGCTGTATACCAAACGATATTAGATTCATTAAATTGAACGCTTGCAAAAGTTGGCGCATTTACCGTACAGAAATTTTGTATTCCTGCTGTCACTAAAGTTGGAGTTCCCGGATCGTTTATATTTACCGTAACAGCCAATCTTACTGAACTTTCACATCCTGTAAGTAGATCTGTAATTGCTCCATAGTAGATTCTGCCTGTCAATAGATCAGTAGAAGCAAATGCAGTTCCTCCCGTAGCCGCATCATACCAAATCACATTGCTTTCATTCACTTGGATATTGGCAACTGTTGATGCAGAAGACAAACAGAAATTCTGATTGCTGTCTGTAGTTGTCGGTGTTCCCGGATCAGTTACAATCACATCAACCGGAAGTCTCGTAGCGCTTTCACAGCCTGTTGTAAGATCTGAAATTGCCGCATAATATGTTCCGCTTGTTAAAGCCGTTGTAGAAGCGATTAATGTTCCGCCTGTTAAAGCTGTGTACCAAACGATATTAGATTCATTAAACTGAACGCTTGCAAAAGTTGGCGCATTTACCGTACAGAAGTTTTGTACTCCTGCTGTAACTAAAGTTGGAGTTCCCGGATCGTTTATATTTACCGTAACAGCCAATCTTACTGAACTTTCACATCCTGTAAGTAGATCTTTAATTGCTCCATAATAGATTCTGCCTGTCAATAGATCAGTTGAAGCAAATGCAGTTCCTCCCGTAGCCGCATCGTACCAAATCACATTGCTTTCATTCACTTGGATATTGGCAACTGTTGATGCAGAAGACAAACAGAAATTCTGATTGCTGTCTGTAGTTGTCGGCGTTCCCGGATCGGTTACAATCACATCAACTGGAAGTCTTGTAGCGCTTTCACAGCCTGTTGTAAGATCTGAAATCGCCGCATAATATGTTCCGCTTGTTAAAGCCGTTGTAGAAGCGATTAATGTTCCGCCTGTTAAAGCTGTGTACCAAACGATATTAGATTCATTAAACTGAACGCTTGCAAAAGTTGGCGCATTTACCGTACAGAAGTTTTGTATTCCTGCTGTCACTAAAGTTGGAGTTCCCGGATCGTTTATATTTACCGTAACAGCCAATCTTACTGAACTTTCACATCCTGTAAGTAAATCTTTAATTGCTCCATAATAGATTCTGCCTGTCAATAGATCAGTTGAAGCAAATGCAGTTCCTCCAGTAGCCGCATCGTACCAAATCACATTGCTTTCATTCACTTGGATATTGGCAACTGTTGATGCAGAAGACAAACAGAAATTCTGATTGCTGTCTGTAGTTGTCGGCGTTGCAGGATCAGTTACAATCACATCAACCGGAAGTCTTGTAGCGCTTTCACAGCCTGTTGTAAGATCTGAAATCGCCGCATAATATGTTCCGCTTGTTAAAGCCGTTGTAGAAGCGATTAATGTTCCGCCTGTTAAAGCTGTATACCAAACGATATTAGATTCATTAAACTGAACGCTTGCAAAAGTTGGCGCATTTACCGTACAGAAATTTTGTATTCCTGCTGTCACTAAAGTTGGAGTTCCCGGATCGTTTATATTTACCGTAACAGCCAATCTTACTGAACTTTCGCAACCTGTAGCTAAATCTGTAACCGCTCCATAGTAGATTCTGCTTGTTAACAAATCAGTTAAAGCGAATGCTGTTCCTCCCGTAGCCGCATCGTACCAAATCACATTGCTTTCATTCACTTGAATATTGGCAACCGTTGCCGCAGCAGACAGACAGAAATTCTGAGTACTTTCTGCAGTTGTTGGTGTATTTGGATCACTAACAATAATTACTGCGTCTTGCAATGTTCCTGCTAAATTTTCGCAGGTGTTAGTGCTTGAAACAGCTACATGATATGTAATCGGACTTACTGCTTTTGTTAAACCTGTAACGGTTAAAACACCTGCAGCATCAATTGCATAAGTAACTCCAGCTATAACAGCTCCATTTGTAATTGGCTGTGTTTTATTAGCATCTAAGTACCAAGTAAATACTGGACTTGTCAATGTTGGTGCAGTTGGAGTTAATGATGCTGATAAGCCTGGACAAACCGTTACATCATCAACTAAAATATCATTTCCTGTTGAAGGAGGTAAAATCGTGAATGTGATTTGTTTTCTATCTGCTGCTGCAGTTTCACACAATTCATCAGAACTCACTCCAACAAAATAAGTATAAGTTCCTGGAATCAATCCATTTACTATTAACTGTGCAGTTATTTCACCTGAAATTAAGTCACTTGTTGTACCATTCAATTTATACCAATGATAAACAGGATTTGTTAAAACAGGTGTTCCTGTTAAACCTGTTGCTAAAGTTACAGATCCTGAAGCTGAACATACTGAAGTTGTAGTTCCTCCATTTAAAGTAATATCTGTTAACGCATTTACTGGGGCAGAAGCTTTTACTTCAACAGTCACTTCTCCTCGTGCGTAATTTTCGCAACCATAGCGTACTGGCTGAACATAATATTTATAAATACCTGCTGTTAGATTAGCTGGAACTGTAAAACTTGGTCCGCTTCCAACTTGATTTCCTCCAGTTTCTGCATCATACCAAAAATATGTTGAACAAGCCACTTCAGGAATTTGGAGCGTAATCTCGGTTCCTGGACAGACCGTAATTTTATTCTGCGGATCTGCTCCGATGACCGTTGTATTGGCTGTTCTTTCTACAGTATGAACTCTCAAGAAATCTAAAACTCCTACAACACCACCTAAACGAATTCTAACTCTATCGTAAATTTCTGTTGGAGAAGACACCAATACCATTGCCAAAGAATTTCCTGGCAATAATTTTATACTTAATAATTGACTTGTATTTTGGATTGGAGCACCAACTGCTACATTTCCTAAATAACGTTGAACTGAAAATCCTGTAAGTAAGTTAACAGTTAAAAGAGTACCTGGTTTAGAAACCACGATTCTTAATGTATCACTAAGAACAGAAGGTGTTTTAAATTGCACTGTTAAATCTGCTGATGCTAAAGCGCTTACTCCGCTATACATTGTTGCGAAGGTAGTCACATCATTATCTGCAACATTCCAAGCGTCACTAACACCTACTGCGGCAGTTAAAGCTCCAACCGGAAGCCCTAAATCTGTTGCACCATAAAAAATATCTTGAATATCTCCTGGTGTACAAGTTACTGCTGTAACTGGTTTATTGTAATGAGCATCAAACACTTTTACGTTTTGAGCAACACTTACAAGTGAAGAAGATACAACACGAATACCATCATAATCTTGTGGACCAGATGCATCTGAAGGAACAAAAGTAAACTCGTAAGTATTATCTCCAGAAATTAAGTTTAATAATGACCCAGATACTGGTTGCGCTGCACCGATAAGATTACCATTTTTTGTACCAACTACTGATAAATTCTGACCAACAGCTAATAAACTATATTCAGAACCTAATTTAACAGTTACCGGAGTACCTTTAGTGATGTTAGCTGGCCAAGTTAAATTTTGCCAAGTTGTACCAATTCCTAAAAGTCCAATACCAGTAGTAATTGTTGAGAATGTCTGAGGGTTTGCATCAACTGCAAGTGCACCATTTGAAACACCTCCAGTAATTATAGAACCTGCAGATTGCCCTGTTGCGTAAACTCTTTCTGTTAAGTTTTGACAGCTTGTAAGATCTACCACATTGATAATCTTAGTTGCTGTAGTAGTACAAGTTCCAATAGTTGCAACAGCCGTATAGGTATAAACTCCTGGAATATTCAACGGACCAGTTGTAAATGGAGGACCTGCAAGTGCAACTCCTTGTGGATTAAACCATGTTACCGTTCCTGTAGAAGTAGCATTTAATGCAACATCTACCCCAACATTTACAGATTCTTGCGGATTGGTTACCACTAAAGTAGGCAATGCATCAATCGTTACTGTTACAGATTCTCTAGCTGACGGACAAGTACTTGCAGTACTTTGTGCTTCGATAGAATAAATACCGCCTACAGTTATATTTGCTGCAGCATCGGCAGTTATTACATTATTTGAAGGATCATAAAATGTATAAGTAGTATTTCCTGATGAATCAAAATTAGTGATCGCGTTGATTAAATTCGCGCTTCCACATGCTTGTAATGGTGCAGTGATAACCGTTAAAGGAGTAATTGAAGGAAAAGTAACTGTTACTTGTTTTAAATCTCCAACCACATTTTCACAAGTGCCACCATTTAGAGCAGAAATGTAATAGTTATAAGATCCGGTAGAAGTTAAACCACTTAATGAAAGAGCACCAGTACTAGCATCTTTTGCAAATGTTACTCCTGCAATTACACTTCCATCTACAATTTCTGTAGTTTTACTTTGATCAGTATAATATCTAAATTGAACTCCAGCAATATCAGAAGAAGGAGTCAAAACAGCTGTTCCTGCACAAGTAGCTTCAACCGGACTTGTAATTACAATATTTGCCGCAGTTGGAATTGGTAAAACATTTACTGTAACCGCTTGACGTAAGCTATTAACACAACCTGCACGTGTTGCCTCTAAGTAATATGTTGTAGTAGTTGTCAATGCAGCTGTAGGAGCTACACTTACAACATTTCCTAAAGTTGGAGAATCATACCATACAAAAGTTTCACCTCCTGTTGGAGTTGCAGACAAATTAGCTGTCTGTCCTGCACAAATTGGTGTCGAAGCTCCAGTAATTGTAGCATTTGGATATCTATAAGCAGCCTGATAAATATATAAATTACTCAATAAAGTAACTCCTCCTAATCGTACTGCTATACGATCAAATGGCGCTGTTGTTGTAAAACTAGCTTTAAATTTATTTCCAGACAATATCTGAATATTTAATAAACCGCCGTTTATCGCTTTTGTGTCATTATTAGAAACAAGTCCATTAAAAGTTTCAAGAGTAACATTAGATAATACACTTAAATCCAAAACTCCTCCTGGAATTTCTAAATCAACATCTATGATATCTCCTGCCAAACCTGGATTTGCAAAAATCAACTGTTGTTCAATATAACCTGCCACTCCTGCTGGCACACTAAGATGAGAAAAAGTAGTGATACTACCATCTGTAGCTGCATTTGCATCAGTAAGCGAACATAAAACACATACCCCACCAGTTGAAGAAGTTTGAGAACCAGCTTGCAAACAAGTACTTGCGTTAGCAATTACAGTAACTGTTACGGCACCTCTTGCTGTATTAGCACAATCTGTTGCAATAATAGAAGCTTCTACATAATAGGTTTGATTGCTTGTTAATGGAAGAGTTGTATAAGAAGTCACATTTGTCGCTAGTAGTGTACCTCCCGTAGCAGCATTATACCAATTGTATCGTACTCCAGCAACTGGATTCGCAATTGTCAATGTAGCATTCTGACCAGACTGAATAATTACATTAGATGATGTAAAAGTCGGCGTTGCTGGTATTGGATTAACTATTAAGTTTACTGTTCTACGGGTTGGCGTTACACAACTTCCAATAGCTGCTTCTACAAAATAATCTGTATTTACAGTTAATGCAGGAGTTGTAAAAGAATTTCCTGTAAACACCAAATTTCCACCTGCATCATACCAATTATAATCAGTCCCAGCGACTGGAGCATCTACTGATAATGTTGTAGACTGTCCGCCACAAATAGTTGTAGGTGATGCTGTAACAGTTGGCAAAACAGGATTATCAATTAAAACCTGAACCGGATATCTTACACTATTTACACAGCCATTTCTTGTCACCTGTACATAATAAGTAGTAGGTGCAATTAAAGCTGGTGTTGTAAATGCAGCTGTAGCAGCTAGAGAAGTACCTCCTGTAGCAACATTATACCAATTAACAGTTTCGCCAACTGCAAGTGCAGCCGTTAAAGTTGTCGTTGCTCCGCTACAAATAGCTGTATTTCCTGTAATAGTAGGAGCTTTATATCTATAAGCTGCCTGATAAATATTTAATGTAGACAAAACTGTTGCCACAGCTGCTAATCGAATTTCTACACGATCAAAATTAGCTCCTGCAGTTACACTGGCTCTAAAGCGATTTCCAGTCAGTAATTGCAAATTAATTAACGGATTTGTTATGGCTACTCTATCATTATTATACGTTGTACCATTATAAGTTGCTAAGGTCACCGCTCCTAATAAAGAAAGATCAGCTATACCTCCCGGTAATTCCAAATCAACATCAACAATATCACCCGCTTTTCCAGGATTATTAAATTGTAATGTTTGCTGTATCGATGCGGCAACTCCAACTGGAACACTTAAGGTTGCAGCAGTCGCAGGATTACCATCTACCGAATTATTTAAGTTAGTTGCGCTACACAATAAACATATACCAACTTGACTAGTTACTTGACTATTAGCTTCAAGACATCCTCCTAAAGCTGCAGGCTGAACTGTTACCGTAACTGGTACTCTAGTTGCACTAACACAATTCCCATTTGGACTTTGTGCTTCAACATAATAGGTTTTCGTAGCTGTTAAAATTGGTGTTGTAAAATTTGCTGTATTCGTTGCAACAGCTGTTCCACCGGTTGCCGTTTCGTACCAATTTAATTGTGCCCCAACTTCAGTAGTCGATGCACTTAAAGTTGCATTCTGACCAGATTGTATTGTTACACTTTGTGTAAGAACTGTAGGTGTTGCTGGTACAGCTGTCGCCACAACACTAACTGGTGTACGAGAACTAACGCAAGTCCCAATAGCAGCCTCCACAAAGAATTGAGTTGTTCCTAAAGGTACTGTTGGAGAATAAGTAGTACCGCTAGCTAAAACAGGACCACCAGTTGATGAAGAGTACCAGTTATAAGTTGTTCCAGGAGCAGCATTTACAACTGATAAAGTCGTTTGCTGAGTTGCGCCTGTCGAACAAACCGTTGTTCCAACATTACTAACTGCCGGAATGGCTGGGTTAGAAACATTTAAAACAATAGGTACACGAACATTTCCTTCGCAACCTGCAGCTCTAGTTATTCCTATATAATATGTTGTATTTGCTGTTAAAGCAGGAGTAGTATAAGTATTACCTACCGCCAAAGCTGTTGTTGAAAATTCAGAACTGTACCAAGCCAGCGTAGTACCCGCCGCTGGTGTTGCTGTAAGAGTGGTTGGAGCTCCCGCACAAACTGTCTGCGATAAACCGCCAGATACAGTTGGTTGTGCAAATTCTAACCTAACATCATAGACTCTTAAGCTTACTAAAAGACTTAAAAGTCCGCCACCAACTTGAATCTGAATTTGGTTGGTATCACCCGTAATAGGGAATTTTGCCACAGCGACTGTATTGCCACTTAGCAAATTCAAATTCAAAAGCGGACTGTTTAAAGCCACACTTGAACCGACATTGGTTCCAGAATTTTTAGCTTGAACTGTTGCATTTGCTAACAAGCTTAAATCAAGCAATCCGTTGCCTGTACCAAAGTATATTGCAACTTGGTCACCGGCTCGGGCCGTTTGATTTAAAGTCATTGTTTCTTCTGCAAAACATCCAAGTACCGCAACACCATTTGTTAATGTTGCATAAGTGGATAAGCCAGCGCTATCATAAGCATTGGCAGGGCTATTAACATCTACTCCTAAACACAAAAGTCCTCCTCCCGCACTATTTGTCTGAGACACTGGTCTACAAATAGTTTGAGAGAATGCATTAGTGCATATCAAGAATAAAGTTAAAAGTCCTAATAATCTCATTTGAAGATTGAGACTACAAAAAGTAAATTTTTTTTTCATAATTTGGAAGATTAGAAAATGGACAATAAAACACCTCTCGCAGTAAGTGCAAGCACCTACGCAATTAAACAATCAATTAAAAATGAAACAGTTAAAACAAAATCAGTAACTTATAGAATAAGCTTCTAAATCCTGTTTTATTAAAAAAAAAAATTATGCTGAATTCGGTATATCAAAATATACCGGAGAACAGATCCTATCTCCACGAGACAAAATAAGTTCCGCTTTTTGTGAGAAAAAATGATTGTAGTCAATTTTCTCAGAGGAGTGATTTGTAGCAGGTCTAATTTTCATAATGAAAATTTTTAGTTGAAGTAGAACTGGGGATTCTTTTATGTAAGTCGATTCTTTTTCTTTAAAGAAAGTTGATTAATCTTTCTTTAAAATATTCAAGCTCTAAAAGCTGATTTGAACCTATTTATATTCAATGAAATTATTACTCCTTATAATCAAGCCACCTGATGGGATAATTATAAGACAGCAAACTAAAAAAATGTAAACCTTTTGAAAAAAAATTAGATCTGATATAACGATTAAAATTATCGTTAATACGAAGTGGGGTTAATTGGTTAAAAAATAAAACAAAATGTACAATTAAAATAAATTTAATAAAGAAAGTAATTGTCAATTCCATACGCAGACTTATTAGGTTGTTGTATAATTTTTCAATTTTCAATCTTAACAACATGGCAAATAAATTTCTAACCAATATGTTTTGAAAACCAAAAGAAAACTTTGTTTAACTTTTGTTACCTAAAATTAGAAAAAACAAAAACATAAAACAAACATAAAATTCTTATAATTTATTCTTAAAACTACAATATCAGAATTAACAGAGCTCAAAAACATCAGGAAAAACGCTACTTTTAACATAAATCTATTGCCATTTTTTAATTAAACAAAATATTAAACAAAATATGTTAAATCGATATAAATAAAGTAAAATCCTACATTTCACATAAATTCACCGTCAAAACTATCCGTAATTAAGACCAAATACCATGATAAGCTTTATTATGAAATTTAAAATACAGGAAACTTTGAAGAATTTTAAAAAAACAAGTAGAAATACGGGGTTAAAACTTTTAAAAGATTAAACAAAAGTTAAAAAACAAAAAAAGCAGACAATTGCCAAGAACTGCCTGCTTTTATTAAAAACCTTACAAAAATTAATTTAAGATTCTATAATCGTATTAATTTGATTAAACAATTGACCATCACTTAAAAAAGCGCCTTGTTTAATCAATTCAAAGATGGAAAAGTTACGTTCATCTGTAAACACTTTCTTCCCTACTTTCATTTCGATATTTTCTGTAAACATATTATCACTTAGCCATTGAAGTCCTTCTTTAGTCAAAAAATCAACTTCTGGAGAAAATGTTTTCAAAACAATCGACTTAATATAAGTATCAAAACAATGAAACAGGAAAATATGGTTTTTAGAAAAATGTTCTAAATATTCCGCTCTACCCAATACACCTTCCCAAATCAAATCTGAGAAAACATCAAGTTCCTGTTCTGCAACTTCTGGCTTATTAACCTTAAGCTCATCCCATTCTTTTCTATCTATTGCTTGTGTAGCCAAAAAACTTGCAAATTCAGCATGCAATTCGTCAAACTGTTCTTTTGTTAATCTTGCGTATTTCATGTCATTGCGAGGAACGAAGTAATCCCGTTCCAATTTGTTAAAAATTAAAAAATGTGTAATTGCTCCGTTTCCTCACAATAACACCAAATAAAAAAAAATCCCGATTTGCATCGGGATTTTTGTATAGATTCAAAAACTATTACTTTTCAGCAACAATTTCGTAAGCTAATTCAACGATTACATCTCTGTGTAAACGAACTGTAGCATTGTATTTTCCTAAACGTTTTACAACACCGCTAGTGATGAATTTTCTATCGATAGCATTACCAGATTTCTCTAAAGCTTCAGCGATATCGATGTTAGTGATAGAACCAAAAAGTTTCTCTCCACCAGCTTTTGCAGTAAGTTTAATCTCAAGACCTTTTAATGTTTCAGCTAATGCTTTAGCATCAGCAACAATTTTAGCTTCTTTGTGTGCTCTTTG
Organism: Flavobacterium sp. HJSW_4; assembly: GCF_042436695.1. Classification (NCBI taxonomy): domain Bacteria; kingdom Pseudomonadati; phylum Bacteroidota; class Flavobacteriia; order Flavobacteriales; family Flavobacteriaceae; genus Flavobacterium; species Flavobacterium sp. HJSW_4. Next base: position 260,506 of record NZ_JBHNPP010000004.1, read on the forward strand.
TTTTAGGTTTTCAGCTAAAACTTTTTTAGCAGAAGGAGTAGCTAAAGTAGCAAATCCTTGAGGAATTAAAAAGTTACGTCCGTAACCAGGTTTTACAGATACTACATCATCTTTAAATCCTAAGTTTTGTACGTCTTGTTTTAAAATAATTTCCATGTTGTTGTCCTTAAATTTTAGAAGTTAGGTTCTGCATAACAGAAACCAGCGACTAGAGTTTTTTATACTATTTTAATAAATCGGCCACGTATGGCATTAAAGCTAAGTGACGAGCTCTTTTTACAGCTACAGAAACTTTTCTTTGGTATTTTAATGAAGTTCCTGTTAAACGACGAGGAAGAATTTTTCCTTGCTCATTAACGAATTTCAATAAGAAATCAGCATCTTTATAATCGATGTATTTGATTCCTGATTTTTTGAAACGGCAATACTTTTTAGTTTTGTTAGTTTCAATGTTTAAAGGCGTTAAATATCTGATATCTCCGTCTTTTTTTCCTTTTGCAGATTGTTCGATTGTAGACATAATAATTACGCTTTAGTAGATTTTAATTTCGCTCTTCTTCTCTCAGCCCATGAAATAGCATGTTTATCTAAACTTACAGTTAAGAAACGCATAACTCTTTCATCACGTCTGAATTCAGTTTCAAAAGCTACAAGAACTTCTCCAGCTACTTTGAATTCGAATAAATGGTAAAAACCACTTTTTTTGTTTTGGATTTCGTAAGCCATTTTTTTAAGACCCCAATCCTCTTTCGATACCATTTCAGCTCCTCTACTAGTAAGAAATTCTTCAAATTTCGTTACTGTTTCCTTCACCTGAACCTCAGATAAAACGGGATTTAAAATGAAAACAGTTTCATAATGATTCATAAATAAAAAATTTATTTGTTAAAATTGGGTGCAAAAGTAAGCATTTAATTTACATATCCAACATTTTTTTTCTTTTATTCGTCATAATGCAAAAAAGATGCCCCAACCTTAGTTTTTTTTACAAAAAAATAATACATTTACTACTGCTATCCTGAATTTATTCTAAATATAAATGTTATGAAACTAAACTGTGTTGTTGTAGATGATAGTTCTATACAAAGGACAATTATTGCCAAATTGGTTAATAATCACCCAGGCTTGCATTTAATCGGGGATTTTTCTAATGCAATTGAAGCAAAAAGTTGTATCTCATTAAACAATATTGACTTAATTTTTCTTGATATAGAAATGCCAGTTATTAACGGATTTGATTTCCTTGACGGATTAAAATCAAAACCTCAAATTATATTTATTACCTCTAAAGCGGAATACGCTTTAAAAGCTTTTGATTACGACGCTACCGACTATCTACAAAAACCAATTGCAGTTGATCGTTTTAATGCCTCTGTGAAAAGAGCAATCGACATGCATTTGCTTAAAAAGGATGTCAAAGAAGAAGAAGGCGAACATATATTCATCAAAAGTAACCTAAAAAAACTTAAAATCTTCACTTCAAAAATCAAATGGATTGAAGCTTTTGGAGATTACGTAAGAGTAGTAACAGAAGATGACAGCAATCTGGTTCTTTCGACAATGAAATCTTTTGAAAATGATTTATCGAAAGACAAATTTATTCGCGTTCACAAATCGTATATCATTAATATAGATAAGGTTGAACGTTTTAACAGCAAATTTGCTGAAATCGGCATCACCAAAATACCTTTAAGCCGCAATAAAAAAGAAGATCTGGTAAAAGCACTTTCGACTTCTTCTTAAAATTGCCGTTAATAAAAATCTACATTAACCACAACTTTTATAGCTCTATATTGAGCCACAGCTTCGAAACTATTCAGTATTTTCTGGATAGTTTTTTTTGTGTTTCCTAAATGATGCTCTTGCGGAATTTTAATCAAAATAGTTCTAATGTATTCGTTTCGGATTCTGCTTATTGCAGGCTCTTCTGGCCCTAAAACCGGCATCCCTAAATTTTGACTCAAAACCTGATACAGCCACATAGCGCCTTCTTTCAGTTTATCAAAATCTTTGTGTTTTAGCGTAAGCTTAATAATCCTGAAATAAGGCGGATATCTATAAATCTGCCTATCATACAATTGCTCTTTATACATACCCATAAAATTATGGTTTGTAACCTGCTGAATTGTATTATGGTTCGGATTGTAGGTCTGAATCACGACTTTTCCTTGTTTTTCTGATCTTCCTGCCCTTCCCGCAACTTGCGTCATCATTTGAAAACTGCGCTCAAAAGCCCTAAAATCTGGATGATGAAGCATATTATCAGCATTCATAATTCCGACCAAGCCTACATTATCAAAATCCAATCCTTTAGCAAGCATTTGTGTACCCACCAAAATATCAATTTCACGATTCTTAAACGTATCAATTATCTTTTCAAAACCAAATTTACCTCGCGTAGTATCCTGATCCATTCTAGCCGTTTTTGCTTTCGGAAAAAGTGACACCAACTCCTGCTCTATCTGTTCTGTTCCAAATCCTTTTGTAGTTAAATCGATACTAGAACAGCTATGGCAATTTGTAGGTTTTGCTATTGAATAGCCGCAATAATGGCATCGTAGCTGATTTTTATGTTTATGATAAGTCAAACTGACATCGCACTGTTGGCAATGCGGAACGTGCCCGCAAGTCATACATTCTATTATAGGCGAATATCCTCTTCTATTTTGAAATAAAATAACCTGCTCACCCAATGACAATGATTCTGCAATTTCTTCGATTAAAAGGTCGCTAAAATGCCCAGTCATTTTTTTTCTGAAATGCTTGTCTTTTAAATCGACTAAAAGCACTTCAGGCAAACGAACATTTTTATAACGCTCGGAAAGGGTTACTAATCCGTATTTATCGTTTTGTGCATTAAAATACGTTTCAATACTAGGCGTTGCCGAACCTAACAAAACTTTTGCTTTATGAAAATTAGCCAAAACAATTGCTGCGTCTCTGGCGTGATATCTTGGTGCAGGATCTGTTTGCTTAAAAGTCTGTTCGTGTTCTTCGTCAACGATTAATAATCCTAAATCATTAAAAGGCAAAAACAAAGCAGATCTTGCTCCAATTACAATTTGTGCTTTTGAAGAATTCTCAAGCGTTTGTCTCCAAACCTCAACTCTTTCATTATTACTATATTTAGAATGAAAAACAGCTACTTTATCTCCAAAATGAAGACGCAATCTCGAAACCAATTGTGTAGTAAGCGCAATTTCTGGCAACAGATACAAAACCTGCTTTCCTGTCTCTAGATATTCTTCAATTAACTTAATATAAATCTCCGTTTTTCCGCTAGAAGTTACACCATGAAGCAGACAAACTTCCTTTTCTAAAAAAATATTTTTAATTTCTAAAAATGCGTTTTCTTGAGCTTTACTCAGTTGTAATTCTTTATCTGATACCTCTCCATTAAAGGTAACACGATCGTGTTGTAAATAATACTCTTCGAATATTTCTTTTTCAATTAAAGCCTTTACAACTGCAGAAGTTACGCTTGAAACTTCAGTAAGTCTTTTAACCGTAATTGGCTTTTTTTCCGAAGCATTCAACTGAAAGTAAGTCAAAACAATTTCTTTCTGTTTATTAGCACTTTTCAATACTTCAAGCAATTCAGCCAAACCATTATCAGAATCGTATTTTGAATGCAATTTTACATATCGAACCAGTTTTGGCTTGTATGTTTCTTTTATTTCTTCATCCAAAAAAATAATATCTTTCGCAATCAATTTTTGAAGAATTGGAAGTATATTTTTTCTGTTTAAAATAGAAGCAATTTCTTGAACTTTTAATGAACTTTGATGTTGTAAAGCTTCGTAAATCAAAAATTCATCATCAGAAAGTTCGCTGTCATTTATAACAACATCTGGTTTATGGGAAATTATCGTTTCGCTTTCCAGTAATAATCCGCTTGGAAATGCACCGCGATACACATCTCCAATACCACACATATAATAATTTGCAACCCAAAGCCAGTGTTTAATCTGGATTTCGGTTGCAATTGGTTTTTCATCTAAAATTTGATGGATTTCTTTCGCCTCATATAATGTTGGAGCATTTTCATGAACGTCCAAAACAAGTGCTGTATATATTTTGCTTTTACCAAACGGTACAGCAACACGCATTCCTTTTTTAATGAAATGAAATTCGGCTTCAGAAATTCGGTATGTAAATGTCTTAGCTAAAGAAAGCGGTAAAATGACTTCAATGAAATGCATGCAAGTTTTTTATAAGTCAGTAAAATTATTTCTGACCAGATTTTGGAGAAGTGTTATTTGAAAGATTATAATTCTGAACCAACTTTAAAGTGTGTCCTATAGATTCATTTGTTGTTCCGCCATCGTGCCCCGGAATAACATATTTTGGATTTTTAAATTTTGACTGAACTTTTTTAATGGATTTTTCCCATTCCTTAACATCAGCATCGCCTAAATATCCTAGATCTTTTGCTTCAACGCTTTTTATAAAACAACCTCCATAAAGAATTTTCTCTTTTCCGAACCAAACTACAATATTATCTGGCGCATGGCCTTTGCCCGGATAATATACTTCAAAATTGTATTGTCCTACGGTAAAAGTTGCGTCGTCTGGAATTGTAAATTCTGCTCTTCCTTCATTATTTGCTTTAAGAATTTCGTCTGTCAATTTACCTGAATAGGTTTTTATTCCTTTTTTTCTATAAAAATCTAATCCGCCAGCGCGATCCTCATGCGAATGCGTTGCAAAAACCATTACAACACTCTTATTATGTTTTGCTTCGATACTGTCTAATAAAGGCTGAAACTGCGTTTTATCCCATGGTGCATCAAAAAGAACAACACCTTCCTTCGTAACCACATACATAGCATTGGCAGGAATCTTTACTCCTTTATAATCGTTAAAAGTCTTATAAACATAAAAGTCACCTGTAAGATGACTTATTTGTAATGGCGAATTCTTAGATTGTCCAAAGCTATTTGAAACTATAACTAAGAATAAAATTATCGAAGCTAATTTTCGCATTAGATTTTAATTAGTTTTTTACTCTCGTCCAATATTGTGTTCTTCCCATTAAAGATATCCCAACATAACCGCGAAGTTTTAATTTATCGGTAGATTCTAATGATATGTAACATTTGTATTTTTTACCACTTGTAGGATCTAAAATCGTCCCTCCATTATACTCTGATCCATCTTTTTTAAGACCATTAATAATAACCATTCCTAAAATTGGTTTGTTTTTTTCGGCTCCTTCACATTTTACGCAAACATCTTTTTTGTGGCTTTCGCGAAGTATATCTATTACTTTGCCGTAAATTTTTCCTGATTTTTCGTAAATCTCTACAATCGATTTTGCTTCACCTGTTTCGTCATCAATTGTTTTCCATTTCCCAATTACACCTTGGCTTTGCATGGTTAGCGCAAAGAAAAAAACACCGATTGTTAACATCCAATTTTTCATACTAGTAAGTTTTTTTTTGTTTTAATTTTCTGATAGAAGCGTTCAATTCGAACCCTAAAAGCAGAATCATACAGTTTATCCAAATATAAAACATTAGAATTAATAATGTCCCAATAGAACCATAAAGTTCATTATATTTTGAAAATTTTATAACCCAAATTCCAAAAAAGAACGAAGATATAACAATTAAGATCGTTGTAAAAACAGAACCAATACTTATAAAAGGCACTTTATTATATTGCTTTGTTCCATAACGCAATAATATTGAAGAGGTTATTAAAATCATTAAAACAACAAACAGATACCTTCCTAAAATGATCAGCGGAATTCGATCACTCAACACATCCTGAATAATCGTTTTTTGAATAAAGACCTCAAAAACGACAATTGTCGCCACCGTAACAAACAGAATTATGGTCATTACTAGAGAAATGGCTAAGGCAACTAAATATTGATGCAAAAAACCTCGCTTATCAAAAACATGTTTGGATGATTCAAAACCGCTTAAAATTCCATTAATACCATTTGCCATTAAAAAAATCGAAAGCAAAAAACCTGACGATAACAAGCCTGAGTGACTATTATTTAAGATATCGCTAATGATTTTACTAATCGCATCATAAGTATTTGGCGGAACGCTTTGCTGAACGAACTGCAAGAAATCTTCCTGAAAATTGTCTATCGGAATAAACGGGATTAAGTTTAAGATGAACAGCGCAAAAGGAAACAAAGCCATGAAGAAACTAAAAGAAACGGCACTTGCATGATAAGAGAAAGCGCCATCAATAATCCCGATGGTATACATTTCAAGCAAATCATACAGCGAAAAACCTTCTAGCCAAGGCAGTTTTATTTTCTTCAAAAGTCGAACTAAAAAACGTACCACGGGTATTTTCTCAATCCGAGCTTCTATCTCTTTCGACATAAATTTTTGATTTTAGATTTGAGTCCCAATAGCTATCGGGAGATTTTAGATTTAAAACAAACTCATAACTTATAACTCAAAATTCATAACTTCATTAAAAAGCTTTCAAACTCAAATCCATATTATAAACTGAATGCGTTAGAGCTCCAGACGAAATATAGTTTACACCGCATAAAGCATATTCTCTAACCGTTTTTTCGCTGATATTTCCTGAAGATTCCGTTTGGCATTTTGTACCAATTAACTCAACAGCAGTTTTGGTGTCTTCATAATTGAAGTTATCAATCAGAATTCTATGAATACCATCACTCAATAAAATCTCTCTGATTTCATCCAAATCACGAGCTTCAACGATAATCTTTAAATCCAGATTATTTTCTTTTAAATATTCTTTAGTTTTAGAAATTGCACGAGTAATTCCGCCAGCAAAATCGATATGATTATCTTTCAACATAATCATATCGTACAAAGCATAACGATGATTTTCGCCTCCACCAATTTTTACAGCCCATTTTTCTGCAGCTCTAAAATTTGGAGTTGTTTTACGCGTATCTAAAATCTTTGCATTTGTTCCTTCCAAAAGCTCCATTAAATGGTTTGTTTTTGTAGCAATTGCAGACATTCTCTGCATCGTATTCAAAACAACTCTTTCGGCTTTTAATATAGACTGCGAGCTTCCTGAAACCTCAAAAACAACTTCGCCGTATTCAACATGCGTTCCATCTTCGATAAAAGTTTTCACTTTTAGTTTTGGATCAACATGTTCAAATATCATTTTAGCCAATTCAACACCAGCAATTATTCCCTGATCTTTTACCAATAATTTAGCTTGACCGTGAGCAGTGTCTGGAATACAAGCCAGCGAACTGTAATCACCAGGTCCGACATCTTCTCTAATGGCATTACTAATCAAAAGTTGTAATTCTGCTTGAAATTGTGCTTCGCTTATCATTTTTCTATTTTTAATAATAATGCTAAATTAGGATATATTTTATGGAATTAAAAGTTTCCATTCTACGAAAAGTTTTCTATTGACTTAAATTTTCATTTTAAAATCTAGAATAACGCATTTTATTAAACACATAGAAACATGGTTTTTAAAAACTTAAAAAAGGCGTTTCACTTTCATTAATGCACATAGCTGAACGTCAAAACTATGTGTTAAAATCTAGATTTTTTCTAAAATCTAAATGACTATAAATAAAAAAACTATGTTTCTATGTGTTTAAATTTTTCAACCAAAATCTACCTCAACAATTAAAAACATTAAATATCTTTGAGGTTCAATCAAGCAAAATTTATGGGATTAATTAAAGATATTTACTCGGTTTCTTTCTACGAAAAATTTGGTCAAGCTGTTGCCGAAGTGCATCCTTCATTCAATAAACAAAAATTCATTGAAGCCATTTATGAAGGTGATTTCGCCAAAAAAGAATGGAAAGACAGAATGAAACACACTACAGTTGTTCTGCATCAATTTATGCCTCAAAATTTTGTAGAAGCGACTTCTTTAATTGATAAAATCATCGAAAATTTAAAGAAAAACAGTTTTACTGAAGGAAATTTAACCTTCATTTTCTTCGCCGATTATATCGAAATGTATGGTTTAGACGATTTTGAAACTTCCGTTAAAGCCTTTGTTTCTATAACACAATTCATAAGTTGCGAGTTTGCCGTTCGTCCTTTCATTTTAAAATATAAAGAAAGAATGATCGATGAAATGATTAAATGGTCTTTACATGAAAATCATCACGTTCGTAGATTGGCAAGTGAAGGTTCAAGACCAAGATTACCGTGGGCTATGGCGATTCCGTTCTTGAAAAAAGACCCTACTTCCATTCTTCCTATTTTAGAAAATCTAAAAAATGATCCTTCAGAATATGTCCGAAGAAGTGTTGCCAATAATTTGAATGATATTGTAAAAGACAACCCAGAAATTGTTCTTGAAATCGCTTCAAGATGGAAAGGCCAAAGCAAAGAAACCGATGGAATTATCAAACACGGTTGCCGAACTTTATTAAAACAAGGACATCCTGAAATCTTAAGTCATTATGGTTTAGAAAGTACCAATATTGAGCTTTCTTCTTTCGAAATTAAAACACCTAAAGTAAAAATTGGAGATTATCTGCAGTTTCATTTTCACTTAAATAATAAAAACGAAGAGTCTAAAACCATTCGTTTAGAATACGCTGTTCATTACAAAAAAGCAAAAGGACATTTGGCGAAAAAAGTCTTCAAAATCAGTGAGAAAATTTATCATCCCAATCAATTAACGAAGATTGAAAGAAATCAGTCTTTTAAATTGATTACGACTCGCGTTTTTCATACCGGAATTCATCAATTGTCGATTATAATTAATGGAACTGAGAGTGAGGTTTTGGAATTTGAGTTGGTTGATTAATTTCTCATTTCATCATTTAAAATACTCCAGCGGAGTATAATATTTATAGAAAAAAATAATAACGCATAGTATTAAAGCTCCAGCGGAGCGACATATTTATTTCACCCCGCTGGGGGCTTTACGTTGCGTGACAACTATTTCTTCTATAAAAATTTCGTCCCGCTGGGACTTTTAAACTTAAATTTAATAAGCACATAAACCTTAGCTAAACGATTTTCCTTATTTTTATAACACAAAAAAATCCAAAAAACTTTTCTTAATCTAAATTAAGTTACAGACACGCATCACTGCTGTAATTTTGTTTTAAAATCAAATAATATCACATGTCAAACATCAGTTTAATCATCGAAGAACGCGCAGCCAATATTGGCAATTTTATGGTAGGAAGATTATTGCCTTTCCGTGAAAAAAGAGCTGTCGGACCATTTGTATTTATCGATCATATGGGACCTGCACATTTAAGTGACCACGAAAATATGGATGTTCCTCCGCACCCGCACATCGGACTTTCGACTCTTACTTTTTTGTTTGAAGGAAGTATTATGCACCGCGACAGTTTAGGAACAGAATTAGAAATAAAACCAGGCGCTGTAAACTGGATGACCGCTGGAAAGGGAATCGTTCACTCTGAAAGAACTCCTGAATATTTAAGACATTCTGATAAAATGCTTCACGGATTGCAGATTTGGGTAGCGCTTCCAAAAGAATTAGAGCAAATGGAACCTAATTTTACGCATGTTGAAGCAGACGATATTCCGGCTTGGGAAGAAGATGGTGTTTCATACAAATTGATTGCTGGTGAAGCTTTTGGAAAAAAATCACCAGTTCCTGTTTATAGTCCGTTGTATTTTATTGAAATCAAAAGTGCAGCCGCTAAGAAAATCAATATTGGAAAACATTTATTCGGCGAAAGCGGTTTATATATTTTAGAAGGAAGCATTAAAAATGGCGAACACACTTACGATCCGAGACAAATTCTGATTACTACAGAAAGTTCGCTTTGTGAATTCGAAATTGCCGAAAACTCTACCGTTTATATTTTTGGTGGCGAGCCATTTCCTGAAGAACATTTTATCTTTTGGAACTTCGTTTCTTCTGATAAAAACCTAATCGAAAAAGCAAAACAAGATTGGACAGCTCAAACTTTCCCGAAAGTTCATGGCGAAACCGAATTTGTTCCTTTACCTGAACCAAGAATTAAATAATTATGGATACAATTTCAGCAAAAATAGATACACGTTTGTATCGCACGGAAATCACTTCAGCAAGTGGAAATGTTTTAATTTCAGACGAACCTGTACAAATGGGCGGTAAAAATTTAGGTTTAAATCCGACTGAACTTTTGGCTTCATCATTGGCGTCTTGCACATTAATTACTTTACGAATGTACATTAATCGTAAACAATGGAACGTTGAAGAAATCAATATAAAAATTGATTTTGAAAGAGATTCAGAGCGAAATTGTACCTCATTTACCCGAAGAATTGAAGTAATAGGCGAAGTTGACGACGAGCAAAGACGTAGATTAGAGACAATTGCAAACAGTTGTCCGATTCATAAAACACTAACACATTCAATCGAAATTAAAACCACACTCATATAATTACCATGGAAATTCAACAAATAAACGATACAAGAAGAGGCTATTTTGAGGCAATCGAAGACGGAAAAGAAGCTGGAAAAATGACTTATACTTGGGCGGGAGATTCAAAATTCATCATCGATCACACTGAAGTAAGTCCAGATTTTAACGGAAAAGGTGTTGGTAAAAAACTAGTTATGGCTTCTGTAGAATATGCTAGAGCTAACAATCTAAAAATTATTCCGCTTTGCCCTTTCGCGAAAAGCGTCTTTGATAAGGTTGAAGAAATTCGTGATGTACTTTTTTCTTAATTTTAAGGGACAAAGGTTTAAAGTTACAAAGCGACAAAGGTTTATTGTAGAGACGCACTGCTGTGCGTCTTTTCTTTTTTATTCATACCAATTTATCATTTCGAGGAACGAGAAATCGCACTAGAAATTCCGCGAAAGTAAGTCAATCTCTGTCGATTACCGAGTGCGATTTCTCGTTCCTCGAAATGACAACTATAAGCAAAACTTTGAACCTTTGTCGCTTTGAACCTTTGAACCTCAAAGAAAAATCGTATATTTGCGCGTAATTTAATCTTAGAGTATGACAAGAATAATTACGCTTTTCTGTATTTTTATAGCACAAATCGGCTTTTCTCAATCAGCTGAGAGTTATTTAGAAAAAATCAGAAATAATGAAGCTCTCTTAACAGCTTTCTTTCAACAAATGCCCAAAGGAGGCGATTTACACCACCATTTTTCAGGATCCGTTTATGCAGAACCTCTTTTAGAAAGAGCTATTGCAGAAGACTTTTATTTGAATCTGGAAACAATGGCGGTTTCTAAAACCAAACCTGAAAAAGGGAACTGGGAAAACTTTTCTTCTCTTGCAAATAAAGGAAAACTAGATTATTACGAACAGCAAATCATGCAAACTTGGTCTGTTAAAGATTATAATGGTTCTGTTCCTTCTGATGATCAATTCTTTGATTCTTTCATGAAATTTGAACCTACAATTCAAGGCCATTTTGCTGAAGGAATGTTGGAATTAAAAAAGCGCGCAATCGCAGAAAATGTTTCTTATATCGAAACACAATTATCTACAATTCCGTGTGATATGAATGTTTCTGATTTGACCGATTTCAATACAAAATTACGTCAGGCAGCAGATCAAAAAGATGAAAAAGCAGTTTTGAAACTTTTGGACGAATTGTATAAATCTCTTCAGAAAAAAGATGCTAAAAAATACGCTGAAAATTTCAACACTAATTTCATTGCAAAACTGCATAAAGATTTAAAAATGGATGACGAAAAATTCACCATGCGCTATCAAAACTTTGTGCTTCGTTTTATGGAACCGGTAGATTTATTCAAGAATCTTGTTGTCGCTTTTATTTCGTCAAGCGAAAGCAAACTGACTGCCGGTGTAAACATCGTTTCTCCAGAACACGGACAGACTTCTATGAAAGACTACTGGCTACACATGGTGATGTTTAAATATTGCCATTCGAAATTTCCTGACGTAAAATATACGCTTCACGCGGGCGAATTGACTTTAGGTTTGGTTCAGCCAGAAGAATTGACTTGGCATATAAATGACGCCATTTACGTCGCAGGAGCAAACAGAATTGGTCACGGAGTTGACATTGCGTACGAAGCAAATTCATACGATTTATTGAAATATATGTCTAAAAATAATATTCCGATTGAGATCAATTTAGCGAGTAACGAATTCATTTTGAAAGTAAAAGAAAACAGACATCCGTTTACGCTTTACAAAGAATTTAATGTTCCAATCGTAATCAGCACAGATGATGCGGGAATTTTAAGAAGCAGTATGACAGAACAGTATGTTTTATTAGCGAAAAGATATCCTGATGTAAATTACGAGACAATTAAAAAGTACGTTTACAACAGTATCAATTACAGTTTTATTCAAGATGCTTCGGTTAAGAAACAATTATTGAAAGATTTAGACAGTCGTTTTAAAGATTTTGAAGCGAAATTTTCTAAAAATTAATATCTGCAATCTGTGCGAAAATTGCACGCAGATTTTACAGATTTAAGCTGATGAACGCAGATTTTTTTTAATGAAACATCAAAAATTAAATCTGCTTAAATCTGTAAAATCTGCGTGAAAAAAAAATATATAAATTATGATTCTAGAAGCAGCATTTCTTTATGTAAAACCAGAATTAGCTCCTCAATTTGAAGCTGATTTTGCGAAAGCAAGTCAATACATTTCTTCAATTGAAGGCTATTTAGCGCATCGTTTGGAAAAATGTTTGGAAATTGAAAACAAATATCTTTTGTTAGTGGATTGGAATACTTTAGAAAATCACACAATTGGTTTTAGGACCTCTGAAGCCTATTTGGAATGGAAAAAGATTTTACACCATTATTATGAGCCGTTTCCAATTGTAGAGCATTTTGAAACTGTTTTTGAGAGTAAAAAGAAATAATTAAGCTTTATTTGGCTAAAATTTAAACACATAGAAACATAGGCAAATTATCTTGTTTGAGAAATTAGAAAAAATCTAGATTTTAACACATCGCAATATTGTATTCAGCTATGTGAATTAATGCAAGTGAAATACCTTTTTTGCAGACAAAGAAAAACTATGTCTCTATGTGTTAAAAAATATATTTTAAATTTAATTCGTGCAATTCGTGGCAAAAACAAAATATGAACATCAAACTTATCGCAATAGGAAAAACAGATAACAAATCGCTTCAAACTTTGATTGACGATTACACTAAACGTTTATCCTTTTACATCAAATTTGAATTGGAGATTATTCCAGACATCAAAAACGTAAAAAACTTATCTGAAAGTCAGCAAAAAGAAAAAGAAGGTGAATTGATTCTTTCTAAACTTTCTGCAACAGATCAATTGATTTTATTGGATGAAAACGGAAAAAACTTTTCAAGCGTTGGTTTCTCTGAAGAATTACAAAAGAAAATGAATTCTGGTGTAAAAACTTTGGTTTTCGTAATTGGCGGACCGTACGGATTTTCTGAAACCGTTTACAAAAAAGCACAAGGAAAAATTTCGCTTTCGCTAATGACGTTTTCCCATCAAATGGTTCGTTTATTTTTTATCGAGCAATTGTACCGTGGATTTACGATTTTACGCAACGAACCTTATCACCATCAATGATTTAGTATTCAGTCGCAGTTTTAAGTCGCAGCTTTAATGCCGAAATAAATTCCTAGTTTATAAATTCTACTGGAAGTGTATCAAGATTATAAGTCACATCTTTTTGTAATATAATTTTATATTGGATGTATTCTTCATAACTCATATCCTTATCAAATAAAAACACCAAATCTGGGACTTTTTCAAATTTTATACTGTAAAATTGCTTCAATATTTCTGAAATTTTTATTTCCTGATTTGCCATAAAAACCTGTTGCTTTCCTTTTTTGAAGTAAACGACAAAGCTTCCTGCAGTCGGTTTTTCCATTTTATAAAACACTTTCGTGAAAGGCAAAAAGGCTAAATTCTTTCCAATAGAATCAGCATAAGAGTAATAGTTTTGAGCATTTTCATTTTTGTGCGCGCTATCAGCTCTTTTCTTTTCTTGCATTTTAATTACGTCCGGAATCACCGTTTTTAAAGGCAGACGCTTGTCAATATTAAAAATCCAATTGGTAGAAATAATAGCACTTTTTCGGTTTAAATCTGCGATTGTATCTTTTCCATCAACTTTAAAGAAAATATAGATCGGCGAATGATCTTGTACGTCTTTTACAATTGAAACATTTGATTTTGGCAATAAAACATCTTCTTTTTTTCCGCATGAAAATAGAAGGCAAATTATAAGTAGAGAAAAGTATTTCATATTTTTTCAGATAACTATTTTACGTAAAGTTTGTCATTCCGACGAAGGAGGAATCTCCACAAGAAACTCCTAAAAGTAATTCCAATCTTTGTCGACTCTGCAACGAAGATTCCTCCTTCGTCGGAATGACAAACTAAATGAAATTACATTTAAAAACTCATTTTACCAAACAAAGTAACACATTCCATAGCTTCTTTCACATCATGAACACGAAGAATTTTGGCACCTTTTATCAAAGCAATTGTATTCAAGAAAGTAGTTCCGTTTAAAGCTTCTTGTGGTGTAATATCTAGCGCTTTATAAATCATTGATTTTCTTGAAATTCCAGCTAAAACTGGTAGCTCCAAAATATTGAAAAGCTCCATTTTCTGCATCAATTCATAATTCTGATCGGTCGTTTTAGCAAAACCGAAACCTGGATCCAAAATCAAATCGTTGATTCCTAAACTTCTTGCTTTTTTTACTTTTTCTGAAAAATAAAAAAGTATTTCTTTTATCATGTCATCGTATTGCGTCAAACTCTGCATCGTCTGCGGATTGCCACGCATGTGCATCATAATATATGGAACGTTATAATGTGCGATTACGTCAAACATTTTTTCGTCTAATTCTCCAGCGGCAATATCGTTTATAATCGCTGCGCCGCTTTCTATACTCGCTTTTGCAACCTCAGCCCTGAAAGTATCAATTGATAATAATGTCTTTGGAAAATGCTTTAAAATCAATTCAATTGCAGGAACAATTCGGTCGATTTCTTCTTGTTCGGTTACAAACTCTGCGCTCGGTTTACTTGAATATGCTCCAATGTCGATGAAAGTTGCGCCTTCAGAAAGCATTTTATCTACTTGCGAAATTATTTCGTCTTCGTTTTTATATTTTCCTCCATCAAAGAAAGAATTTGGAGTAACATTCAGAATTCCCATTACTTTAGGAATCGACAAATCGATAAGTTCTCCTTTGCAATTAATTGTCATGATTTTTTTATTTTTTGTTTCAAGCTTCAAGTTTCAAGTTGATGTGATCGCACAAGTTCTGGAACTTGAAACGTGAAACCTGAAACTTTTAATATTACTTTCAAGTTAACCCCATTAACAATTTGTTTAGAAAAACTTGAAACCTGAAACTTGAAACTCTTTAATTTTTCCCTATTTTTGAAGAAATTTTAGCAAATATACAGCATATAAATGAAGAATACTTCCCAAGAATTTGATAATGTTATCGCGATTTGCCGAACATTGTTTATCAATAAAATGAAAGATTATGGTAGCGCATGGAGAATTTTAAGATTGCCATCGTTAACCGATCAAATTTTCATAAAAGCACAACGAATCAGAAGTTTGCAAGAAAACGATGTTCGTAAAGTTGATGAAGATGAAAAAGGAGAATTCATCGCAATTATCAATTATTCTATCATGGCTTTAATTCAGTTAGATCTTGGCGTTGTAGATCAGCCCGATCTTGACGTAGAAAAAGCAACTGAATTGTATGATGCTAAAGTACAATTGACCAAAGACTTAATGGAAGCTAAAAATCACGATTACGGTGAAGCTTGGCGTGATATGCGTGTAAGTTCTCTGACCGATTTGATTTTGCAGAAACTCCTTCGCGTTAAGCAAATTGAAGATAATAAAGGTAAAACTTTGGTTTCTGAAGGAATCGATGCCAATTATCAGGATATGATTAATTATTCTGTTTTTGCTTTAATACTTAATCCAATAAAATAATATTTAGCCACAAATTACACAAATCAAATTCGTGTAATTCGTGGCAGAAAAAACTTTACCCCATGAAAAACATCATTACCCAATTCTCCCGATTATTTGTCGGTGTCCTATTTATCATTTCCGGATTAATCAAACTAAACGATCCTGTTGGTTTCTCTTATAAATTGGCTGAATATTTTAGCGAGCCCGTTTTCAATATGCCTTTTTTAGAACCTTTAGCTTTAGGTTTAGCTATCTTTTTAGTGATTTTAGAAGTAGTTTTAGGCGTAATGCTTTTAGTTGGGTATAAGTCAAAGCTAACGATTTGGGCTTTATTATTATTGATTGTTTTCTTCACGTTCCTTACTTTCTACTCTGCCTATTTTGATGTAGTAAAAGATTGCGGATGTTTTGGAGACGCTTTACACTTAACGCCTTGGCAATCATTTACAAAAGATGTTGTTTTACTTTTCTTTATTTTGATTTTATTCATAAACAAAAAATTAGTGAAACCGTTATTTTCAAAAATGGTTACAAACATCCTTACTTTATTAAGCATTGTTTTGTGCGTTTTCATGGCCGTTTGGGTTATTAACCATAATCCGATTAAAGATTTCCGTCCTTATAAAGTGGGAACAAACATTGAAAAAGGAATGGAAATTCCGGAAGGCGCTCCAAAATCTGTTGTAGAAATGATTTTTATCTACAAAGTAAACGGAGTTGATAAAGAATTTACAGAGAAAGATTTAATGAATATTCCAGAAGGAGCCGTATTTGTTGATCGTAAAGACAAAGTAATTTCTGAAGGTTACGTTCCTCCTATTCACGATTTTACAATGACAAAAGATGATTCTGATTATAAAGAAGAATTATTAAAAGAGCCTAAATTGTTAATTTATGTAACTTACGATTTGAATTTATCGAATCCTGAAGGAATGAAAAAATTAGCAAAAGTTACAGCAGATGCAAAAGCAAAAGGCTACAAAGTAATCGGAATGACCGCTTCTGGAGCTGATGAAATCGCTAAAGCGAAAAAAGACTATGCTTTAGATATTGATTTCTATTTCTGCGACGGAACAGCTTTAAAAACGGTTGAAAGAGCAAATCCAAGTATTGTTGTAGTTAATGATGGAACTATAGCTCAAAAAGTACATTACAATGATGTTGATGATTTGAAATTATAAAATTTAAAAAAAATTATAAATTTTAAAAGCGCTATAAACAGTACGTTTATTAGCGCTTTTTTATTTTTTTAAGGTTTCACTTTCATAATAACATTTTAGATTTCGAATAATAATCCTACATTTGAATCAACCAAAAACTATTTAATAATGAAAAAACTGCTAAATATTTCAGTGCTTCTTGTTTTAATCTTAATCACAGGCTGTGACTCGTCTCATGTAGATTGTTCATCAGGACCTGTGTCACTTGCTTTTGAATTCGTAGATCAAGATTCTGGAGCTAATTTATTTGAAAACGGCACTTTTGACCGCACAAAGCCAGTAACAATAACAGATTTAAACCAAAACAAGGTTATTCAGTCTATTTATATAAATAGTAATAATTTAAATCGTCTAAACTTACTTGTAGGATTTGAACCAGGAACATATAATTATGCTATTAAATTTGAAGATAAAGTAGCGTTTGAGGTATCGGTTGTCACAGAAAGAGTAAAAGGAAAACATTGCACTAATACTGTACTAAAATCTAAAGAAATTAAAAATGCTACATACGCTGAAGATAAGAATACAGGAGCTTTTAAAATCTTGATTAATACAAAAAACTAAAATCAATTTTACTTTATAATTCTCTAATTTAATCAATGAAAAGGCTCTTTCAAACACTTATTTTCTCGTTCTCGATTTTATTTAGTATTTCAGGTTTCAGCCAAACTAAAAATGAAAATCAACGTTACATTTTCTTTTTCCATAACAAATTTGTTGAAGAAAATGATTTAAATGCAGTTCATCCAGAATATGGCAGAGCAGAATACAATGAGATTTTAGAATCTTATAGAAAAGATGGCTTTATTGTTTTTAGTGAAAAAAGAAAGAAAAACACCAATTCTGCAGAATATGCCGAAAAAATGGCAAAACAAGTCAAAAAGCTAATAAAGAATGGTGTTCCGCCAAATCACATAACAGTAGTAGGAACTTCACAAGGTGGTTATATTGCACAATATGTTTCTACTTATCTTTCAAATCCTGATGTAAATTTTGTTTTTATCGGTTGTTTCAGAGATGTCGATATTACAGAAATTCCGGATATTAATTTCTGCGGAAACATTTTAACCATTTACGAAAAATCAGATATTTATGGAGTTTCTGCCATCAAAAGAAAGGAAACTTCGAAGTGTAAAATAATTCATTTTAAAGAAATTGAACTTAATACAGGTCTAAAACATGGTTTTTTATACAAAGCTGCAGACAATTGGATTGCTCCAAGCAAAAAATGGGCAAATGGAAATTATGATTTGAATTAAGCATTCCAAAAAACATAAAAAAGTCTTCAATAATTTTTATTTTATTGAAGGCTTTTTTGATTGAAATCTGACGTTTTTTTGATTGAAATCTTCTTCCCTAAATAAAATTTTTATCATTTTTTTTCTTCTAAAATGTCTCAGTTAAAATAAAACACAATTTTTCAGCGCTACTATTACGATTTCAATAGGCTTTTTTCAACCAAAAAATGCCGATTTGTTACAAAATAAACGACTCTTCAAATTTTGTTAATGTACAATTGGCATTCCATTTGTTTGTTTAACTTTGTGAATTCAGTACCTAATAAAAAATAATTTTTATAAAATATGAAACAATTAGTCCTTGTCGTAATTGCATTTATTTCTTTTTCTTGCTCACAAGCTCAAAAAACAGCTTTTTCTAAAGAAGCTTTATCGGAGAAATTGCTTGCTCTTGACGGAAGTCAGGTTACTTTCAAAAACATCTTAAAAAAATATAAAGGAAAAACTTTGGTTATCGAAGTTTGGGCTTCTTGGTGTGGTGATTGCGTAAAAGCAATGCCAAAATTAAAAGAATTGCAAGCTAATAATCCTGATGTGTCTTACTTATTCCTTTCTGCAGATAAAACAGCAGATAAATGGAAAGCTGGAATTGAAAAACACGAATTAAAAGGCGATCATTTCATGATGAATGATGGTATGAAAGGTCTTTTTGGAAAAGCAATCGACTTAGATTGGATTCCGAGATATATTGTTGTTGACAAAACCGGTAAAATCGTTTTATACCGCGCTATAGAAACTGATTTCGAGAAAATCAATTCTACTTTACAAACATTGAAATAATTTTTCAATGGCAATGTCAAAATTCAAATATCAATTTTGGACTTTGGCTTTAATTTCAAAAAAACAAAAAAATAATATAAAACTACCAAAATGAGAAAATCGATTGTTGCAGGAAACTGGAAAATGCATAAAAACGCAGCGCAAACTGAAGAATTATTAAACGAGTTAATCGCTAAAATTCCAGCAAAAACAAATGCACAAGTAATTGTAGCGCCAACTTTTGTAAACTTGCAAGCGGCAGCAACAAAATTAAAAAATACAACTATCGGAGTTTCTGCTCAAAACGTTCACCAAGCTGAAGGTGGAGCTTTTACAGGAGAAATTTCTGCTGATATGTTAACTAGCATTGGTGTTAACACTGTAATTTTAGGACACTCTGAGCGTAGAGCTATTTTCCACGAAACAGATGCTTTAATTGCAAACAAAGTTGATACAGCTTTAAAACATGACATGACAGTTATTTTCTGTTTTGGAGAAGAATTAAAAGATCGTCAATCTGAAAATCACTTCAACATTGTTGAAAACCAATTACGTGATGGTGTTTTCCATATTGCAAAAGAATCTTGGTCTAAAATTGTTTTAGCTTACGAGCCAGTTTGGGCTATCGGAACAGGAGAAACTGCTTCTCCAGAACAAGCGCAAGAAATGCACGAATTTATTAGAGAGACTATCCGTAAAGCTTTTGGAGCTGAAATCGCTGATGAAGTTTCTATTTTATACGGTGGTTCTGTAAAACCAGAAAACGCTAAAGAAATCTTCTCTAAACCAGACGTAGACGGTGGTTTAATTGGAGGTGCTGCTTTAAAAGCTGATGATTTCTTAGCAATTGTTACAGCTATCTAATTTTTAGATTTATATAAAATGAAAAGCGATACCCAAAAGTATCGCTTTTTTTATGGTTAAAATTGCCCTGTTCTTTCCCAACTTCTATTTTCTATTCTTACCTTTGCAAAAATTTTTATTTATGTCGAATATATATTTAGGATATCATTTTACAATTGAGCCAAAAGAACTTGGTTCAGAAATTTTAGTGGCTGAATTAGGCGAAAAAGCTTTTGAAAGTTTTACAGAGACTGAAAACGGAATTTCGGCTTTTGTGAAGAAAGATTTATGGGATGAGAATATTCTAGATGATATTTATATTTTACAATCTGAAGAGTTTAAGATTGAATATACAATTGAAGAAATCGATCAGGTAAACTGGAACGAAGAATGGGAAAAAAACTTCGAGCCAATTGATGTTGATGGAAAATGTCACGTTCGTGCTCCTTTTCACGAAAAAACCAATGCAGAGTTTGATATTGTAATCGAACCTAAAATGAGTTTTGGAACAGGTCATCACGAGACAACTCACATGATGATTCAGCATTTGTTAGAAATGGATGTAAAAGGTCTAAAAACCCTTGATATGGGTTGCGGAACTGCAATTTTAGCTATTTTGGCCGAAATGAAAGGCGCAGAGCCTATCGATGCTATTGATATTGATAATTGGTGCTATTTAAACTCAATTGAAAATGCTGAACGCAATAATTGCAAACATATCAGCGTTTATGAGGGCGATGCAGCGTTATTGGCAGGAAAAAAATACGATTTGATTATTGCCAACATCAACAGAAATATTTTATTGAATGATATGCAGGCTTATGTTGATGCTTTGAACCCAAAAGGTATAATTCTTTTTAGCGGTTTTTACGAAGAAGACATTCCATTTATTGATGCTTCATGCGTAGAAAAAGGTTTAACTTATGTTAAAAAGCTTCAAAGAAATAACTGGGTGTCTTTAAAATACGTAAATTAGATACTGATAATCAATTCAGTACAAAACTATACAACTATGAGTACTAAAGAAAAAGTAAGAGAAAGAGTTCGCGAAAAAGAAGCCATTGCTTTTAATAACGAGATCATTGTTTACAATGATGATGTAAATACTTTTGATCACGTAATTGATACTCTTATGCGTGTTTGCGACCACACGGCTGAACAAGCCGAACAATGCTCTTTGATTGTACATTACAATGGAAAATGCACTGTAAAAACAGGTCCGATAGAAAAACTTAAACCTCAATGCACACAACTTTTGGAAGCTGGTCTGAGCGCCGAAATTGTCTAATTGATCCATAATTCAAAAAACGCACCCTATTTATTCTGTATCAGAATTGAATAGGGTGCGTTTTTTAATACAAGAAAATAGTTTTCTGTAAACTTTTCTTTTCATTTGTGAGAATCCCTTTTCTGTTTTACTTATTTTAAATCAAAATACTACAATAAAGCGGTTTAATTTATCAATAATTTAAAAAGCATTCTATTTTATTCTATATTTGAATGAAATACAATGTTTTTATGGAAGAATACGGAAAAATATTAATTATTGCGATGCCGGTTTTTTTAGCTTTAATTGTTATTGAAAAAATCTATGGCATTTATAAAAAAAACGACACCGCTCCGTTAATAGACAGCGTATCTAGCATAAGTTCTGGCATAACGAATTCGGTTAAAGATGTTTTGGGACTAAGCATTACTTTTCTTTCTTACGAATGGTTGGCTTCTAAAATTGCCTTGCAACATCTTGAAGCTAATGTTCTCTCCTACTGCATCGCATTTTTTGTAATCGATTTTTATGGATATTGGAGCCATCGTTTGGCACATCAAATTAATTTTCTTTGGAACAAACATGCCATACATCACAGCAGCGAAGAATTTAATCTTGCTTGTGCCCTTCGACAACCAATTGCGAGTTTGGTTAATCTGTTTACCTTTTTGTTGATTCCTGCGGCTTTATTGGGCGTTCCTGCTTCTGTAATTGCTATAACGCTTCCTCTTCATTTGTTTTTACAATTTTGGTATCATACCAAACATATTAAAAAAATGGGGTTTATTGAGCATATTTTAGTAACTCCTTCGCATCATCGCGTGCATCATGCCATTAATCCAGAATATTTAGACAAAAACCATTCTCAGATTTTTATTTTTTGGGACAAGCTTTTCGGTACTTTTCAAGAAGAATTAGACGACGTGCCTCCCGTTTTCGGAATCACAAGACCTGCAAATACATGGAATCCGATTAAAATAAATTTTCAGCATTTGAGTTTACTTATAAAAGATGCTTGGCGCGCTCCAAAATGGAAAGACAAATTAACCATTTGGTTTAAGCCAACAGGGTGGCGTCCAGAAAATTTTGAAGAAAAATATCCCGTAAACAAAATTGAAAATGTTTTTGATTTTGAGAAATACGGCACACAGAATTCTCAAAAATTAATATACTGGTCTGTTGCACAAGTTTTAATAACATTATTATTTGTAAGTTATCTGTTTGAAAATATTGCTAAAATTGGACTTCCAAATATTTTTATCTATGGCTTTTTCATTTTTGTGACCATATATAGCTATACAGAGTTAATGGACAAAAGTAGGTTTGCGCTTTTATGGGAAGGCATACGATTAGGATTTGTAATTTGTATTATTGGCTACTATGGAGATTGGTTTGGATTAAATCGTGTAATTCCAATTAGTAATTATATTATTTTTACCTACCTGATCTTATCTTTTTTAGCGACATTTTATTTTGTCAATTTTGATTTTAAAACCAACCAAAACCAATATATCAATTCATAACCCCTATTATGAGAAACTCTTCTTTTTTTAAAATTTATGTAGCATTTAGTATAATTTATCTAATCATACTACTTTCTGGCTACGAGCATTTTGATCTCTTTCTTAAACCCATTTTGATGCCAATTATGGGCTTTGGAGCTTACTTTTACAGAAAATTTCCGAGTCAGAATATTTTATTGGCAGCGCTGATCCTTTCTTGGCTTGGAGATGTGATTTTACTTTTTACAGATCTTGGAGAGATTTATTTTATCTTAGGACTCGTATGCTTCCTAACGGCACACATTGTTTATTGTGTTCTTTTTAATAAGCAGAGAAGAACTAGAAAAAAACAAAACAAACCATTTTTTATATTTGGCAGCATTCTAATTGCTATTTACTTAATTGGAATGGTTTCTGTTTTGATGCCTTATTTAGGAGATCTTGAAATTCCGGTTTCTATTTATGCTTCCGTAATTTCAATTATGCTTTTATTTGCTTTCAACGGCTTTTTGGTTTGGGAAAAACCAGGCAATCAGCTCGTGTTTTTTGGAGCTCTTTTCTTTATTATTTCTGATAGCATTTTGGCTATAAATAAATTTTACGCTCCAATTCCGAAAAGTTCATTTTTTATTATGCTAACTTATCTTCTGGCACAATATCTGATTGTAGTTGGTGTTTTAAAACTAAATCCGAAAAAAGAACAGCAACCAGTTTAACTTTAGCAATAACCTCAACCCATGAAAAAAATAGCTCTTTTAATTGTTTTATTAATTAGCGCTTCTTCTTGCGTAAGCACAAAATCGACTTTGAAAAATGTTGATGATAATGCGCCAGATTTGATTTTGAAAAAAGACAATACTTTTTCTATAACACAATTTGCGAAAGACAAAAAATACGGTTACGACCCTGATTATCCGGTTAATATATTTTTTCAGAATACCAATAATGAAGCGCTGAACGAAGTCCGCTTTTTAAATGCTTTGGCTGGTCCAAATGGAGAGAAAATAACATTTCACAGGTTAGAAACTTGTTGCCCGTTCCCTACTAAAAGAAGCAGTATGGGTGCTGGATTTTTGAATGTATATGAATTGAAATGGGAAGGTCAAAAAAAGCCAGTTAAGCTTTATTTGAATATTTATGAAAAAGGAATTTTGATGGTTCCTATGGGATTGAGATTGAAGCAAAATTAATATCTCATAACTATTTCAATAAACTATGATTTGTGAGAATATATTTATTTTTAATTTATAATCTTTAATATTGTGGCATATTTCAAACTGTCAATTTAGAACCACAATTTTAAACATAAATTATGCTTAGTCTATTACCGTTAATTCTTATTACTTTACCAATATTGTCGCAAATAATACTTGGTTTTTATTCAATTTATAAAACTGCTTTTCTAAAATTCAGCAATATTTCTTGGATAAATTTTATACTGCAAGTTATATTCTCTTTTGCTGCTTTTAATATTGCAGACTATCATCTTAGAAAGCAATTTGAACCATATCCTGTAAGATGCGGAACATCTCTTGCAGGAACCGCTGCAGCTTGTATCTTATTTCTTTTGATTCTTATCTTAATTATTTCGATTCAGTATTTGATTAAAAGATGGAGAGCAAAAAGGAATAAAATGTAAAACTTTAGAACATGATAAATGTCATTTTCTAACTTTCGATTATGCTTTAATATTGCTTGGGAAAAAGTATTTAATCATTTTTAAAAAATTATAGAAAAATA
This sequence comes from Flavobacterium sp. HJSW_4, assembly GCF_042436695.1. NCBI lineage: Bacteria > Pseudomonadati > Bacteroidota > Flavobacteriia > Flavobacteriales > Flavobacteriaceae > Flavobacterium > Flavobacterium sp. HJSW_4. Next base: position 285,006 of record NZ_JBHNPP010000004.1, read on the forward strand.
CTAATTCTATTAGCTGCTAGCCAGCCATTGTAGTTCTTAAAATAATCTTAAATCTTAATCTGAAACTCATAAATCATAACTACCTTTGCAGTGCAAAAAAATAATTTTATGAACATACAACATATTCCTCAAATTAAGCATACTGACAGCGGGAATTTCTTTTTATTATCGGGGCCTTGCGCTATCGAAGGAGAAGAAATGGCACTAAGAATTGCTGAAAAATTAGTTGGTATTACTGACAAACTTCAGATCCCTTATGTATTTAAAGGATCTTTCAAAAAAGCAAACCGTTCTAGAATTGACAGTTTTTCTGGAATTGGTGACGAAAAAGCATTAAAAATCTTAAGAAAAGTTTCAGAAACTTTTCACGTTCCAACTGTTACAGATATTCATACTAACGAAGATGCTGATATGGCTGCTCAATACGTTGATGTATTGCAGATTCCAGCTTTCTTAGTTCGTCAGACTGATCTTGTTGTAGCTGCAGCTAATACTGGAAAAGTGGTTAACTTGAAAAAAGGACAATTTATGAGTCCAGAAAGCATGAAACACGCTGTTCAAAAAGTATTAGACTGTAATAATGAGAACGTTATGGTTACAGATCGTGGTACTATGTTTGGTTACCAAGACATGATTGTTGATTTTAGAGGAATTCCTACTATGCAACAATATGCTTCTACGGTTCTTGATGTTACACACTCTTTACAACAGCCAAATCAGACTGCTGGTGTTACAGGTGGAAGACCTGACATGATTGAAACAGTAGCAAAAGCAGGTATCGCAGTTGGTGTTGACGGTATTTTTATCGAAACGCATTTTGACCCTGCTAATGCAAAAAGTGACGGTGCTAATATGCTTCATTTAGACTATTTTGAAGGCTTAATGAACAAGTTAGTTGCTATCAGAAAAACAGTTAACGCATTTTAAATTATAATACTTAAGTTCTTTGAAAACAAAAATTTTATTTTTCTTACTGATGTGTGTTTCTTTAAGCACATTTGCTCAGGAAGAAATACCTGTACAAAAATACGCGGCACACAACAAAGGAAAATTCTTTGTAATGTGGGGCGGTAACAGAGAAAGCTACTCAAAATCTGATGTGAATTTCAGAGGTAAAGATTACAACTTTACAGTTGAAAACATGCAAGCTCATGACAAACCAAAAGGATGGCATGTTGATTATGTTAATCCTGTTAATATGACAATTCCGCAAACGAATTTGAGATTGGGTTACTTTTTTAGCGATCATTACAGCGTTACAATTGGTGTTGACCACATGAAATATGTAATGTCACAAAACCAAATTGCAAACGTAAACGGAAACATTAATTTACCTTCTGACGATCCAGCTTCAATCTACAATGGCGAATACAATAACAGACCAGTAGATATGTCTCAAGGTGGCGCTAAAGAAGGTGGTTATGATAAAGGCGAGACTCATTTAGGAGGTCCTGCTTTCTTAATGTATGAGCATACCGACGGTTTGAATTACATTAATACTGAAGTAGCTAGATTTGATGATATTTCAAAATGGTTTGGATTACCAAATATTGATAAAGTTCAAATCAATTTAACTGAAGGTTTAGGTGCTGGAGTTTTATATCCTAAAACCAATACAACACTTTTAGGAAAAGAACGTCATGATGATTTTCACGTTTCAGGTTATGGTGTTTCTGCTAAAGCTGGTTTAAACATTACCTTTTTTAAACATTTCTACATTCAAGGAGAGTTAAAAGGTGGTTATATCAACATGCAGGATATCAAAACTACAACAAGTCCTGAAGATAAAGCTTCTCAGCACTTTACTTATTTCCAACGAATCATTGCTGTTGGAGGTATTTTTAGAATCTAAATATTTCAAAAAATATATTTCGAAAATAGCTGTCATTTTATTTGGCAGCTATTTTTTTTATTATTTACTTTGCAACTCAAAGTACTTTAAATTTTACTTTATGAAAAATAAAAAATACCTATTTCCGATTATAACTTTCTTCTTAAGCTTTGGATGCGCTTTATTTGTGGCTATAAAAGTTTTTCCTAACAATCCGTTTACAGGAACCAAAGTAGAAAAAACAACTGCAAGCGCAAGCAAGTATAAAGACGGAGATCTTATTTTTCAGACTTCAGAATCTAAACAATGTGAAGCGGTTCGTATTGCGACAAATTCAAAGTTTTCTCATTGTGGGATTATTTATGACATCAACGGAAAATGGTTTGTTTTTGAAGCTGTTCAGCCTGTAAAACTTACTCCGTTAGAAGATTGGATTAAACATGGAAGAGATAGTAAATATGTGGTTAAACGATTGAAAGACGATAGCGTTTTAAAGCCAGTAGTTTTGCAAAAAATGAAAGATTACAGTCAGCAATTTGATGGTAAAGAATATGACGCTTATTTTGAATGGACGGATAACAGAATTTATTGTTCTGAATTGATTTGGAAGATTTATAAAAATGCGGCTGGAATTGAATTATCTCAACTTAAAGAATTGAAAGACTTTAATTTGAAAGATCCGAGAGTTCAAAAAATACTGAAAGAGCGCTATGGCAACAACATACTATTAAACGAAAAAGTCGTTGCTCCTTCTGATATTGCTGATTCTAATATTTTGAAAACTGTTGTAGACACTTACTAATATTTTAAAAAGCTAGATTGCTTTATTGTTTCTAGCTTTTTTATTTATCATTTTACTTTGAAACTCAAAGAACTTTTTAAAACTAACCTATGAAAGACTATTTAATTGAAAAACTGTATGAATGTTCAAAAAAACCATATCAAAAATATTTCAAGAAAAATGAACCTTGGAATATTGATAAAAGCCTTTTAATGGATTATCCAGAAGAAAGTTTAGGATTTGGCTTAGGAAGTTTTCTTTACAAAAACCATTTTGATATTCAGGAGAAACTCGAAGATCACGATATTATTCACGTTTTAACTGGTACTGGAATTTCTGTTTATGAAGAAATCGGAATGCAGTATTATTTATTCGGAAATGGAAAGAAAAGCTTGTATTTGTTTATGGTGATACTGACAGGCACTATTTTTTACCCAAAACGAATGAGCTATTTCATTCAACAATATAAAAAAGGAAAAAAAGCACACACCTTTCATTATCTCGATTTTTCGAAAATGCTTTTTATGCCAATTCAAACTATTCAGCAAACTTTTAAAATTTAAAAATCATGAAAACAATTCATAATCCTTCAGAAGAAAAACAATCTACAGAATTAGCTATTGGGACATTTATAATCAGTACGCTTCTATTTGTCCTTTATATTATTTCAAATGGAAATCCAATGGTTTTGGTTATTGCTTGGCCATTTGCTTTAGCTGGAATTGTTGTCAATTCGATCATGTTTGTACATTTGACCGATCGTTTTGTACATCTTCCGCAACAGCGAAAAGATATTGGAATGAAGCTTTTAATCTTGCTTTCTAATATTCCAATCCTCTTTTTTTATTATTTGATTGTGATGAAATCTTGACATAAAAAAAGCCACAAGTAAAACTTATGGCTTTTTGTTTTTTATAATTTGAATCTTAATTCGCTTTTTTAGTCTCGATTCCGTTTTGGTCTAATAAATACATTAATGTAGTCATTGTAGCTGCACCAAGTTCTAATTCTCTTTTATTGATTGCATCAAATTTATCGTTTGCTGCGTGGTGATAATCAAAATAACGTTGAGAATCTGGTTTTAAACCTGCTTTTACGATAGCTTGTGAAGTCAAATGGCTAATATCTGAACCTGCGTGACCAATTGTAAAACTGTGCACTAAATAAGGCTCGAAAAGATCTTTATAACCTTGAATTTTTTTCAAGTTAGCATCATCAGCTTCAATTGAAAATCCTCTTGGAGAAAATCCTCCTGAATCACTTTCTAAAGCAAAAATGTGGTTTTCTTTATTTTGTTTTGAAACTTCTTCATACTTAGCACCACCTTTTCCGCCATTTTCTTCGTTCATAAACAATACCACACGAATTGTATTTTTTGGCTTGTAGTTTAAGTTTTTCAAAATACGAAGTACTTCCATACTTTGCACTACTCCTGCTCCATCATCATGAGAACCGTCTGCTAAATCCCAAGAATCTAAGTGTCCGCCAACAACCATAATATTTTCTGGAGATACACTTCCTGTCAATTCACCAATTACGTTATAAGACAATGCATCTGGTAAAGTCTCGCAAGATTGTTTGAAATAAAATTTCAAAGCTGGATTTCTTTTTAAAGTTTTGCTTAGCAATTCTGCACCATTTGTACTAATTGCAGCTGTTGGAATATATTGTTCTTTTGGCAAATCACCATAGCTTTGAGCACCTGTATGAGGAAAATCATCCAAACGTAAGTTCATAGAACGAACAATTGTTCCTACTGCTCCTAATTTTGCAGCTTCTTTTGCTCCTGCATATCTTTGGTCAACACAAGCTCCATAAGAAGTAAAAGTTTCAATGTTTTCAGGATTCATTGGTCGGTTGTAAAAAACAATTTTTCCTTTTACTTTATCTGCTCCTAATTCAGCTAATTCTTTAATTCCTTGAACCTCGATAATTTCTGCAGTAAGACCTGTTTTTGCTGTTGCAACAGAACCACCTAACGCGCAAATTGGCACATTTGTTTTTACTTTTCCATCAAGAATATAAGCTGTTTCTTTTTCGCCTCTAACCCAGTGAGGAACCATAACTTCTTGTAAATAAACTTTATCAAGTCCTAAGCTTTCTAATTGTCTTTTAGTGTAGTCAACTGCTTGTTCTGCACCTTTAGATCCAGACAAACGAGCTCCGATATCGTTAGACAAATATTCTAACCAAGTGTAGCATTTTGACTCAGTTAAGGCTTTTTTGTAAAATAATTTGATGTTTTTTTCATCATTTGTTTGAGCAAAAGATGTCAATCCGCTTAAAACTAATGCAGTTAAAAGAATTGTTTTTTTCATAGTTTTGATAGTAATTTTGGAGTTTATAGTGCTTTTGGCACATTCACAAAGGAACAAAATAATTGACATTTCTGAGGCTTTTTTCTCAACCTTTTCTCAAAAAAAAGCTCCAATTACAAATTCTTCAATTTGCAATTAGAGCTTTTACAGATTTTATAAATAAAAATTATTTTACTTCAATAATCTTATTTTTTGTTCCAATTCCGTTTTCATTAAAAGGCTCGATTGTGAAATAATATTTCGTTCCTTTATCTAAACCTCTGAAATCATAAGTATTATCACCGTAAACCATAATGCTGTTATACAATTTATCTGGTTCAATTCCGTAATAAATGTTATAACCAATTGCATCAGCTTGTTTTTTCCAAGAAATCATCGCATTTCTAGAATCTGCTTTGTTTCTGTCTACTTTGAAAGAAGCTACAGCTTTTGGTTTTGCCGCCAACCCGTTTCCGAAAACTCTGAAATCTGAAACAGCAAATAAACCAGATGCATTATGAATGTTTTCCATTTTAATGTAACGCGCTTTAATCGATTTTGTCAATTCTACATAATCGTGAGGCGCATCTTTATCGTTTTTAGATTTATCTACAACCAAAGTCCAGTTTTGAGCATCATCAGACATGAAGATTTTATACTGATAATAAATATCCATTGCTTTATTAAACTGAGTTGCTTTATGATCTGCATAGTTGATTTGAAGTGCATTAATTTCCATTTGTCTTCCTAAATCCATTTGAAGCCATTCTCCAGGATTATTCGTTTTTGCCGACCAATACGTTTGAATGTTTTCATCTGTTAGATTTTCAGGTCCGTAACAGAATTTTTCGTATACTTTCTTTCCACCGTTGTCCATTCTGTGCGTTTCTACTTCCATACATTCTTCAGAAGAAGAAACTGTTACAGGCTTTTTATATGAAAGCAACATCCATCCAGAAGAAGCTCCTTTTGTCTGATCGCGCTGACTTGTAGGCAAAACGATTGGAAAATCTCCGTAAGCTGTAATAGAATACATTACATCGTCTTTGTCGAATCCTGCAGGAAACATATCTATACGACGTTCAAAACGGTCTTTAATGGAAATTTTGCATGTTCCTGTATTCCAATAATTTCCGTAATTGTCTGCAAACGTATTTCCGTGTCCAGCGCCAATTACAAATCCGCCTGGTTTATAAGACATTGGATTGTGTTTTTGATATGTAAATGGCCCTAACGGATTATCTCCAACATGCACACCATTTGCATAACCCTTAAATTCGGTTGCTGGCGCACCGTATTGCATATAATATTTTCCGTTGTGTTTGGTCATCCAAGCGCCTTCAATGAAATTCCCCCAAGGTGCAGGTTCCATATCATTATTTGGTCCGAAGCGTTCCCATCCGTGAGCTGATGGATCCAGAATTGCAACTTCTTTGATTTGTCCGTAGGGCTTTTGAATATCCTCTACTTCTGTAGCTTTGTATAAAGTCGCATAATCTGCCTGATTTCCTTTTGGTAACCAAGTTTTATAATCAACCTCAACACCAACTAATGGTAGTTTTCCACTAGAACCGTAGTACATATAGACTTTTTTGTCATCATCTTGAAAAATCGCTGGATCCCAAGTTGGCAACATTGCTTTGTCTACATGACGTGTCCATCTTCCTGATTTTGGATCTGCAGTTTTCCAAATTGGATGATCTCTTTTCCAAGTTGAACCAACGTAAAATAACGTATCATTTACAACCCAAGCCGCTGGAGCGCACTGGTCATCATCTCCTGGCTGTCTTTGGAAACTTCCGTAAACAAAATTCCAATCTGACATGTCTTTACTCCAAAAGAAACCAGCTTGATTGGTTGCAAATAAATAATATTCACCTTTATAAGTAATAATTACTGGATCTGCACTTGAACGACGAGATTCTGGAATTCCGTTATGATTGTGCGTTGTATAATTGTATCCAATATTAATCGGATTACAATAAGTTGTTGCAGGCTTGCTCGGGTCAAACCATTCTGTTTTACCAGAATTTTGTGCCGAAAGACTGGTTCCGATAAGCATCGAAAGCAATACAATTGGCTTAAATTGTTTAAATATATTCTTCATGGTTAGATTTTAAGTTTGTAAAGTCGAAAGAATTATTTTTTTGCCTGTAATCTTTCTTTCAGAAGTTCGGGTTCGTTTGTCGTGATGTAATTGAATTTGTGTTCAATAATCCAATCCATATCCTTCGCATCATTAACAGTCCAAGCGTTTAGGATAATTTTGTTATCCTTTGCTTCTTGAATCCATTCTGGATGCTTTTGGAAAACAGAATAATGATAATCGACTCCGTTAATTTTATCAGCCTTTACTTCTTTCGGAGATTTATTTCCTTCAAGATATTGCAAAGAAGTTTTAGGATCTATTGTTCTGATTTTCTTTAGAATATCATAATCAAAACTGATGTAGCAGGTATTTTTATCGGCTTTTAATTTTTTAATGGTTTCGACGGTTGCTACACCAGTTTTTTGTCCTCTTTCTTTACTTATTTCTGAAGGTTTGATTTCGCAAACCAAAAGTGTATGTTTATTATTTCGCATTCCCTCTGAAATATATTCATGAAGGGTCGGAAGTTTTTCTCCGTTTGATAATTTGAACTTTATTAAATCTGCATAATTCGTTTCTTCGATAAGCAATTTGTTGTAATGAGCATCATGGTTGATTACAAGCGAATCGTCTGCTGTTCTCCAAACATCAAATTCTGAACCTGGCAATTTTAAATCGATTGCATGTCTTAAAGCTGCAATCGAATTTTCTGGCAGATTGTTCTTTTTCCAAGCTCCGCGATGTGCTACAATTGCATTTTTTTGTGCATAACTAGATGAAAAAGCAATAAGACAAACGGCACTAAATATTTTTAAATTATTCATAATATTGTGTAGTTAAAAAATTACAAAAGGGTCTTTCATTCTTAGAAAAAAAGCCCTCCAAACGAAGGGCTTTTCACTAATCAAATAAACCAACTATTTAGTTAACTCAAAACTAACTTTCTTATCGGCGTTTGAATTTCCTCCAATGAAGATATCAAACTGCCCTGGCTCTGCTACGAATTGTAAATCAGAGTTATAAAATTTTAAATCCTCAACAGTAATGTCGAAACTTACTGTTTGTTTTTCACCTTTTTTAAGTGTTATTTTTTGGAAACCTTTCAATTCTCTAACTGGTCTTGTTACTGAACCAACTAAATCTCTAATATATAATTGAACTGTTTCTTTTCCGTCAAAATTTCCAGTGTTTGTTACATCAACAGTTACTTTCAATTTTCCTGAGGCATTCATTTTATCAGAAGAAATTTTGATGTTTGAATAATCAAAAGTTGTGTAGCTTAAACCAAATCCGAATGGGAATAAAGGCTCGTTTCTTTCGTCAATATAATTTGATCTGAATTTTTCGAATTTACCTTCTGTGTTAGAAAGCGGTCTTCCTGTATTTTTGTGTGCGTAGTAAATTGGCAATTGTCCAACGCTTCTTGGGAAAGTTGAAGTTAATTTTCCAGAAGGATTTACATCTCCAAATAAAACATCAGCAATAGCGTAACCAGCTTCTGTTCCAGCGAACCAAGCGTTTAAGATTGCAGGAACTGTTTTTTCTTCTTCAGTAATTACTAACGGACGTCCGTCAAATAAAACTACAACAACTGGTTTTCCTGTTTTTAATAAAGCGTTTAATAAATCTTTTTGCGCTTGTGGAATTTCCAAGTTTGTACGGCTGCTAGATTCTCCACTCATTTCAGCAGATTCTCCTAAAGCCGCAACAATTACATCTGATTGCTCTGCTACTTTTAAAGCTTCTGCTAATAAATCTTCTTTTGAACGAGAATCACGGTGTAATGTTTTTCCAAACATTGTAGCGTTAGTTTCAAAAGTTTCATCGTAATCTAAGTTGCTTCCTTTAGCATAAAGAACTTTAGTTCCTGCTCCAGCAACTTCTTGAATACCTCTCAATAATGAAACAGCATTTTCCATTTTTGTAGCAACGCTCCAAGTACCTGGCATGTTTTCTTTAGCATCTGCTAATGGTCCGATTAAACCAATAGTTCCAGATTTTTTAAGAGGTAAAAGCTGATTTTGGTTTTTTAATAAAACTAAAGATTGTGCAGCGATTGAACGAGCTTCTTTTCTGCTGTCTGCTGTGAAAATCTCCGTTTTAGCTCTTTTCTCATCACAGTATTTGTATGGATCTTGGAATAATCCTAAATCATATTTTGCTTCTAAAATCAATTTAACCGCATTATCGATTGTTTCGATTTTTACTCTTCCTTCATCCAAAGATTTTTTCAAAGTCGTTAAGAAACCTTCTCCAACCATATCCATTTCAACACCAGCATTTAACGCTAAAGCTGAAACATCTTGAAGATCTCCCATTCCGTGAGGAATCATTTCAGGAATTCCAGTGTAATCTGTTACTACAAATCCTTTGAAACCCCATTGTTTTCTTAAAACATCGGTCATTAACCATTTATTTCCAGTTGCAGGGATTCCGTCAACTTCATTGAAAGAAGCCATAACCGAACCTACACCAGCATCAACAGCCGCTTTGTAAGGAGGAAAATATTCATTAAACATTCTGATGTGACTCATATCTACCGTGTTATAATCACGACCCGCTTCTGGAGCTCCATATAATGCGAAGTGTTTAACACAAGCTAAGATTGAGTTATTTTTAGAAAGATCATGCTGTTGGTAACCGTTTACCATTGCTTTTGCAATTTGGCTTCCTAAGTACGGATCTTCTCCTGAACCTTCAGAAACTCTTCCCCATCTTGGATCGCGAGAAACGTCAACCATTGGAGAGAATGTCCAGTTGATTCCGTCTGCACTTGCTTCTTTAGCAGCGATTTGAGCACTTCTTTCGATTAAGCCCATATCCCAAGTACAAGACAATCCTAACGGAATCGGGAATGTAGTTTCGTAACCGTGAATTACGTCCATACCAAAAAGCAACGGAATTTTTAAACGGCTTTTTTCAACCGCAATTTTCTGTACTTCTTTAATTTTTTGAACTGATTTAATGTTGAACAAACCACCCACTTTTCCTTCAGCAATATTTTTTGCCACATTTGAGCTATTTCCTTGCCCTGTGGTAATATCACCAGATGTAGGCAAGTTTAACTGACCCAATTTCTCGTCTAAAGTCATTTTTGACATCAACTCCGCCACAAATTCAGACTTTGGTTTAATTTTCACTGTATTTTTAGGCGTCTTTTTTTGAGCAAAGCCCAAAACAGCGCATCCTAAAAAAAGTAAGACTAATTTGTTTTTCATTCTATTCTATTTATTTGTTTGTATTCGTTTTTCTTTGCTGAAACATCCAGTCGTAGATCTCTTTGTTATCATAAACTCTTGTCCAGCTGTCATGATTTGCGTCATCAAAAATGGTCAGCTTTACATCTTTTGCATTGCATTTTTTCAATTCATTATAAATTGTAATTGCATAATTCACATTTACCACATTGTCCTGTAATCCGTGAAAAATCCTGGTTGGAATATTGGCTATTTCACAAGCGTGTTCTAACTGAATTAAATCTACAAAACCAGCGACAGGTACATTTGCTGCAAATAGATCTGGATGTGAAAAAGCCAAATTCCATGAAGCCCAACCTCCTGAGCTCAAACCAGTAACATATATTCTATCTGAATCAATTTTGTTTTCTTTCTGAATTTTTACAATCAGCTGATAAATCGATTCTATATCCCAATTTTCATCTTCTTTGCATTGTGGAGCCAAAACATAAGCATCCAATTGGTGGCTTTTCAAATATTTTAAAGGACCATTTATTTTTACTTTTTCCAGATCAGTTCCTTTTTCTCCATCTCCAGAAATAAAAACAATCAATGGTTTTTTCTCTTTAATATTCGCTGGACGATGCAAAACATATCCCAGTTCGTATTTAGACATTATAACTGTATTAATTTTTCCGGTTGTTTCACTCTGCCCAAAAACAACAGTAGAAACTAACATCAATATAAATGCTAATGTATTTTTCATCGAATCTTAAATTCCGTATTTCCCAGATTTAAATCCAAGTTTTGTTAAACCTTGTTTTACCTCTGGAGCATTCATAAACAACTTCCATAATAATCCAGTTCTGTGATTTTCAATCATTACAACTTCTGGACCTTGATCAATTGCCAAATAACGTTTTGCTACCCATTTGTTTCCTAAACTCAAAGCATCATAAAAACCTGCATCTCCCCAAGTTTCTTCTTTATGATTTTCATATAAATTGCGAATAACAGCCATTGATTCTTTTGGCGTATATACAATTGAACTAATTGCCGCAGTTGGAGAAATTACACCTTGATCATTGCTTGGCATATGTGCATTGTAGCCAATTGAACCATCAGGATTTCTTGAATATGAAGCTGTTAATCCCCAATATTCAGGGCCATAACCTGCATTTTTATTCGGATTTTCAACACAATATTGGTAGTTAATTTTAGTCTGATTTACATTTAAATCCCAATAGTTAGCGTATTTATCGCTCAATTGGTTCGGATCTAAACCTACATAAGAGTAATGTGCCCAGAATAACGGACCGCCAAATTCTTCAGCTCCATTATGTTTTAAAATAAGCGGGATATTGTATTTTGTTTTTGAAGAAACTATGCCACCGCTTCTCGCCCAGCCTTCGTGATATGCTTTCGCATCGATTGTGTGTGTTGGCGAAGATGCTGCCATTACGTAGGTAATAAGACATTCATTATATCCTTGCAACGGAAAATTCATCTGCCAAGCATAATTTGGAGACCAGTGCCAGTACAAAACATTTTTATTATTTGTAAACCATTGCCATTCAACACCTTTCCAAAGCGCATCAAATTTTTGAGCTACTGCTTTTTCTTTTTCAGAACCATCTTTAAGATATTCACGAACGGTAATCATTCCTGCAACCAAAAATGAGGTTTCGACCAAATCTCCTCCGTTATCCTTGGTTCCAAAAGGTTTTACTTTTCCTGTATTTCCGTCAATCCAATGTGACCATGCTCCATGAAAACGATCTGCTTTGCCTAAAAAATCTGCAATTTTGTTAAGTCTTTCTACTCCTTGGTCTTTAGTAATATAACCTTGCGACATTCCTGAAACAAGTGCCATTAATCCGAAACCTGAACCTCCTGTTGTTACGATATTTGAATCGTTTTCAGGATAATTCCCATCTGGATGGTAACGTTCTCTAGCTAATCCAGAATTAGGTTCTGCATAATCCCAGAAGTATTTAAAAGTTTGTTTTTGAACAGCATCTAAAAGCTGCTCATCTGTTAATGCAGCAACGCCAGAAGTATTTTCCTGTGCATTTTCTTGTGGCTTCTCGGACTTAGATCCGCAGCTAAAGAAAGTAAAAGCTAAAAATAAAACTGAAATTCTAATCATTATAAAAATTTAAGATTTTGTAAAATAATCACTTCCCTCAGAAACTGAAGGAAGTGATATATAAGGGAATATTAATTATAACCAGGGTTTTGAGAACTCAAACCTTCTGCTTGTAAAATAAATGAAGCAGGAATTGGGAATACTTCGTTTTTACCTACTGTAAATACTCTTCCATTAGGGAAATAAATACTTTTGTCTGCTGCAAAAGCATCTTTTGCCTGGCCAGTTCTTACTAAATCAAAGAATCTGTCGAACTCAAATGCTAGCTCTACTCTTCTTTCTTTCCAGATAGCAGTTCTAACTTCTGATTGACTTGCTGCAGGAGTATCACCTAATTTTGCTCTATGTCTAATTTGGTTAAGCAAAGTGATTGCTTCTGAAGTTCTGCTTAATTCATTTAAAGCTTCAGCTTTCATTAATAGAACTTCACCGTATCTTAGGTATTTAATATTTGCATCTGTTTCCCATGCATTAGTAAAGGCAGAAGAATATGCTTTAAAGTTATATCTTGGATTAGGATCTGTTTGTCCTTCTTCTAATTCTACTGTTGGAACTACAGTACCATCATATAAAGTTGTTCCTCTAAAAATAATGGTTGCATCTTTTCTAACATCTCCTGTTTCGTATGCATCTACCAAACTTTGAGAAGGCTGGTTAAAGCCCCATCCCCAAGAATCACGCACACCTTGAGTGTTTGAATATCCTTGAATACCACGTGCAGGAACTGCACCGTTTCCATTTATTTCAAAAATAGACTCAATATCGTTTTCTCCTTCAAGTCTAAACATTTTAGCATAATCTGGAGCAAGACCGTATCCTGTAATAAGATCGCAATTGTCTATTACTTTCTGCCAATTTTTTTGGTATAAACTTACTTTTGCCAATAAAGCGTAAGCAGCACCTTTTGATGCTCTTGCTTTTTCAGAATCTGCATATGCTGTTCTATTTGGCAAAGCTTGGATAGCATCAGCTAAATCTTTTTCAATAAATGCATATACCTCAGCTGTAGTTTTACGAGTTAACTGCATTGTTTTATCCTCTGGAGATAATGGAATACTAGAAACGTGATCTACAATTGGCACCCCTCCATAACATTTAACTAAAGTAAAATACATGAAAGCTCTCAAGAATTTTGCTTCTCCAATTAATCTTGCTCTCAAAGCCGGATCAGCTTTATCTAATTTAGGAATAATTGCTAATGCCTGATTACATCTGTTGATTCCATCATAATTTGCATTAAATGTGCTCTCAGCAGATGGGTTTGATGCGTTATAAGTTAGTGCATCTAAAACATCTTTATCTGTACCTGTATCACTTGGAGTTGAACCTTTGTCAGCATCATCAGATGTAATACTAGCTAATCCAATCCATCCGAATGAACTCATATCCCAGTCTAAAAATTTACTGTAAATTGAGGTAACAAATGTTTTTGCTCCGTTGTCATTATTAAACAATTCGATATCATCTACAGAAACAGTTTCTGTTTGTTTAACATCTAAGTAATCATCAGCACATCCTGTAAAAGTAAATGCAGATAATACGAAGATTGATATATATATCTTTTTCATAATATTAAAATTTTAAATTAGCACCAATTACAAATGATCTTAATGTTGGATAAGCATCCAATTCAACACCTTGTGTTCCGTATGGGTTACCATCTCCGTTTAACTCAGGAGAGAAACCAGAAAACTTTTGTGTAATAAAAGGGTTAATCGCATTAAAATAAATTCTGCAAGAACTAACAAATTGACCTTCAGGAATAGGAAGTTTATATCCTACAGTAATGTTGTTGATTCTGAAGAAATCCGCAGATTCCATATAGTAAGTAGAAGCAACAGGAACAGTATTAAATGGTCTTGGATTTGATGCAGTTGTATTTGTTGGAGTCCAATAATTATTAGTCATAGAAGCTTCAATATTTTCACCTCCAAAACGTTGTGCTTTTTTACCGTTGTAAACTTTTGCTCCACCAGTTCCGTATCCATCAACTGAGAAATCGATGCTTTTGTAAACCAATCCTAAAGAAACACCATAGTTAGATGTTGGTAAAATTGAACCAACATATTTTTTATCAGCTGTTGCAGATAAAGCGTCTTGAGTTACTTTAGCTCCAGAAGCATTATAATAAAGCATATTTCCGTTTGCTGGATCTACACCTGCATATTGATAAAGGTAGAAACTACCTAATGGCTGACCAATTGAATTGTTGTACAACAATTTAGTATCCTGACCATTACCTAAATTACCTCCGATAACCTGAGATAATGAAACATTTTTCAAACTTGTAAGTTCGTTTTTGTTGTGAGAGTAGTTACCTCCAACCCAGTAGCTTAAATCGTCAGTGATTTTATCATCCCAACGTAAAGCAACCTCGTATCCTTTGTTTGATACTTCTCCAACATGAGATGGCGTAGCAACAGTAATACCTGAAGTTGGGTAAGGTTTAATATTTAAAATAACGTTATCAGTGTTTTTGTTATAAACATCGAATGATCCTTTTAATCTGCTATCTAAGAATTCGAAATCTAAACCTACAGACGCTTCTTCTGTAATTTCCCAAGTTAAAGTAGGGTCGATTTGAGAAGTTATACTTGTACCTTCATTTAAGATTGAGCCTCCTAAGTAACTGTTAAGTCCAGAAGCATATCCTTGATTATTTAACGGTACATTTTGGTTACCTAATTTACCCCAGCTTCCTCTTAATTTAATTAAATCAACTCCTTTAATATCTTTCAAGAAGCTTTCTTTAGTCATAATCCATCCAAGACCTACAGATGGGAAAGTTCCCCAACGGTAATCTTTAGCAAAATTTGAAGATCCATCACGTCTAATAGTACCAGTAACTAAGTATCTGTCCAATAATTTATATTGTACACGTCCAAAATAAGAAGCTAATTTACTTTCGTTGAATACAATATCTTGTAAACTAGTTACTGTACCAACGTAATCTACACCTTTAGAATCTGTTGAATTATATAAAGACCAATAATTAGAATCTGGACTTACATTTTTTCTAACAATTGCTAATTTTTCTCTAGGACCTTTTACAGAAGTTTCAATACCTGCCGTTAACTCAACATCATGAATATTTGCAAAAACTTTATTATAAGTCAAGTAGTTAGATAAGTTCCAGTTAAAATACTGCTCTCTACCTCTTGTCAATAAGTTAATAGGGTCTGAAGAATTATAACCAGACTCAACACGAGTTGGATTTGCTGCTAACCAGATATTTCTAGTATCCTCGAAATTATATTGTTTCCAAGTATAATATTCACCATTAAATTGTGAAGTGAATTTTAATCCTTCTAAGATTTCGTAATCTAATTTCAAACCTCCTTGAAGTGTGATGCTTCTTTGTTGCTCATTGTAGAAATCTAATTGTGATACTGGATTTCCAACATTATTAAATGAAGCACCTGTTGGGCTCGCAACTCCATTAGCATCTACAAAAGGCACACCATATTTTCCATTAGAAAAACGTACAGGAACAATTGGTGATTGTTTATATGCATTTGTAAAAGCACTTAATGGTTTTGGAGTAGAATTAGCCGATGTAAAGCTAAAGTTCTGATTTAAAGTAATTTTTTTAGAAATCTTAAATTCATTATTATTTCTAAAATTTGTACGGCTATAGTTTAAGCCATTAAGAATTGCTTGTTCTTGGTAGTTACCTGCACTAAAAAAGTATTTAACATTCTCTGAGGCACCAGAGATAGAAATATTATTTTGAGTATAAGTACCTGTTCTTGTAATTTCATCAAGCCAATTAGTATTAACTGGTTGATTTAAAGAAAATTTATCTGTTCCTAAAGAAGCATTAGTATAGCTTGCGTATTGATTAGCATCTGCCATTTTAACTTTCTTAAGCGGTGTTCTAACACCTCCAAAACTTTCGATCTCTACAGAAACTCTGTCACCTTTACCTTTTTTAGTAGTAATAATGATAACCCCGTTTGCAGCTCTTGTTCCGTAGATTGCTAATGAAGACGCATCTTTAAGAATCTCATAAGAAGTAATATCATTTGTATTGATATTATTGATGTTTTCTGTTGGCATACCATCAACAATATATAAAGGACTTCTTCCTCCTAATGCAGTACCCAAACCTCTAATAACTACAGAAGGTGTACTTCCTGGAGCATCTGAAGAAGTTACTTGTACACCGGCAGCTTTACCTTGAATAGCCTGAGAAGCATTCATTACCTTTGTTTTAGTAACGTCTTCCGCTTTTAATGAAGTAATTGCAGAAGTATTGTCTATTTTCTTTCTGGTACCGTAACCAATAACAACTACTTCTTTTAAAGCAGTGTCACCTGCTTCTTTTAATGTAATCGTCATTCCTGCCGCTGCAGGCACAGAAATAGAATCGAAACCAAGCATAGAGACTTTTAAAATTTCTCCAGCTTTTACATTTATGGTAAAATTACCATCAAAGTCAGCATCAGCAGAAGTTCTAGATTCTGAAGCACTAATGATTGCTCCAGGAACTCCCATTCCGCTGCTGTCAACCACTTTTCCTTTGATTGCTTGCGCTTGCCCCATCATATATGTAGGCAGTAGCAAGAGAGCTAAAAAGCTAAAAATAAAATTTTTCATACAGTACGTAATCGTTTAAGTTAGTAGAGCCAAATTAAGCAATTACAACGTTGTAGTACATCAAATAACACTACAACATAACTACATCATTATGTTAAAATTCAACTTTACTACAATGATTATCAATATAATAAATGTTAACATAAATTCTTTAACATAACGTTATGATGTAGTAATGATGTATCGTAATTATATAAAAAATGATATTGAAAAATATAAATTCTCTAAAAAATAAAACCAAATCTTACAGACTTAATAAAAACTTTGACAGGTTTTCGTCCTGAGTAAGGTTTAGCTTCTTTCTGAGGCGATATCTATGCAGTTCTACGCCTCTAAAAGAGATATTCATCATAGGAGCAATTTCTTTAGAAGAAAGATTCATTTTAAGATAAACACAAAGCTTTATATCCTTTGGAGTCAATTGCGGATATTTCTTAGAAAGATTAATAATAAACTCGTTGTGAATTTGATTCAAATTGGTTTCAAAAGTTTCCCACTCGTGTTTATTTACTTCATTAATCTTAATTGCTTTTCTAATTTCGTTTTTCAGTTTACCGAAATCTTTCTCCGTTTCTAAAATTCCTTGAATCTTATCAATCATTTCTGTTTGCTTTGCAATTGATAAAGATTTTCCAGCTACTTCCGAAGATTTGGCTTGCAATTCTAATTCTAAGATGTGTTTTTCGTATTCTTGAATATTGAGTTCGTTTTCTTTCTTCAATTCCATCTCAAGAATTTCTCTCTGATGTTTTAATTCCTCGCCTTGTAATTTTAGTTTTTGCATATAGCGAAGTTTATTCCATTTATAATAGAAAAATAAAACAGCACCAACAACAAGAAAATAAAGCAGAATCATCCAAAAAGAAAAATACCATGGCTCGGCAACTTTAAATTTATAAAATGAAACTTTATCATAAGTTGCTCCATCATGTTTGAATATTTCTACAGAATGATAACCGCTGCTTAAATTATTCAAAACGATCAATCCGTCTGAAATTGGAAAAAACTCTTTTTCTTTATCAAGTTTGTAAAATAGATTTGGTCTACTTGCTCCGTAAATTCCAGAAATGACATTAATTCTTAATTCTGTATTAAATTTAATTTTCTCATCAATCGGAACTAAAGCATCATTACTAAACGCTTCAATTTTTACTCCAGAATTTTGTTTGTTTTCGTATTGAAGTTTAAGCGAAACAAATCCGTCATCGAGATTGAATAAATAATAATTGTCTTTTTTGAAAATTCTAAGATTCTCATTAATCAATTTTCCTTTATAATATTTCTCCTGAATAATATTCCAGACAAACTTGCTGCCTTGTGCATAAATATGATATAAGATTCCGTTTTGCAAAACCATAAAATGATCCTCATCTATAGAAACGACATCGGTAACATTTTTGAAATTGGTATTAAACAATTCATTTTCTTCCAGCCTTCCTGAAATAGAATTATAGGTATACCAAGAATTATTAATTAGAAAAAGTATTTCTTTTCTAAACTCAAAAATCTTTATTCCAAAATCATTTTGATTTTTACTTTGCTGCGTAACATTTTCAACTTTTAGCGTGTTGTAATTATCATCCAGCAGAACACGATATAAACCACGATAATTATCGGCCGCCCAAATTTCATTTTTCTTATTTTGAGCTACATATTTAATAGGCTTTGCAAGTTCTTTTATGATTTTATAATGAGACATGTTCGAAGGATCATCATAAACCAAAATTCCGCTGTAAGTCGACTGAAAATACGTATCATTGATGCTACTTTTAGACATGTTCCATCCTCCGCTAACACCATTTATCTTGGTCAAAGCATTATTTTCATATGAAAAAGTACCATCATTGTGACCTATAATATATTTTCCATCAATTAAAGAAATATTCCAGCCCTGCCCTTGCGTATTTGGCATCATATTAAATTTTCCTGCACTGTATTCAAAAATACCGTGATTGGAAGCGATCAAATAACCTTTATTAATGGAAGCAACTGCGTAAACCGATCCCAAAAGTCCAGAATTGTCGTAAAAGAAAGAAATTGGAGAATTCACCTCAACATGCGCGATTCCATTATCCAAACCAACCCATAAATCGTTTTCTTTATCCAATCCTAAACTCAAAACCGAATTATTCATGAGAACATTATCGCGTTCAATATTTTTGAATGAATTGGTTTTTAAATCTAAAATGAAAATACCGCGATTTCCAGTTCCGAAAATTAATTTTTCGTTTTTGACAAATTTCGCCACATTAATTGTAGCCGATTTTAAAATTTCATTTATTGGATTATCCCAACTTCTAAGTCCATTTTTTTCTACAATAAAAACACCTTTTTTCTGAGTGAAGATATAAGTTTGATTTTTATATTTTTCTATCGCGTGAACAACGGTATTTTTCAAAACATTCCATCCTTTTGGATTGGCAATATGTTTACCATTCATTTTATAAATTCCGTCCCTAACAGAAGCAACATATAAATCTTTATCTACACCAAAACAATACGAAATAAGAAATGGAAATTTAATTTTCTTTATCGTTTTTCCATTATAAATAAAAACATCGTTAAAAGATTGAAAATAAAGCGAACCGTTAAATCTGAATATTTTCCAGATTTCTTCGTTGTCTTTCTCGTCAAATAATCTTAGGTTTTTGGTAATAGAGACATAATGCATCGTTCCATCTTTTCTGTACCAATAACCAAATTCTTTATAAGAGCCAGAATATATTTTATCGCCTTCAATCAGAATAGATCTAATGATGGTTTTGTTCGGAAGTGTATATTTTTCCCATTTTACTCCGTCGTAGCGAAGCAAATAATGATTATTGGCAAAATACATCGCATTATCATTTCCTTGAGCCACATTCCAGATCTGATTATCTCCCTGATAATCTGATTTGCTGTAATTTTCGACAAATGGAAGTAATTCTTGTGCTTGAAGTTGTAAAGCGATGAAAAAGAAGAAAACTGATTTAAAAAGTATCGATTTCAAGATATTCGTTTTTAAACCCAAAGATACTCACAAATATTTGTTTTTAGGGCAAAAAAAACTCCTCAAGCTTGAGGAGTTTCTTCTGATAGTATTTTGAAATTAATTTTCAAGCAATTGATAAACCTGATTGGCAATTTCATATTCCTCATCCGTAGGAACAACCAAAACTTTTACAATTGAATTTTCTGAATTGATTTCTCTTAATTCTTTAGAACGAATTTGATTTTTTGCTGCGTCGATTTCAATTCCAAAATAATCCATATCGGTACAGATTAAATTACGCATGAAAGAAGAATTCTCTCCAATTCCTGCAGTAAAAACAATTGCGTTCAATCCGTTTAAAGCTGCGGCGTAAGCACCAATTGTTTTTCTAATTCTATAAGCATTCATTTGTAATGCCAACTGACAATCTTTGTTGCCTTTTTCTGCCTCAGATTCGATATCTCGTAAGTCGCTGTAACCCGTAAGCCCAAGCATACCGCTTTGTTTCAGCAAAACAGCATTTACCTCATCTGGAGTATATCCTAAGTTTTTAATCATATAAAACACAACAGATTGATCAATATCACCCGCACGAGTTCCCATAATTAAACCATTTGAAGGCGAAAATCCCATTGAAGTATCAATACATTTTCCGTCTTTAATAGCGGCCATACTACAGCCATTTCCTAAGTGGATTGTAATTATTTTTGAATTGTCTTTTAAATAATTAATTGCTTTTTCAGAAACATATTTATGGCTCGTTCCGTGAAAACCGTAAACACGAACTTTATTTTCTGTTAAAAGATAATTTGGAATAGCATATTTATACGCCACTTCAGGCATTGTCTGATGAAAAGCGGTATCAAAAACAGCAATTTGTTCTGCTGAACTGAAAATTTCTTCTGCCACATTAATCCCTTCTAAATTTGCCGGATTATGCAAAGGCGCCAATTCAAAAAGCTGTTTGATTTTTTCTTTTACTTTATCATCAATTTTTACTGTGGCGCTAAAATCGCTTCCTCCATGCACAACGCGATGTCCAACAGCCGCAATCTCTGAAGTTGATTTAATTACCCCTTTTTCGGCATCTAAAAGCATATTCGCCACTTTCTGCAAACCTACTTTATGATTTGGAATAGGAAGTGTTTCTTCGCGAGAAGCTGTTGCTGTTTTAAAAGTGACATTTGAAGTTTCTAAACCAATTCTATCAATCATTCCAGAACAAATTACTTCGTTTTCTGGCATTATCATTAATTGGTATTTAATTGAAGAACTTCCTGAGTTTATTATTAGTATTTTCATTTTTATTTAAAGGTGCTAAGATGCTAAGTTTCTAAGGTGCTGAGTTTTATTTAAAGACTCAAAACTTTTTTAAGGCAAAATATAATTCACAATTATATTACATTCCTTGGGCTTGAATTGCTGTAATAACTACTGTATTAATAATATCATCAACTGTACAACCACGACTTAAGTCGTTTACAGGTTTGTTTAAACCTTGTAACATTGGTCCGATTGCCAAAGCTCCAGTTTCTCTTTGAACAGCTTTGTAAGTGTTATTTCCTGTATTCAAATCAGGGAAAATCAATACGCTTGCTTGTCCTGCCACTTCAGAATCTGGCATTTTACTTTTTCCAACGCTTAAGTCAACTGCAGCGTCGTACTGAATTGGCCCTTCGATTTTTAAATCTGGTCTTTTCTCTTTTACAATTGCCGTAGCTGCTCTTACTTTATCAACCTCATCACCTTTTCCTGATGATCCAGAAGAATAAGAAAGCATGGCAATTTTGGGCTCGATTCCGAAAGCTAAACTTGATTCTGCAGAAGAAATCGCAATTTCTGCCAATTGTTCAGCCGTTGGATTTGGATTAATGGCACAATCTCCAAAAACTGAAACTCTATCTTCTAAACACATGAAAAACACGGAAGAAACTACAGATGAATTTGGTTTTGTTTTAATGAATTGCAATGCTGGTAAAATTGTATGTTGTGTAGTATGCGCTGCGCCGGAAACCATTCCGTCTGCATGACCTTTGTACACCATCATAGTTCCGAAATACGAAACGTCTTCCATTAAATCTCTTGCCATTGTGATACTTACGTTTTTCGCTTTTCTAAGCTCGTAGTATGTATTCGCATAATCTTCATACATTTCAGATTCAATCGGATTGATGATGTTTACTTTAGAAAAATCAAATGTAAGTCCAAGTTCTGCAACTTTACTTTCAATTTGTTTTTTGTCTCCAATAATAGAAATATCAACCACATCCATATCTAACAATCTTGATGCTGCAGCAATAATTCTGTCATCATTTCCTTCTGGCAGTACAATATGTTTTCTATGCTGTTTAGCTCTTTTAACCATATTGTATTGAAACATTTTTGGTGTCATACCTTCAGCTACAAAAGTGATTACTCTTTGCGACAACGCTTCGATTTCAACATACTTTTCAAAAGTATTGATCGATGTTTCAATTTTATGAGTGTTATTAGCGTAAATCTCCGATTTTATCGAACCAATTTTATTCGTAATATGATATGTTCCGCCATCAACAGCAATAATCGGGACAATTGCAGAAAGTCCTTCAATAAGCTTTAAAATACTTTCTTCTGGAACAATATTTCCTGTCAGGATAATTCCCGAAATAGTCGGATAATTTGCTGATTCATTAGCTTGTAAAGCTCCCAAAATAATATCCGAACGGTCTCCTGGAGTAATTACTAAAGCATTGTCATGCAAATGAACTAGATAATTATGCAATTGCATCGCTCCAACGCTATAATGCCCAATTTCGTTGTTCAGATAATTTTCACCGAAAAGAACTTTAGCATTCAATTCGTGTACAATTTCCTGCATCGTCGGATTATTCAAACTCGAAATAAGCGGAATTGTATTTATCAAAACATTTGATGGCAAACTCTTTTGCAAACTAGTCGTAACTAATTCAATATTTTCTGGTTGCACTTTATTAGCAAAAACTGACAAAACTTCAACTTCTTTTACTTTGAAAGAATCGTAAACCAAATATAAACTGTCTAAAAGTTCTTCTAAAGTTTTACCAACTCCAGAACCCACAATTATGGTCGGAATTCCAAGGTTTTTAGCAATTAAAACGTTCAAATCCAATTCGATTGAAGTTCCTTCTCCAGTAAAGCTTGTTCCTTCAACCAAAACGAAATCAAAGCGTTCTTCGAGCTTTTTATATTTTTCGATGATTAAATCGAGAACCTCTCCTATTTTACCTTTGTTCTTTTTTTTGATTAATTGGCTTTTGGTAATAGCATAGGCATCTTTAAACTGAATATCAAGGTTGAAATACGACAAAACAGTTTCAATATGATTGTCTACTTCACCATCGACAAAATCTTCGATTATAGGTCTAAAATATCCTACTTTGGCTGTTTTACCAATTAAGATACTCATCAAGCCGAGCGTGATAATTGATTTACCACTATTATGGTCGCTAGTGGCTATATATATTGCTTTACTCATAATTATTTATATTTATTCTAAATAACAAATTTATACAAAATCACATTCTTCTAAAACAAAACAAACGTTAAAACCAACGTCGTTTTTTAAAATAAATGATTAGGGCTATTACCAGCAAAAACATTACGCCCATGACTACAAAATAGCCGTTTTGCATTTTGAGTTCTGGCATGTTTTCAAAGTTCATTCCGTAGACTCCAACGATAAAAGTAAGCGGAATAAATATCGCTGAAATGATCGTCAGCGTTTTCATGATTTCATTCATTTTTCGGCTTTGCTCCGAAAAATAGAAATTGGATGCACTTTCTAAAGCACTCATATCTGATTCTATCTGATCTAACAGTTCTAAACTTTTTTGATGCAATCTGATAAAGAAATTGAACGTTTCTTTCTGAATTAATCCATTATCTTCATCGTCGTCTTTTTTCGTTTTCAGATAATAAAGCGAATCTCGAAGCGGGACAATGGAACGTTTTAGAAAATTTAGATTATCCCGATGATTTTCAATTTTTTCTAAAATAACTGGTTTAGCATCTTTTTTAGTCAAATTGATTAAGTCTTCGATTTTATCTTCTTCATCTTCCAATGTAATATAGAAATTCTCCATTACAGCGTCTAAAAGCAAATACAAGAGATAATCTACCTTTTTGGTTCTAACAATTCCTGCATGTGTACGCAAACGCTCGCGAATGTGTGTAAAGAAGTCGCTTCGTTTTTCTTGAAAGGAAATCAAGATTCCGTCTTTCAAAATAAAACTTAATTGCTCAACGCTAATATTATCTGAATACTCAGAAGGAAGAAGTGATTTTATATTAAAGAACAAAACATCTTGCTGTTCTTCTAATTTCGTTCTTTTTGTAGTGTTTAAAATATCGGCAAGAAGAAAATCATCTAATTTAAAATGTGAGCCGATCGTTTTAATAAGATTGATATCATTAAGCCCATGAATATTGAGCCAATTGTTTTTAGTGTAATCAAAACAAGAATTTAAAGCTAAGACCGTAAACTTATCGTATTCGACAACATCAGCATCATTATATACAAAAAGTTGCATCTCTGTTTCGTGATCTTTATGCGTGCCAGTGTACTCTAAAGTAATGTGTTGCAGTTTGCGCCCTTTCTTGTATTTAATCTTTCTCATTCATGAAAATTTACAATAGTAATATTACGAAAAAGAATCCGAACAGGAAATGACAATTATCAGTTTGTGGAAATCCCATAAGAAGACGTACGACAGTAGATCTCTACAAATTATTAGGCATAAAAAAACCGAGCCATTTCTGACTCGGTTTTTATATTCAATAAAAGAGTAAATTATTTTACGTCCATTAATAATGCACTAATGAAAATAGAAATTAATAAAAAGTACCTGCCAGGATTACGCGCAGATACTGATCTTCACGCAGGCGGCTTGTTTTTTTGTATAATCTACCAAAATCAGCTGGAGTTCTTTGAGAATGGTAAAGTTGAGCTAACAAAAAGATTTTTTACGCCAATGCATTGGAATGGTACAAAAAAAAGTAATTGTCTGTTAGAATATCAATACAAAAGCTTCAGAGCAATCTGAGGCTTTTTTTTTAATTTTACTTGTCAGAAGTCTCATACTGTTAGTTCAAAATCCTGTTTCTGTCTATTATAAAATTAAACTTATTGCAAATCAAATTTTGGTATTCTGAACTTATTTATAAAACACTACGAATTATTATATTTAGATTATGCTTTTAGAAAAATTACTTGACGAGTTTAATGTAGACACCAATATTTTTACTGAAGAGGAGTCTGATATATATGATAACTATTTTGAACAAATATTGGTCAAAAAGAACAACTTTCTAATTAAAGAGGGTGAAACAGAAAATTACAGCTATTTTGTTTTTGATGGCATGTTGCGCTGCTGGCTATTAAATAATAAAGGAGAAGAGCAAACTTTTTGGTTCTGTAAGCCAGGAACATTTTCCATGTCAAACATATCATTTACATTACAGGAAAGTTCGGCTTTTAATGTGCAGGCTATCGTAGATTGTGTTATTTATAGAATCAGCAAAGAACAGGCAGCAGAACTATATGCTTCTATTCCAAGGATAAAACCAATATTTGGCGACTTGACTGCTATATTATTGAATAGAATATTGAAAAGAAATATTGAAAAGAAATATTGACATAATCAAAAACTCGCCCGAGCAGTATTATCTGCAGATGATTGATGAATATGGTACGGCTTTAAACCATATTCCGTTAAAAGATATAGCATCCTATTTGGGCATTACGCCACAAGCATTGAGCAGAATACGCAGACGCATTTTTTAACTTGGGTTCAGTGTTATCTATTTATTAGTTTGGAACTTTGCTCTTTTAAAATTTACAGTTATGATTAGAGAAATTACAGAGATGGATTATCCGCGATTAATGGAAATTTGGCAAAGTGCGGTACTGAACACACATGATTTTCTTAAAGAAACAGATTTTTTATACTACAAGGAAATGCTTCCTACCTACTTCAAACATGTTGACTTATTTGGATTTGAGAAAGATGGAGAATTAATTGGTTTTATGGGAACTTCTGAAGAAAATATTGAAATGCTGTTTATTGATAATGATTTTCGAGGAATCGGAATAGGAAAAAAATTGATTGCATTCGCAATAACCAATTTAAAAGCAAGTAAAGTTGATGTGAATGAGCAGAATACGCAAGCAGTTGGCTTCTACAAATATATGGGCTTCAAAATAGTAAAAAGATCAGCGTTTGATGAAAAAGGCAGAGAATATCCTATACTTCATATGAAATTATAATTTGCATTTTAAAGAAATCTTATTGTTCAAAAAGAATAGAATCGATACCTTACTGCTACAAAAAATATAGCGAATTTTTATTCCTCTTTCACCTATTCTAAGTTTTGTTGCAAAATCGTGGCACTTGCAGTTTTATAGAAAAAAAACATAGCAAAATCAATGGTTGTGGCCTTAAAGTTCGAAACTACTAAAGACATATTTGTTTTGCTTAAAACAAAGCATCTGCCTGTAATAACTGATTACAGGCAGATGCATTATAAACAGCCGATGACAAAAATACTCTAAAGTAATATGTGTCTGGAATTTGTTTCCAGCTGGCTCCATTAAGTGGTTCGAATTCTGTTCCGTCAAGGTCTGAATCTTAAGATTTAAACGTCCCGCGATTCTGTCCTTCACAGGAATTTTAAGCTGTAATCCTGAATTTCTAACGCTTATAAATTTTCCAAATCTTTCTATAATTACAGAAGCCTGTTGCTTTACTGTAAAGAAGGAAGACATGAAAATAAAAAAAAGCTATTACAAAAAAGATAATTAAAATTGGGGTCATGGTGATATTAATTTTTAAAAATACAAATAAATAAATCAGTTTTTTTAATAAGTATTAAATTACTTTCGTGCTTTTAACATTTAATTATTTATAATGAATTCTAAAAGCTTTTTGTTTCCAATCATTGGAATTGGAATTTTATTCTCAGGTTGTGTTGAGAAAGGGGAGTTACGATGCATACTTCCTGCGACTACTGTTAGTAGTAACTCACCAATTATTTCCAATGATCCAATTATTTTAAAGACACCTAAAATTGAGGGAGCAACTTATCACTGGACTGGGCCAAATGGTTTCGAATCAAATGTTCAGAATCCAACTATTTCTAATTCTACAGTAGACATGTCTGGCGAGTATAAGCTTGTAACTTCTATTGGAATTTGTAAAACAGAAGAATTAACAACAGAAGTTACCGTAATAAAGAATGTTACAACATGTGCTATTAATAATTATGAAATGACTTTTGTAAATTCCCCGTTTACAAAACAAACATTTTTTCCTCACTATACTGACGGACATGGTACTCCAGAGAATAGTTATACTTTGAATGCAGGTAATCTTGATCTTAATTTAAATGTGTTTTTTAAAGGAAATGATATTCCTAAAACAGGTAATTATACAATAGTAAATTCAGCTACCGCTCTCTCTGCGAATACAGTTCATGTTGATTTTAACTGGCATTCCATTTTATATTATCAAGCTATATCTGGCGATGTGTCTGTTTCTTTTTCTAATGGAAAATTTATGGTTACTTTTTGTGATGTACCTTTTTCAAATGTAAAGAGTACCAATAATCAAAAAGAGTTTACAGCATCGGCGAAGTTTACTGAACACTAGTTTAACCAATTAAAATGATAATAATGAAGAATTTATTTTTTTTAGTATTCTTTTTTAGCTTGAATTCTTATTCTCAAAATTCTTTCATTCTAAAAAAAGATGGAACTAAAATAGAAATATCTGATAAGTTTGATGACTTTGAGGTCATAAATATCGATAAGAGAATTTCATATGTAATTCCAGGAAAAACATGGGAAAAGTACATAACATACAAAGATTTAGATTATGCCTCTTTTGGACCATATGTTTTTAAATCTTTTATAATTAATAAGAAACAAAAAGGTTATTTTGTTTTAGCCGAGGATGTAGATAAACGATTAGTTTGTCTCGTTACTACAGTAACAACAAAACAAGGTAAAAGTCTTTATTCTACAATAACTTATTATGATATTTTGGTTTTAGATTTAAATAATAATATTATTGAAACTCTTGAATTTAAAGGAACTAACAAAAGCTTAGGTCATGTTGAATTAAGAAAGAAGGTGCCAGAATTGATTAAAAGAAATTTTAAAAACTGCCCAAAAGTTATTGAACGAATGGAATCTTTTAATACTAATGACGAATATTTTATGGATATTCTTGGCTTTTTTGATTCACCTATTTATTTAAAATGCAACTAATATTTACATTACAATTATGATACAAAAATTACATTTATTTATTTTACTTTTTATTACTATTTCTATGCATGCGCAAGTTCCTCGCGGATTTTCTTTTGGTGTAGGAATGAATCAGACCATGCTTGATTCCAAAGATTTACTTGCAGATCCTAATATAAGTTATAATGCAGGACTTACTTTTAATACGGGATATCACGAAAGTTTTAATTATGAAATTACTACTTTAATAAGTGGTAATGCATTAAAATTAGACTACGTAGATTCTGAGGCTTTAACTGTTCGTCAAGCAAAATATATTTTACACAGCTTTGATGCTGGTTTTAGTATGAATTATTATATCATAACTCCTGATGAAGATAAATTTTATTTTGGCCCTTCAGCAGGTGTTTATGTTTCTGTAAATACTGGCCAGCTTGATGCTAAGGAAGATGCAAATGATCAATATTATTTGCCTTATAGGCTTACTGAAAACAGTTTGGCAGATATTAATAAATTAAATTATGGAGTCTCTTTCGGATTAACTGGGGGTTACAACAAATTTAGACTTGCTTTGAAATACAATATGGGACTCTCTAATTTATTAAGTGATGTTCAAACAGACAGTTACTCTCAAACAAATACTTATACGGGACCTTCTTTAGAAGGTAAGCTGCATACCGTTTCTCTAATCTTATATTATAAAATTTTTAGATAGCAAAAAAAGCTCCCAAAATTTGAACTGATCTTCTCTTTTTCTCAGTTAAGTGGTTAAATTATAAAAACACCTAATCTGTAGCACTACCAAAAATGGTCGGAATTTCTTCCGACCATGACTGCCAAATTGGACCTTTTTTTTAATCTTTAAATAAAAGAACTTTATAATATTCTTTGTTATCAGTTTCTACCAGCCATATTCCTTGATTAGAAAAAATGGTTTCAAAATAAACTGCATTTCCTTTACTCGGAATTGTTTTTAAATAGTTATCCATTGCTGGGCTAAGATCCATCGCAACAAATGAAACAGGTGAAAATGCTTTGTTCTTCAAATCCCTTTTATCATAAGTATTATTTATAAACGCTCTAGTTCTAGCAAAACTTGTTGTATTATTAAAATCTACTCTATTCATTTTTAAAACATTACCAGATGTTTTATCAACAATTGCATAATTGGAAAATTCAGTCGCTTCATTTACAGAATTAGTAAAAAGGAGTTTTCCATTGTATTCAAACAAATTAAGATTAAAGTATAAACCGCAACATAAACCTTCAAAATATTTATCCTTCATAGGATTAATAGATTCCCATATTTTATTTCCGTCTTTATCAAACTTAAAAATATAAAATCCAACAGGGTCAAAACCTTTATGAATTTTAGATTTTTTATTGGTATAGATTCCATAAACATACATATCACCATTCTTAGAATCTTCGTAATAATTATTGACTGCCTGTACATCCCAAACAAAATTGTCAACATAACCAGCGCCACAGGAAGATAAAACAAAAAAGTTGTCTTTTAAATTTAATTTCAGTGCTACATCTTTTATCTTCTTACCTTGTATATCATAAGTAGTTTTATAAATAGTAGTTTCATTCTGTTCTTTTGAAACTGATTTTGTCACCATATCAAAGGTATTATTTGCTTGTAGCTTACAACTAAAAGTCACTCCATCCGTTGATTCTACAAATGAATTTCCTTTTAACAAATCTAATTTAGGGGTTTCTAATTTTACTCTATTTTTTTGCTTTGATTTTAGATCAAAAACCTCTAGAAAAACTTCATCTTTCTCAAAATTAATCTTTTCCTTACCTTTCTGATTTGTAAAACCTAAATCATAGGAGTCATTAAAAGAATTAAAAAAAAGAGTACGAGAATATCCATTAAAAAAAAATCCATTATCATTATTTAAAAGTCCAAAATAACTGGAATTAATATTTTTAATTTCATCATTTGTAAAACTGTTTGTGTAAACATTGTTTAGATAATATTTCCTATCTGATGTAACCGATATTTTACTACCTCCAAATGCTTTAAAAGAATTTTCAGTTAAAGAAAATGTACAATTTGCCAATTTTTCATTTTCAAACAAAATAGTTCTAGTTCCACTTTCATCAAAACTATAAGCAGATTTTGTCATAAAGAAAATGGTTTCAGATGTGACCGCAAATAGTGGTAATGTCTCTCCTTTAAAAATTACAAGCTTTTTAGAGTTAGGAAGATATCTATATGCTATAGGTTCATTCCTCTTCTCATATTTTTCCTCAACAATCACAGTTTGAGCTGATAAATAAACAGAAGAAAATAAGGCAATACTAAAAAGTATTCTTTTCATAAATTTTATTTTTGGTTAAATTTCGATTCAAAAGTAAAGAAATCCCCATTGTATCGATAAAAAAAGCTTTCATTTCTGAAAGCTTTCGCTGTTATTGAAATAATATTTTACAAAGAGCTGGCTTTTATCCTTACGATTTTTCCGTCCAAATTAGTATTACAATTTCAGATTATCCTTTCGATATTTCCTCTTGGAAATTAGAGGTGAAATACCTCATTCTCTGTGAATAAACCACAAATTATTATACTAACCTAAGATTCCAAAAAGGTTTGTTTGATAACATTAGCGCAACTCATTTTTCTTTAGTAATTATGCATAATATAAGAGTTTGAAATTGAGTATTTTACTGAAATAAATCTTAATAACATACTTTAAATATTCCCGTATTCTATCTCACCTCTTAAGGATCATCAATAGTACTAACCTAGAAAATGTAATAACAGACAATAACCAGCTCGTGCAATTGTGAAATTACTTTTCTTCTATATATCGTTGACATGGAAACCAAAATAGAAATGCTCAAGACTTTAACTGAAATACGTGATTGGTTTGGAATACCCGCCGAAGGACCTTTGTGCGAAGATTTTATGATTCAGGAAATAGATCTGTCAAATCAAAATAAACTGCTTAAAGCAGCTAATCCGTACAGAGCAAACTTCTTTACCATATTCATCATTTATGAAGGGAGAGCAACACATCTTTACAATAATCAAGAAATGCATTTGGAATCGTCAAGTATCTTTATAACGACGCCTGGACATTTTCGTAATTACACGATAGACCATATTTCCAAGGCGTATTTTATATGCTTTACTGAAAATTTTCTTGCTAAGCACTGCATTAGTAACATCTATAATGAGTTTCCATTTTTATTATCAGATTCTTTTATGTACAGCATCGTTGACTCTGAAAATTACCAAGTAGTAAAAAGCAACATCGACCAGCTTAAGCACGAAACAAAAAAAGAAAATCAAAATATGATTCTTATCGGCAATATGGTAGAATTTCTGCTCATAAAAATTAACGAGCTTTTTCAAAATCAATCAAATTCGATGTCTGATAAAAATGTTAATTCAAGTGTAGTTAGCATATTCTATAAAGATCTGGACAAATATTTTGGTGAAATACTAAACGGCGAAAAGCCTAAGCAACTAAAAGCTGGTGATTTTGCTGCGAATCAATTTCTAAATGAGGACTATTTCTGTAGAATGATAAAAAACAAAACTGGCAGAACTCCAACTGCATGGATTAACAGCAAAATCTTAGGTGAGGTTAAAGTGCTATTGACTGAAACATCCATTCCAATTTCAGAAATAGGCAACTTATTTCAATTTGCCGACAGCCGTTCATTCAGCCGTTACTTTAAAAAACAGACTACAATGACACCTATGAATTATAGAAAAAGTTTACAGCAATCTCCTAATCTTTGAATTTTATAAATTAATGCCATTTTTAAGGTATAATGGTAATTTTCCTTTCTCATATCTTTGAATAATAAAAGTTCCCAATTCGCCAGATAACTTACCATAACCAATTTTTATAGCCATGATATCACAACCAACAAACCTCAGTACCTATAAAGATCAGATTGAGTTTTTAAAGCTTTCTTATCATGATTATATTGATAATGACGAATTTTCAATTGTAAAAGTGCACGAATGGGATCTGACTTTTCCATTTAACTCCCCGACATTCAGGTCGGATTATTACAGTTTCACCATTGTCACCAATGCAAATGGAAGTTTTACTGTAGGAGATGATATTTTTGAACTGCATCCTAATCATATCGTAGTGGCCTGTCCTGATTCTTATTTTAAAATCCATTGGACAGATATGGAAAAAGTTTACAATATAGCGTTCAAGAAATCGTTCATTTTAAAACACTTTCCTGGTGGAATCGATAATATTATGGAATTCAATACTACGAACGGCTATTGTTGCTGTGTCACTCAAGATACCATGAATTATTTTGAACAAACCTGTATTGAAATGCATAAAATAGCAACTTCAGATTTATGCTATAAAAATGATTTAATGGCAAACTTGACACTAAATCTTTTATTTTTTGTGCAATTGGAAAAAGAGAATGAACCAGAATTCAAAATAAATAACGAAAAAAACAATAAAATTGTAATCGACTTTCGCCAAAATATTGAAAATAATTTTAACAAACTTTCTCAAGGTAAATGCATTTCGGTGATGCGCATCAAAGAGCACGCCCAGCTGTTGAATCTGGATGAGAATTATTTATCCAAAACCATAAGCAACATCACAAAAAAAACGGTTAACGAATGGGTTAACAAAAAACTTGTCGATGAGATCAAATACCTGCTGAAACATTCTGAAAAATCGATGAAGGATATTGCTTTTCTATACGGTTTTAATGATCTGAACTATTTTTACAGCTTTTTCAAAACGCAAACCCAATCTGCTCCAGGGATATACAGAAAAATGCATCAAAATACCTAATTCCATAGAAAGGATACTGCCTTTATCAGAATATGCCAATTTAAGGATTTTACAATCATGAGTACAATTAAAAAAAAGGAAACATACGAACTCTATGATAATGTTAGAGTAATGGGAATCGATTACTCGGAAGGACATATGGGTGATGACGATTTTTCGCTGATCATTTCAAAAATACTGCACCCGAAAGAAAGACTTCCGTACACTTATTCACTATTCCGCTCTACCCTTTTTACCATTGGAATTGTTATTGATTCCTATGGGTCGATGAAGTATGAAGATACTACGGTCGAAATAAGACCTAACATGCTGTTTATGAACAAACCGGGAGATCTTCAGGAATTACGATGGGAAGAAGTAACAGAAACTTACGGTTTGCTGTTTTCAGAAGATTTTATTTTAAAATATGCAGGAATCTCTATCTATGAAGTATTCCCTTTCTTATTATTTGAAAGACATCTACCTCTGCATACATCAGCCGCATTCCAACAGGAGTTGAGAGCAATTATTTTGCTGATTCATCAGGAACTGAAAAAGGATTCACCGCTTAAGAAAAAATTATGCGCCAACCTTCTGACGAGGATTTTGCTTAAAATAAAACAAGAATTTTGGGTCGGCTACAGCGTTCATAACGTACAGTCAAAAAATCCTGACATCTTGAATGATTTTTTACAAAATCTGGAGTATCATTATGACCAGCTCCTAAAAGGAAAAGTAAAACAGATCCTTCATATAAAAGATTATGCTGAAATGCAGCAGCTTCATGAAAATTACTTATCCACCGTCCTAAAAGAAAAAACAGGTAAAACCGCCGGTCAATTAATTGCTGAAAAAACGCTTAGTACTGCAAAAATTTTAATTCAGGATTCTCAATACACCATGAAAGAAATTGCGTTCATGCTAGGGTTCAGCTATACCTCTTATTTTAGCATTTTTTTCAAAAAACATACTGGAATAACACCTTTAGATTACCGCAAACAAAGTTTGCTAGACTAATTTCCAAGCGCTATTTCGATTTTTGAGCCAGTTTTTCTTCCAGTTCTCTAATCGTATTTTCTAGTTTGGTAATATATTCTTTTTGGGGCTGAAAAGCCATTTCGACATCTTCTTTGGTAAAACGGGGTGTAATGTGCTGAGGGCAATTCCAATCGTATGCCTGAATTTCAAATACAAGCATTCTCTCAGGTCTGAACTTATAATCAGAAGGCTTTAGCTGATTGTATAATTCCTCGTTGTCTTTTAATTCAACCACCTTCGCATGGGCATAAATTTTTAGCCTAGCTCTTTGCGGATACGACATCAGAAATAAAGCCACTTTATTGTTATTTGAAATATTCCCTAACGAAATATATTGTCTGTTTCCTGAAAAATCTACAATGCCGATTGTTTTGTCATCAATAACTTTGATAAAACCAGTTGGTCCTCCTCGATGCTGTATGTAAGGATATTCATTCTCACCATAACTGGCCATATAAAAGCTGTCTCTTTCAGAAATAAATCCGATTTCATTTTCTGTAAGTCCATCAACTATAGATCTCTTTTCCATATTTTCATACGCTGATCTGCTTCCATTTTCTTCCTGAAGCTTTTTTATGGCGTCCGTAAATGCTAGTTTTTGATAGTTCATAATCTAAATTTTACACAGATTAAAGTTATTAGAGATTTTAAATTTTTCTTCGGCTAATGATATAATGGTCAATCGAATATTTACCTGCGCCAGTAAAGCAAATTAGTAAAAAACAAAGACTGTAAATTAGAGGCGTATCTTTTACTAATATTGGATCATTAAAATGCACTACAAAATAACCTGTCAGTGTAACGGCTAAAATTGGTAAAGCTGCTAAACGGGTCATTAAACCTGCTATTATAAAAAGGGGCATTACAAGATTGGCCGCTGTGGCAAAAACTTGATTGAAAGCATCAGGCAGGCCTAAAGGATTTGGAACAACTTCTGCTAATTCAGTCCCAATGCCGATTTTTTTTAATCCATGCGCAAAAATAAGTTCCAAAGAAACGGCAATCCTAAAAAAGAGCAGAACAAAGTTATTCAATCTGGTTCCAACATTTGAATATAGCAGTGAAAAAAAAATATGTATCATAGTTTTTATTTTTAAAGTAACTTTTAATTTTATTGGCCTAGTTAAGTACAATTTCCAAAATCTCGATCCAGAACTTGACTTGTTAAAGGCCAATAAATTAAACTATTGAGTTGTACAATAAATTAGTGTTTAAGCATTGCTCGGCTGTATTGAACACCAATTCCATAAGATCCGCCGAATCTTTGAACCAAATCTGTAACAGCTGTATACGTTTCTGATCTTCCCCAGTCGCGTTGCAATTCTAATAAATACTGCATTGAAGTAATAGGTCTTGCTCCAGCCTGAACCATACGGGTTACAGCCTGATTGTGAGCTTCGTCTGATACATCCCCGCTTGCGTCAGTGATTACATAAACGGTATAGCCGTCATTTATAGCAGATAGCGCAGGTCCGACAATACAAACCGAAGTCCACAAACCTCCCATTACAATGGTTTTGTTTCCTTTGCTTACTACCTCTTTGTAAGCATTGGCATCTTCCCAGAAATTCATAGTGCTTCTGTCAAAATATTTCGTGCTCGATTTAGGATAAAACTCTTGAACTTCAGGAAAAACAGGGCCACTAAAAGACTGTTCTGCTACTGTTGTAATTACTGTAGCAACTTTAAAAATCTTTGACGCTCCTGCAACCATACCGGTATTTGTTCGAAGCTGATCTACAGGTATGTTACCAACTGCGAATGCCATCTGGCCTTCATGATCCACTAAAACCAATGTATGGTTTTTAGGAGTTAATAATTGCGGGCTTGGTTTTTGTGCGAATGCAGTCAGAGACGAAAGTACAACTGTTGCTGTTAAGAATAACTTTTTCATAATAGTTGAGATTTATTGATTAATTAAATTGGATTGATAGATAATTTCTTGGTGAGATTTTTAAAGTCTCCCAAAGCATTGATATTGTTATTTAACTTTTTTACTCAAAAAATTAATAATCAGCTTTGATACTTCTGAGTAGTGTTCTTCTAATGCAAAATGTCCTCCATTTACGAAATGAATTTCTGCACTTGGATTATCTTTTTTATAAGCATTTGCACCTGGTGCGGTAAAAAACTGGTCATTTTTACCCCAAACAATCAGCATAGGCGGCTGATATTTAGCAAAATACTGATGCCATTTTTC